>CAMKGX010000023.1 GCA_946412355.1 uncultured Clostridia bacterium
CCTGGTTCCAGTAGGTGCTGGTGGCGATGGGCATGCCGGAGATGGAAAAATACTTGTTCAGCACGTCGAAAGATGCGGTGTTGCCGCCCCGGCGGCAGCTTACCACCGCCGCGCCCACCTTCAGGTGCTTGCTGTAAGCGGTGCTGTAAAACAGCCTGTCCAGGAAGGACAGCACCGTGCCGTTGGGGGAGCCGTAGTAGACCGGGCTGCCCACCAGCAGACCGTCGGCGCCGCGCAGCATCTCCGCCACCTCGTTGACCTTGTCGTCGGTGAACACGCAGCGGCCGTTTTTGCCGCAGAAGCCGCAGGCCATGCAGCCGTGCTGGCAGCCGCCCTTGCCCACCTGCACCAGCTCCGTTTCGATGCCCTCGGCGTGAAGGGTGTTGATGACCTCCTCCAGCGCCCGGGCGGTGCAGCCCTTATCCCGGGGACTGCCGTTGAGCACGATTACCTTGTGTGCCATACCATCCGTCCTTTCCGCAGCGGCGACACCGCCGCCCTGTCCGATATATCCTGCTCATTATACAATACTTCCCCCGAAAGCGCAATGGAGAAACCGGCCCGCCAGGGGGATTTTTCGGCGGCGGGCAAGGGCAGGGGAGTGCGGCCTCTCCGCCGGGCGGGGGCATAAGTTCCTATTGCTTTCCCACTCGATTGAGGCTAAAATAAATATGTTTAGGATATAATCCGCGTAGAATCGGCATGACAGGCCATGACGGACACGGGAGGTGACGGCGCCATGATTCGGGAGAACCAGCGGTTTCTCAATCAACTGAATGTAATTACCGACGCGCTCCTCATCTGCCTGATGATGCCGCTGTCCTACTGGCTGCGCTTCGGCGTGCTCCACGGCGTGGAAAACGTGCCCCGGGAGAGCTACCTGCGCCTGGGCATCGCCATTATGCTGGCGGAGCTATTCCTCTTTGCCGCCCGGGGCATCTATCAGACCAGCCGCGTGCTGCGGATTCGCACAGAGGTCATCAACCTGCTGGAGGCCAATTTCCTCATTGCGGCGCTGCTGCTGGGCTGGCTCTATCTGAACCACGACGAGCATTATTCCCGGCTGCTGCTGGGCATCTTTATGGCGCTGAGCACAGGGGTGGTGGTCGCCAAGCATGTGATCATCCGCAAGGCGCTGCGCGAGCTTCGCAAGCGGGGTCGAAACCTGAAGCACGTGGTGCTTGTGGGCGGCGGCAAAAACGCCGAACGCTATCTGGATACCATCCGTGCCGAAAGGGAAATCGGCTTTAACGCCCTGGGCTACGTGGCGGCGCAGCCGGGGGAGCTGCCCATCCCCTACCTGGGCGGCTTCGACGAGCTGGAGACCATTCTCGACCACACCGTGCCCGACGAGGTGGTGTCCGCCATCGATTCGGCGGACTATGAGCTGACGCCCCATATCATCTCTTGCTGCGAAAAGACGGGCGTAAAGCTGTCCATTATCCCGCTGTACGCCGAGTATATGCCCGCCCACCCGGAATTTGACGATGTGGGCGGCATTCCGCTGCTGAACATCCGCCGCATCCCCCTGGATAACTACGGCAACGCCATCGTCAAGCGCACGGTGGACATCGTGGGCGCCCTTTTGATGCTGACGCTGCTCTCGCCGCTGATGGCGATTTGCGCCGTGGGCGTAAAGCTGTCCTCCCCGGGGCCGGTGTTTTTCGTCCAGGAGCGCATCGGCAAATATAAAAAGCCCTTCACCATGTATAAATTCCGCTCCCTGGTGGTGAACGACGATTCCGACACGGCGTGGTCCGGGAAGCGGGACGACCGCCGGACGGCCTTCGGCGCATGGCTGCGGCGCTGCTCACTGGACGAGCTGCCCCAGCTTTTCAACGTGCTGCGGGGCGACATGAGCCTGGTGGGTCCCCGCCCGGAGATCCCCTTCTATGTCCACCGCTTTAAGGAGGAGGTGCCCCTCTACATGGTGCGCCATCAGGTGCGCCCCGGCATGACCGGCTGGGCCCAGATTCACGGCTTTCGCGGCGACACGCCCATCCCGGAGCGGGTGAAGCACGACGTGTGGTATATCGAGAACTGGAGCCTGTGGCTGGACCTGCGCATCATGCTGGAAACGGTGTTCCGGGGAAAATTTATGAATGACGAGGGCGCGAAGTAAACACGCCCCATGGACAATATCTATTTCCCCGCTTTTGCTGACAGCAGACAGGGGCGGGATTGGGAGAACACAGATGAAAAAACAGAAGAATAGAAAGAAAACACAATCCGAGCCGGTGTCGCTGTTCTGCCGCAACAGTACCGGCGCACCGCTGGCCCGGCGGGGGCGCAACCCGGCGCTGGAGCGGCTGACCCAAAGCTTTGCCCTGGTGATGCTGGTGGTGTTCCCGGTGCTGATCGGGCCGGGCTTCTACACCAATATTACGGTGACAAAGTTCACCCTCTTCGCCGTATTCACGGTGGTGTATGTGCTGCTGTGGGCCCTGCTTATGATGTTCACCTGGCAGGAGCGGCATGGCAAGACGGGGGAGGTGGAAAAGCTGCGCCTGACGGCACCCCAGGTCATCCTCATGGCCTACGTGCTGTGGGCGGCCGTCTCCGCCGTGGCGTCGCCCTATGACCATCTGTGGCTGGGCCAGAGCCGGTATGAGGGGCTGTTTTCCATCCTCCTGTACAGCGCGGTATTCCTGCTGCTGTCCTTCTGGGGGGAGTATACCGACGCCTACGCCTACGGCCTGGGTGTGATGGGCACGGTGACGGGCTTTTTCGCCCTGACCCAGAGCCTGGGCTCCACGCTGTTTTTCTTTGATGGCGACTACTGGCAGTATCACTTTCTCACCACCATCGGCCACGAGGACTGCGTGGCCTGCTTGGTGTGTATCCTTGTCCCGGCGCTGCTGTGCGGCTTTGTGCTGTTGCAGGATAAGGAGCGCTATTGGGGCCTGCCGGCGGTGTTTTTTATGACCTACATCGCGGTGTTCACCGACGTGGACACCGCCAAGCTGGGCTTCCTGGTGGTGCTTCTGCTGCTGCCCTGCCTGGTGGAGAGCCGGCAGCGGCTGCAGCGGCTGCTCATCGGACTCATCCCCCTGGTGCTGGGGGCGGCGTGCGCCTTCCTCAACCCCAGGAGCCGCGCCGCCGCGCCCCGCTACGGCGTGGTGATCTGCCTGGCGCTGGCCGCCGTGCTGGGCCTGGCGGCCTGGCTTATGAGCCGGCGGGAGCGGGTGTGGACGGTGAAGCCCGCCGTCGTCCGCCGGGTCGGCTATCTCCTTATGCTGGTGGTGCTGCTTATCGCCCTGGTGGTGGTGTACGGCTATCAGGGGGGCAACCGGCTGGTGCGGGAGGCCTCGGAGCTGCTCCACGGCCACCTGTCCGATGAGGCGGGCACCGTTCGGGGCTATATCTGGAAGAAGACTGCCGTCATTATCGGGGAGCACCCCGTTTTCGGCGGCGGCCCCGGCTCCTTTGCCACCCTGTTCCAGCCCTATAACGAGGGCTACCAGGCGGTGATCCACAACCAGGATGTGGTGGATTTCCCCCACAACGATTTCTTGATGGTGGCCGCCTGCACGGGCCTGGTGGGCCTGGGGCTGTACCTGGCGTTCCTCATCACCCTGGCGGTGCGCTGCCTCAAGGCCGCCCGCCGAAGCCCCGTGCTGCTGATCTTCCTGGCGGGCATGGCGGGCTATCTGGTCTACTCGACCTTTGTGTTCTCCATCGCCATCGTTTCGCCCCTGTTCTGGGTGCTGGCGGGCCTGGCGGACAAGTGCGTCCGGCAGATCCAGGCGGCGGACGATCCCCAATAACACGACTATCATCCACGGAGGCGCGCCATGTCACAGCCGCTGACCATGTTCATAGCCTGCCACCGGCCCTGCCCGGTGCCGGCGGAGCCCTGCTACCTGCCGGTGGAGGCGGGGGCGGCGCTGCACCCTGCTCCCATCCCCGGCTTTACGCCCGACAATACGGGGGACAACATCTCCTGCAAAAATGAGCAGTACTGCGAGCTGACGGCCCTCTACTGGGCGTGGAAGAACGCCGACGCCGACGATATCGGCCTGGTGCATTACCGGCGGTATTTCAGCAATGGCAAGTGGTGGCGGCCCAAATCCGCCCGGATTCTCAATGCCGAGGCGCTGACCCGGGCGCTGGCAGAGTGCGACATTCTCCTGCCCCGGCCCCGGCGGTACTGGATTGAGACCAATTACAGCCACTATGCCCACGCCCACCACGCCGCCGACCTGGACGCCGCCAGGGAGATTTTGAAGGAGCGCCACCCGGCCTACGTGGCGGCCTTTGACGCCGTGATGAAGCGCACCTGGGGCCACCGATTCAACATGCTGGTGATGGGCCGGGAAAAGCTGGATGCGTACTGCGCCTGGCTTTTCGACGTGCTTTTCGCGCTGGAAGAGCGGCTGGACGTCAGCGCCTATTCGCCCTACGACCGCCGGGTGTTCGGCTTCGTGGCGGAGCGGCTGCTGGACGTGTGGTTGGAGACCAACGGCTACCCCTGCCGGGAGCTGCCCTATGTGTTCACGGAAAAGCAGAACTGGCTGAAAAAGGGCGGGGCGTTCGTGCTGCGGAAGATGGGGGTGCGTGTGAGATGAAAGGAATCTCAGTAGTCGTCCCTGTATATAACGGTGAGTCCATGCTTGATGCCTGCATAAGGAGCATTCAATCTGCCGGAAGCCGGGTGAAGGAAATCATCCTTGTGGATGATGGATCTACCGATAAAACATTCCGGCGTGCAAAGGCGTTGGCAGAGAACGACGCGCGAATCCGCGTGATACACACGGAAAACCGCGGAAGCTATGAGGCACGCAGAACCGGAATTGCCGCCGCGACCTACCAGTATCTTGCATTTTCGGATGTGGATGATTGGTTTTGCGCGGGGGCGCTGGACAAGCTCGCCGATCTTCTGGAAGCGCACGAGGCAGATATCGCTTTTGGCGGCATTATCAAGACAGATGACCCGGACAGCCCCTTGCCGCCGGCCGGGCGTGAAGAGATTCGAGAATTAACACCGGAACAAATCTGGCCGCGGCTTATGCGGTGGGGTACACAGGAGTTTATTCTCTATGTCTGGCACAAATTATACCGGCGGGAGCTGATGGAAAATCTGCTTGAGGCGGACGGAATATGCCAGGGTGACGATGTGCTTCTGACTTGCCAGGCGTTCGCAAAAGCAGAGAGGATTGTCGAAACCACAGCGCCGGTTTATCTCTATTATCAGAACCCGGAAAGCATGCTGCATAAGGGCTTTGGAGATCGAGACCTTGATTTGATTCAGGTATGGGATGAAGTGGTCAATCTTTTGCCGGATGGCAAACTGCGCTACATGGCGCAGATTAACCGCTGGCGGACGGACTTCACCCTGATTTGCCGCCTGATCCTGGCAGATAATCCGACGCTTTCCGCGCGTTATTCACGGGAGCTTACCCAATGGCGCGCCAATCTTGCGGCACACTATCGTGAGCTGATAAAGGCAAAGGTAATGCCTACGAGCAGGGTCCTGCTGATCACTGCCCTGCGCTTTGCTTATAAGCCGACAAAATTGCTGATGACATGGTCAAAGCGCTGTGTTGAGAAAGTGAAACAGAAAACATGAATGAATTAATCTCGGTCATCGTCCCGGTATACAATACCGCGCAATACCTTTGTGAATGCATCGACAGCATCTTGTCGCAGACGTATACATGTCTTGAGCTTATCCTTGTCGATGACGGTTCTACCGATGGCAGCGCTGATATTTGTGACAAATACGCTGAGAAAGACACCAGAGTTCGTGTGATCCACAAGCCTAACGAAGGAGTCTCAACCGCCAGAAACGCAGGCCTGGCTGCATGCAGCGGGGACCTGATCAGCTTTGTTGACGCCGATGACTGGCTGGATTTACAGATGTATGAAAAGCTGGTTAAGTGTTTGAACGAAAACGACGCCGACGCCGCCATGTGCGGCTTTGTGGACTACCCCCACGGCAGGCGTGTTGAAAAAGGCCTTTTCCCAGTTTTACCCTGCGGCTTCGCAGAGACAGTTTATCAGATGATGCGCCGAAACGGTTATTTTACTTCCCCGTGGGCGAAGATCTTCCGACGCGATTTAGTCTTTTGGGAGGGCGGGCCGGTCCGCTTTGACCCGGCGCTTGCTCACTCAGAGGATGAAGTGTGGTTGTTGGAGGTATTACGAAACTGCAAATATACCGCCTTTCTTCCTGTGGCGCTGTATTTCTATCGGCCGCGTGAGGACAGTGTAGGTAGAACTGCTGTCCTCACGGAAAAAAAGATGACCATTCTTGCGGCAAAGGCCAAATCTTTTCGCCTGCTGCCAGATGACGCGGCTATCCGTACGCTGGCGAGAGCGCGCATGTATAACACCTGCAATGAAATGAAGGTTCAGGCCTATTGTGGCGGCAATAAAAAAGCGATGCGTATGATCGCAAAGGCCACCGGCCCTATGCTTCACGACTTTCTGCGCTCGTCAGAACTCAGGTTGATGCGGAAGGCAAAGGTGCTGTTAATTCAACTGGAAATGCTGCTGCACATGCCGAGAGGACTTGTGAATTGGACAAATGAGCTGACGCACTGACGGTACAGCAGCAAGAAATAAGGACAGATGGAGATGGCGCGCCACCTGCCCCGGGGCCTTGTGTGGTGGACCAACCAGCGCACACACTGACGATCAATAAGGCGTCCTGCCAACGGAAGCCATGGATAAAAGGAGTATCCCCATGAAAGATGAAGCATTGCGGAGCCATCCCTCCGCGGAACAAAACGAGACGATTGCGCCTGCCTTCCCCGGGGGCAGCGAGGCCATCGTCTTTTGCATCAACGATTACTATTGCCCCTATTTTTCCGTCATGCTCTACTCTGTGGTGGAGCACGCCTCACCCCTGCGCCAGTATGACATCATCGTTCTCCACCGGGATATTACGGCAGAGAATCAGCGGATTTTGGGCACTGTGACAGCGGGACGGGACAACATCTCCCTCCGCTTCCGCAACGTCAGCGCCTGGATAAAGGGATATACCCTGTTTATCGGCGGGAAAAGAGAGTTCACCGTAGACACTTACCTGCGGCTGCTGATTCCCTACGTGCTGGACGACGCCTACAAAAAGGCGCTGTATCTGGACGCGGATATGCTGGCGCTGGCCGACGTGGGCGTGCTGCTGGACACCGACCTTACGGGGTACCTGCTGGCCTCCTCCCGGGATATGTGCGGCATGGCTTCCTACTATGACCCGCACGACACACGAAGAGAATACCGGGATACGGTGCTGCGTCTGATAAGCCCCGACGATTACTTCATAGCCGGTGTGCTGGTGCTGCACCTGGACGCCTTTCGTCGGGCCTACACGGCGGACGACCTGCTGCGGCTTGCCGCGTCAAGAGACTGGCTGCAGCATGACCAGGACGTGCTGAATCTGCTCTGCAACGGCGGAAAGGCCAAGCTGGTTCACGCCAGGTGGGACGTGATGAAGCCCTATCGACCGGAGCTGCTTCCGGAGGCTGCCCGGCAGGAGCTTGCGGAATCGCTGGAGGACCCGAAGATTCTCCACTTCGGCGGCGCTGATAAGCCCTGGCAGAGCAAGGACAGCCTGTGGACGGAGGCCTTCTGGGACACTGCCATAAAAACGCCCTACTGCAAAGCGCTGATTCTCCGTGCGCTTCCGTATGCATACCCGGACCAAAAGAGCGATGAGGTGTTTGTGCGCATCAATGACGGCAAGATCCGGCTGCGCCGCCTGCTGCGGTACAACGTCACGTGGCTGCGCTTCAAGGTGCGCCAAAAGCTGTGTAGAAAACATGTGTAAAAGCGGAAGGAAAGAGAACTATGTCTGCTGAATCTGCTAAATTGACCTGCCTGCAGGAGACGACGGGCCCCATTGTCCCCGTGGTGTTCGCCACCAATGACAAGTTTGCCCCCTATGCGGGTCTGTCCCCCTTCCTGGAGGAGATGATCAAAGCAAATCTGGTGAGCAAGGCGGATTTGGAGCGGGATGACGCCGCGCTGCGTGTGGGCCTCGCCGTCACCTGGCTGCCCCGCAAGGTAAAAGGCGGCATCCGATGCCTCCGCGAAAATGGACTGGCATACACCCTCCGCCGCGGTTTATTCCATCTGGGACTGCGGTAGGAGGAGCGGCTCCCATCGTAAGGCGAAGAGCCGCTTCCGGCCAATCATCGACTTCGGAGAGTTTTTACATGAATCGTGACTTTATGCAAACACCTGCCAATACGCGGACGCCCCTGGTGTCCGTCATCGTTCCCGTATGGAACGTGGAGACCTATATCCGCCAGTGTCTGGACAGCCTGCTGGCCCAGACCTACCGCCATCTGGAGATCATCTGCGTCAACGACGGCTCCACAGACGGCTCCCCCGCCATTTTGGCGCAATACCGGGAAAAGGACGGGAGGATTGTCGTCATCAACCGGGAGAATGGGGGCGTCTCCGCCGCCAGGAACAGCGGCATGGCCCACGCCCATGGAAAATACGTTTATTTTCTGGACAGCGACGATTTTATTGACCCGCAGGCACTGGAAAACCTGGTCCGCCTTGCCGAAGAAAAGGCTGCGGACGGCGTTCATTTTGCTACCCGGCCTTTTTATGAATCCAAAGACCTCCGGAGAGAGCACAACTATGATTGTTATTTTGGCGTGAGGGATTTGCCGGGCGTTTATTCCGGAGTGGAGTATGTCAGGGCGGCAAGAGAACGTGATAGCTACACCGCGGTGGTGTGGCTTGCACTGTGGCGGCGCGCTTACCTTCTTGAAAACGGCTTTTCCTTCATCGAGGGCATTGTCCACGAGGACGAGCCCTTCGTCCTCCTGGCCGACCTGTATGCCGGGAGAATCGCCGTCCTGCCGGAGGCCCTGCACCACTACAGAATCAGAGCCTCGTCTACTGTAACGTCCAGCATAACCCACAAAAACGCAATAGGCTATTTCCGCGGCGCTGCGGCACTGTTGGAGCGAGGCCTGCGTACACCCTGCGGCACGGAGGAAGCGACTGAGCTTCACCACGCCTTCGCGAGGTTGACGAACAAAGCGACAGACAAGTATCGCTGGTTGCCAGCCGAAGAGCGGGAAAAGGTGGTCTTTCCAAACGAGATGGAAAACGAACTGTTCAGGCAAATCGTAGACAATGCAGTGTATTATTCCGCCTATCGCACCGACCATCCCGTTGCGTTCCGCATCGGCCAGGCTGCCACCTGGCTGCCCTGCAAGGTGATGGGCGGCGTCCGGTGCCTCCGGGAGAACGGAGTGAAATACACCCTCCGCCGCTGCCTCTACCATCTGGGGCTGTGGGAGGATGAGGAATGCCACCTGTAAGGGGGTGCGCCGCGCCCGGCCTGCCATCCACGCCCCAACTCCTTCACCACATCAGGAGATTTCACTATGTTCAAAACTCTCAAAACCCACCAGTTCCTCTTTGAGGAGCTGGTGAAGCGTGACTTCAAAAAGAAATACAAGCGCACTGTGCTGGGCATGGCCTGGAGCGTGCTGTCGCCGCTGCTGTCGCTGCTGGTGATGCGATTGGTGTTCACCCAGTTTTTCGGCCGCTCTACGCCCCACTACACCACCTTCCTCTTCTGCGGCAACCTGGTGTTCGCCTTTTTCAGTGAGTCCACCAACCAGGGCATGAGCTCCCTGATGGACAACGCTCATATTTTCACCAAGGTCAACGTGCCCAAGTATCTCTTCCTGCTGGCCAAGAACGCCCAGTGCCTCATCAACTTCGGCCTGACGCTGACGGTGTTCCTGCTGTTCTGCGTGCTGGATCACATCACCTTTACCTGGCGGTTTTTCCTGCTGCTGTATCCCATCACCTGCCAGGTGCTGCTGAACCTGGGCATCGGGCTGATCCTGTCGGCGCTGTTCGTGTTCTTCCGTGACATGCAGTATCTCTGGAGCGTGTTCACCCAGCTCTTGATGTACGCCTCCGCCATCTTCTATTCCGTGGATAATTTCAGACCCGAAATCCAGCGCATTTTCCTGGCCAATCCCGTCTATCTCATCATCAAGTATTTCCGGGTGATCACCATAGACGGCGCTGTGCTGTCCTGGCACTATCACCTGCTGATGGCGGCGGAGGCCCTGATCGTCCTGGCCCTGGGCTGCTGGATGTATAAGAAGTACAACCACCAGTTCCTGTACTATGTGTGAGGTGGCGTGATGGCAATTCTGGAAGTAAACAACGTGTCCATCCGGTACATCACCGGCGATTTCAAGGATATTGGCCTCAAGGAGTTCGTCATGCGTAAGCTCACCGGCAACTACCATGTCACCGAGTTCTGGGCGGATAAGGACGTCACCTTCTCCCTGGAGCGGGGGGAGATGCTGGGCATCATCGGCTCCAACGGCGCCGGCAAATCCACGCTGCTGAAAGCTGTGTCCGGCATCATGGTGCCCACCGAGGGGACCATCCGCCGCCAGGGCAGCATCGCCGCCCTGCTGGAGCTGGCCAGCGGCTTCGACGGCGAGCTCACCGTAAAGGAGAACGCCTATCTCCGGGGCGCCATGCTGGGCTACACCCGCCGCTTTATGGACGAGAAATACGATGAAATCATCGCCTTTGCTGAGCTGAAGGATTTTGAGGAGCGGCCCTTCAAGCAGCTCTCCTCCGGCATGAAGTCCCGCCTGGCCTTCTCCATCGCCTGCCTGGTGAAGCCCGACATCCTCATTCTGGACGAGGTGCTGTCGGTGGGCGACGGCGCCTTCCGCAAGAAGAGCGAGAGCAAGATGCACGAGGTCATCAACAGCGGCGCCACCACCATCCTGGTGTCCCACTCCCTGGAGCAGGTGCGCCAGCTTTGCGGCAAGGTGCTGTGGCTCCACAAGGGCCGCCAGGTGGACTACGGCACCGACGTGGCGGGTATCTGCGACCGCTATCAGCAGTTCCTGGACGGCACACTGTCCATCGAAAGGGCGGGGGAGTGAGACTATGTATGATTACCTTATCGTGGGCGCGGGGCTCTACGGCGCCGTGTTCGCCCAGCAGGCAAAGGAGCGGGGCAAGACCGCCCTGGTCATCGACAAGCGGCCCCATATCGCCGGCAACGTGTACACGGAGTCGGTGGCCGGCATCCATGTCCACCGCTACGGCGCCCATATTTTCCACACCAATGACCGGGTGGTATGGAATTATGTAAACCGATTTGCGGAATTTAACCGCTTTACCAACGCCCCGGTGGCCAACTATAAGGGAGAGCTGTACTCCCTGCCGTTCAATATGTACACCTTCAACCGGATGTGGGGCGTCACCACCCCGGCCCAGGCCGCCGCGGAGATTGACCGCCAGCGCCGGGAGAGCGGCATCACCCAGCCCCGCAACCTGGAGGAGCAGGCTATCTCCCTGGTGGGCCGGGACATCTATGAAAAGCTGGTGAAGGGCTACACGGAGAAGCAGTGGGGCCGCCCCTGCACGGAGCTGCCTGCCTTCATCATCCGCCGCCTGCCGGTGCGCCTCACCTTCGACAACAATTATTTCAACGCCCTCTACCAGGGCATCCCCGTGGGGGGCTACACCCGTTTGGTGGAGCGCATGCTGGAGGGGGCGGAGGTGCGCCTGGGGGTGGACTATCTGCAAGACCGCCCCGCCCTGGATGCCCTGGCCAAAACCATCGTCTACACCGGCCCCATCGACGCCTTTTACGGCTACCGCTTCGGGCCGCTGGAATACCGCTCTGTCCGGTTTGAAACGGAGCTGCTGGATATGCCCAACTTCCAGGGCAACGCCGCCGTGAATTATACCGACCGGGACACCCCTTTCACCCGGATCATCGAGCATAAATGGTTCCAGTTCGGCAAGGACGACGACGGCCGCGACCTGCCCCGAACCGTCATCTCCCGGGAGTATTCCTCTGAGTGGAAGGCGGGCGACGAGCCCTACTACCCGGTGAACGACGGGAAAAACGCCGCCCTCTACGCCCAATATAAAGCCCTGGCCGACGCCGAAACACGCACCGTCTTCGGCGGTCGCCTGGGGGAGTATAAGTATTACGACATGGACCAGGTCATCGCCGCCGCCCTGAAAAAGGCGGAGGAGAAAATGGGCTGAAACGGTGCTGACCGCCGCAAACGGCTGCCGCTTCCCGCCGTAGGGCGGGACCTGCGTGTCCCGCCAAGGTGGCGACCATCGCCAAGGCCGGATGAAAGGCAATCGGCATCGATGACCACCGTAGGGCGGGACGACCCCGGCCCGCCGTGCCCACTCATCGAATGTGATGAAAGGCACCGTTGGTTGCAAACGGCCACCGCTTCCCTCCGTAGGGGCCGACGCCTACCCCAAGGGCACTTGTTCCGGCAGCCGCTCGTACCTCGCGGGCCATCACTGGCGCCCAGCGGCCCGCCTCCGCGCCCGTCCCCTGCAATTATCGCCACCCGCAAACGGCGCGCCGAGTCGTCGCGCCCTACGCAGGGGGCGCGACGTTTCTTCGTAGGGCGGGACGACCCCAAGGGCACTGGCTCCACCGACTGCTCATTCTTCGCAGGGTGTCGCTGGCGCTGTGTGTCCCGCCAAGGCGGTGGCGACCATCGCCAAGGCCGGTTGAATGGCAAACGGCATCGATGACCACCGTAGGGCGAGACGACCCCGGCCCGCCGTCGCCCGGTAACGGCCACCGCCAAGGTCGGGTGAATGGTACCCGGTATTGGCAATCACCGTAGGGGCCGCCACCTACCCCGAGGGCACTTGTTCCGGCAGCCGCTCGTACCTCGCGGGCCGTCACTGGCGCCTGGCGGCCCGCCTCCGCGCCCGCAGGCGTATCGCACACAAGGCGCATATCGCCAATCCACGCAGTGGATTGATATCGCCGAAAAAAGCACTTGCCGAAGCAAGTGCTTTTTTCATGGCAACGGGGTATGAAAAAGATGGATTTGCGGTTTTGGTAAATGGATGCAAACTCTTGAAATTTCAAGTGTGATTGCCGCCTTTGGCGGCAGTTATATTGTGCCTGACGGCACAGTTATATTTTTCGGCTGCGCCGCAAAGTGATATTATATTCGCCCTAAACTGCGCGAAGCGCAATATCACTCGTCCGAAGGGCGAATATAACTGCAACGCAATATCACTCGCCGAAGGCGAATATAACTGAAAAAAGCAGCCTATCGGCTGCTTTTTTCATGGTGGAGATGAGGGGAGTCGAACCCCTGTCCGAAAGCACTTCCTCAGGATTTTCTCCGGGCGCAGTTAAGATTTAATCATTCCCTCCCCGCAACGGCACTTAACAGACGTTACGGTTCAGTAGAGTCATGATGCGTGGGCGGGTCAACTCTTTCCCGCCGCACGGACGCCGCATAAACGACGCCTTCCCCGGCCTGCGGCCTCTCCGGTTCAGACGGTCGCTGACTTAGGCAGCGACGGCAACGGTATTATCGTTGTTCTTTAATTTATAAATTGCCCGTTTTAAGGTGGCCAGGCGCCACCGCCCGCTTATCCTGGCTCCGCACCCCCGTCGAAACCGGTACATCCCCGTTTCTATGGGGGCCCACCCTGCCCGGCGCACCGGGCAGGGGAGGGGCCGTTATTTTGTTATCCGTGGTAGGGGTCCGGCAGCTTCTCCGGCGCCGGGTACGCCACGCCTTTCGTGTCCACCCGCACCCTGGCCATCACCTGGGGCTTCTTGGGCTTGTTGGTCATCATATCCCGGGGGACGGACACGATCTCGTCCACCACGTCCATGCCGTCCATCACCATGCCGAAAGCGGCGTAGTCGCCGTCCAGATGGGGGGCGTCCTTGTGCATGATGAAGAACTGGCTGCCGGCGCTGTCGGGTGCCATGGCCCGGGCCATGCTCAGCACGCCCCGGGTGTGGCGCAGGTCGTTGGGAAAGCCGTTGCTGGCGAACTCGCCCCGGATGCAGTAGCCGGGGCCGCCCATGCCGGTGCCGTCGGGGCAGCCGCCCTGGATCATAAAGCCGTAGATGCACCGGTGGAAAATCAGCCCGTCATAGAAGCCGCTGTTGGCCAGGGCGATGAAGTTGCGCACGCTCTGGGGGGCGATGTCGGGGTACAGCTCGATGGTGATGGTCTTGCCGGTGTCCATCTCAATGGTGGCAATGGGATTGTTGGTCATGTCAGTACCGTTCCTTTCTGGCCCTGTCCATCTCCCGCTTGGCGTCCCGCTCGGCGATGGCCTGGCGCTTATCGTAATTCTTCTTGCCCTTGCACAGGCCCAGCTCCACCTTCACCCGGCTGTTTTTGAAGTACACCGACAGGGGAATCAGCGCGTAGCCGTCCTGCTTTTGCAGGTCGTGGAGCTTGCGTATCTCCCGCTTGTGCATCAAAAGCCGCTTGGGCCTGTCCGGGTCCCGGTTGAAGATGTTGCCGTGCTCGTAGGGGGAGATGTGCATATTATAGACGTACAGCTCCCCGTCCTTGGCGTTGGCGAAGCTGTCCTTCAGATTCAGCGTGCCCTGGCGGATGGACTTGACCTCCGTGCCGAACAGTTCGATGCCGGCCTCGTAGCGCTCCTCCACAAAGTAGTCGTGGCGGGCCTTGCGGTTCTGGGCCGCGATTTTGACGCCGGACTTCTCCATGGCGGATGCGCCTCCTTTCCCGGTCGTGCCCGTATAGCATACCATATTTTCCCCGCCTCCGCAAGAAACAAAACGGTAACAATCTGTGAATATTGCGCCGCCGCCGAAACTATGGTACAATAGGACCGTTATTTCAGCGAAAAAAGGAGATTTTGCACCATGGATTTGACCGAAACCTTCGTCAGCCGGCAGGATATTTTTGACGGCCGCATCGTAACGCTCCACGTGGACACCGTCACCCTGCCCGACGGCAACACCGCCCTGCGGGAAATCATCGACCACCCCGGCGGCGTGGGCATCCTGGCCATCGACGATGACGACCGGGTGTTCATGGTGCAGCAGTATCGCTACGCCTTCTCCCGGGCCATGTGGGAGATTCCCGCCGGCAAGCGGGAGGCGGGGGAGGAGCCCCTGGTCACCGCCAAGCGGGAGCTGCAGGAGGAGGTGGGCGTCACGGCGGAGCGGTGGCTGCCCATGGGCGAGCTGATCCCCTCCCCGGGCTGCTACGCCGAGCGGCTGTACCTCTTCATGGCCCGTGGCCTGACGTTGGGGGACACCCACCCCGACGATGACGAATTCCTCACCGTGTCCCGCGTCCCCTTTACAGAGCTGTCCCAGGCCTGCCTCTCTGGGGAGATCCAGGACGCCAAGACGGTGGTGGCGGTGCTGAAGGCCAAGGCCCTGCTGGGCCGCTGACACGGCCGTTTCGGGAAAGAGGTTGCTTTTCCCGGTGGGATATGGTATAATGCCATTATAAATGTGGAATTGTGCCCTATTCAGTAAAGTGAGGGAACGAATATGAAAGAGAAAATGCAGAGATTTATCAAGGCATTCCAGATGCACGGCCCTGTTCACCGCCGCACGCTGACGGCCTGCGGCATCGTGTCCATTCTGGTGGTGGTGCTGCTGGTGGCCGCTTTGGGCGGCTGCGGCAAGAAGACGGAATCGGAGGCGGAGACGCCTGTCAACGATGATCCCGTCTTCACCTTGCCCGATGAGGTGGAGCCCATGGAGGTCACCCTGCCCGAGGGCGCCCAGGAGATTATGGATAAGTACCCAGACGTGTACGCCTGGCTGGAGATTCCCGGCACCGCCGCTGTGCTGGGCACCCCCGCCGACGTCAGCTATCCCATTGCCCAGCATCCCACCGACGGGGACTATTACCTTAACCGCGATCTGGACGGCAACAACTCCAAGACCGGCACGCTGTTCACCGAAGCGCGTATCCTGGACGTGCCTGTCAACGGGCTGGATTTCAACGATCCCGTTACCATTATCTACGGTCACAACATGGCCAACCGCACCATGTTCGGCGGCCTGCAGACCTACCTCAAGCAGCTCCAGTTCGGCGACGACCAGGTGGTGTACGTCTACCAGGAGGGCCGCCGGCTGACTTACCGCATCGTGGGCGGCGTGCAGTACGGCACCGCGCATATCATCTATTACCACGACTTCAGCAACCCTGCGGTATTCAACGATTTCTTTGCCAATCTGTGGCAGGAAAAGGACGCCTCCACCAACGTGGATAAGGACAATATCCCCGTGGCCGGCGACCGGGTGCTGATTCTCTCCGTGTGCAAGAACGGCGACGACAACCACCGCTACCTGGTGGTGTGCAAGCTGGTGGAGGACACCGACGAGATCAACGCCGCCAATCTGGCCGCCGCCCAGGAGGCCGCCATGAAGGCCGCTGTGGAGGGCGCCAACCAGGGCTGACCCAGGGCAAGCCATTGATAACCGCCGCCCCTCTCCCCAAAATGGGGAGAGGGGCGTTTTTTCGCCTTTTGCGGCGTTTTTCGTCCCGTCGGCGGCATGGAAACGGAAATGGATTTTTTAGTGCTTCTTCGAATATTGCCCTCGCGCTATTGACGGCAAACGGTGAAAAAGGTACAATAAAGCAACAGGCGGCGTGGGGCATCTCGGCCCGAGCTAAAGCCCCCTCCGCCTGCCAAAGGAAGAAAGCGGAGGACCGGAAGCGCCGCCGGAGTCAAGCCAGGCGGCAACACAGTTGTGTGAGAAAGGAAGACAGAAACATGAAGAAAGGTATTGCTCTTATTCTGGCAATGCTGATGCTGCTGCTGGCCGTCACCGGCTGCGGCGCGCAGCAGACGGAGGAGACTCCCGCCGAGCAGCCCGCCGAGGAAGTCCAGGAGCCCCAGGGCCCCCAGGACGTGCTGATCCTCTTTACCAGCGACGTACACTGCGGCGTGGGCCAGAACTTCGGCTACGTTGGCCTGAAGGCCATCAAGGATGCCGCCGAGGCCTCCGGCAAGCACGTTTTGCTGGTGGACGACGGCGACTCCATCCAGGGTGAGCCCTTGGGCACCATGACCCGGGGCGAGACCAACATCAAGCTGATGAACGCCGTGGGCTACGACGTGGCCATCCCCGGCAACCATGAGTTTGACTACGGCATGGACCGCTTCCTGGAACTGGCGGAGATGGCGGAGTTCCCCTACATCAGCTGCAACTTCAACAAGGACGGCCAGCTGGTTTTCGATCCCTACATCATCAAAGAGGCCGGTGAGATGAAGATCGCCTTCGTGGGTGTCACCACCCCCCAGACCCTCACCTCCTCCACCCCCCGGTATTTCCAGGATGAAAACGGCAACTATGTGTACGGCTTCATGCAGGATGACTCCGGCGAGGCCCTGTACGATGCCGTGCAGAAGGCTGTGGACGATGCCCGTGCCGCCGGCGCCCAGTACGTGATTGCCATGTGCCACCTGGGCAACGAGGAGGAGTGCCGCCCCTGGACCTATGACGACGTAATCTCCCACACCTCCGGCATCGACGTGCTGCTGGACGGCCACAGCCATGATTACGACAAGGTGACCATGAAGAACAAGGACGGCGAAGACGTGATCCGCCAGGCCTGCGGCACCAAGCTGGCTGCCATCGGCTACGTCACCATCTCCGCCGAGGACGGCGCGCTGGATACCGGCCTCTATAAGTACGCCAACGATGTGTCCGCCGCCGAGCTGTTCGGCCTTGAGAACAGCATGACCGCCGAGGTGGAGAACGCCACCGGCGAGCTGAACGCCAAGCTGGCCGAGGTGGTGGCTCACACCGACTTCGAGCTGTACATCAACGATCCCGTGGCCGTGGATGACAACGGCAAGCCCATCCGTATCGTCCGCCGCAGCGAGACCAACCTGGGCGACCTGTGCGCTGACGCCTACATCGACCAGTCCGGCGCCGACATCGCCTTCGTCAACGGCGGCGGTATCCGCGTCAACATCAAGGCCGGCGACATCACCATGAACGACATCCTGAAGGTCCATCCCTTCGGCAACATGCTGACGGTCATTGAGGTCACCGGCCAGCAGGTGCTGGATGCTCTGGAATGGGGCTCCCGCGCCGTACCCGGTGAGAGCGGCGGCTTCCTGCAGGTGGCTGGTCTGACCTATGAGATCCACACCTACATCGACAGCCCCTGCACCGCCGACGAGCACGGCCTGTTCACCGGCATCCAGGGCGAGCGCCGCGTGAAGAACGTTATGGTGGGCGGCGAGCCTCTGGATCCCAACAAGGTCTACACCCTGGCCTCCCATGATTACATGCTGCTGAACCACGGCGACGGCTATACCATGTTCGACGGCTGCAAGGTGCTGCAGGAGTCTGTGAAGCTGGATAACCAGGTGCTGATCGACTACATCACCGGCACCCTGAACGGCGTCATCCCCGCCGACTACGCCGAGCCTTACGGCCAGGGCCGCATCGTGGCGGTGGAATCCGCCGGCTGAGCCGATGCCCCGGGGCAGCCGTAACGACTGCCTATCCCATTGCCGCGCCCTTTCGGGCTGCCTCCCCTCGGGAGGCAGCCCTTTTTTTGCCTTTTTTCTCCAGGTGTCCGGCCTTGACGGAAAAATCACTTTATTGTATAATACTATACTGATTTAATATGCGGAGGTATGGCTTTATGTGGGTAGCGGACGGATGGCAGGATTATGAGCTGCTGGATTGCGGCGGCGGCGAGAAGCTGGAGCGGTGGGGCCGGCAGATTTTAGTGCGCCCCGATCCCCAGGCCATCTGGGAGTCGGACCACCAGCACAAGGGCTGGCGCACCGCCGACGCCCGTTACAGCCGCTCGGCCTCCGGCGGCGGCCATTGGGATAAGAACCACCTGCCCGAGAGCTGGCCCATCCGCTATAAGGACCTGACCTTCCAGGTCAAGCCCATGAACTTCAAGCACACCGGCCTCTTCCCCGAGCAGGCCGCCAACTGGGACTTCGCCATGGAGGCCATCCGCCGGGCGGACCGGCCCATCCGGGTGCTGAACCTGTTTGCCTACACCGGCGGCGCCACCGTGGCCTGCGCCAAGGCGGGGGCTAGCGTCTGCCATGTGGACGCGGCCAAGGGCATGGTGGCCTGGGCCAAGGAGAACGCCAAGTGCTCCGGCCTCCAGGAGGCCCCCATCCGTTGGATTGTGGACGACTGCGCCAAGTTTGTGGAGCGGGAGATTCGCCGGGGCAAGACCTACGACGCCATCATCATGGATCCCCCCAGCTACGGCCGGGGCCCCGGCGGCGAGGTGTGGAAGCTGGAGGAAAACCTCTATCCCTTTGTCCGCCTGGTGAGCCAGGTGCTGTCGGACAAGCCCCTGTTCGTCATTCTCAACAGCTACACCACCGGCCTGGCCCCCAGCGTGCTGGGCTACATTCTGCAAATGCTGGTGGGCCGCCGCTTCGGCGGCAAGGTGACGTGGGACGAGCTGGGCCTGCCCTGCACGGCGTCGGGCATGGCCCTGCCCTGCGGCGCCACCGGCCGCTGGATGGCGGAATGATCGTTGCCTTTTTGCGGGATATGTCCGCCGGCATGGCGGCGGCGCTGGCGGTGTGGGCCGCCCTGTGGCCCCTGCGAAAACGCCGCCTCCGCCGCCTGGGCCTTGTGAGCCGCCCCCGGCGGGAATGGGCGCTGGCCGCCTTTGTGTTGTACTGCGGCGGCATGGCCATGCTGACGCTGACGCCCCGGGATTTCCACCCCTACGATGCCCTGGCCCACGGCTATCCGGGCCCCTTTTTCCGCATCGGCACGCTGAACCTGGCGCTGCTGCGCTCCCTGCGGTACAGCAAGGCCATCTTCCTTGCCAACGTGGTGATGTTCCTGCCCTTTGGCTGGATGCGGGGCCTGCTGTGGCGCCGCAGCCGGTGGTACACCGTGGCCGCCCTGGCCTGCGCCATCACCGCTGCCATTGAGCTCTTCCAGCTGCTGGTGGGCCGGGCCTTCGACGTGGACGACCTGCTGCTCAACGCTGCGGGTACGTTTTTGGGCTGGCTTTTGTGGCTTTTACTGAAAAAACCTTCTCTTTATTGTGAGGATTGTCAATGATTCAATGCAAGGACGTGACCTTCACCTATCCCGCCCAGGAGGGCCGGGAGGCCCAGACGGCGCTGCGGGAGGTGCATCTCACCATCGAAAAGGGCAGCTTTGTGGCCGTTCTGGGCCATAACGGCTCCGGCAAATCCACCCTTGCCAAGCACATGAACGCGGTGCTTCTGCCCTCGGGCGGCACCGTGACCGTGGACGGCATGGACACCCGGGACGAGGCGCTTCTCCTGGAGATTCGCCGCCGGGTGGGCATGGTGTTCCAGAACCCGGACAACCAGATCGTGGCCAACGTGGTGGAGGAGGACGTGGCCTTCGCCCCGGAGAACCTGGGCGTGCCTACGGCGGAAATCCGCCGCCGGGTGGACGACGCCCTCCGGGCCGTGGGCATGGCCGACTTTGCCCGCCACGCCCCCCATCTTCTCTCCGGCGGGCAGAAGCAGCGCGTGGCCATCGCCGGCATCATCGCCATGGCTCCGGAGGTCATCGTGCTGGACGAGGCCACCGCCATGCTGGACCCGGTGGGCCGCCGGGAGGTGCTGGCCACCATCCACAAGCTCCACCGGGAGCAGGGCATCACCGTGGTGCTCATCACCCACCACATGGACGAGGCCCTGGAGGCGGACCGGGTGGTGGTGATGGACAGCGGTACCATCGCCATGGACGGCACGCCCCGGGAGATATTCGCCCAGGTGGAACGGCTTCACAGCCTGGGCCTGGCCGCCCCGGACACGGCGGAGCTGCTGCACCTGCTGCGCAGCGAAGGGGCCGACCTGCCCCAGGGCGCCCTGACCGCCGCCGAATGTGCCGATGCCATTGCCAACTGGCTGGGGAAGTGAGGAAAGTACCATCGTGAATCCGATTTTAGAGATACAGCAGCTCACCCATACCTACAGCGCCGGTACGCCCTTTCAGCGCACGGCGGTGGAGGGGGTGGATCTGTCCGTCATGCCCGGCGAATGCGTGGGCATCATCGGCCATACCGGCAGCGGCAAGTCCACGCTGATTCAGCATTTCAACGGTCTTTTGAAGCCCACCTCCGGCCATGTGCTGGTGGACGGCAGGGACATCTGGGCCAAGGGCAGCGACATCCGCGCTGTCCGTTTCCGGGTGGGGCTGGTGTTCCAGTACCCGGAGTACCAGCTCTTTGAGGAGACGGTGGCCCAGGATATCGCCTTCGGGCCGAAAAATATGGGTCTGGCCGCCGACGAGGTGGCCCGCCGCGTCCGCGACGCATCCGCCGTGGTGGGGCTGGACGAATCGCTTTTATCCCAGTCCCCCTTCGCCCTGTCCGGCGGCCAAAAGCGCCGGGCCGCCATCGCCGGCGTCATGGCCATGGAGCCGGACGTGCTGGTGCTGGACGAGCCCTCCGCCGGTCTGGACCCCCGGGGCCGGCAGGAGATGATGGCCATGCTGGGCCGCTACCGGCAGCAGCGCGGCGCCACCGTCATTTTGGTGAGCCACTCCATGGAGGAGATTGCCGCCAACGTGGACCGGGTCATCGTTATGAATCAATCCAAGGTTTTTATGGACGGCGCGCCCCGGGAGGTGTTCTCCCATGTGGCGGAGCTGGAGGCGGTGGGGCTGGACGTGCCCCAGAGCGCCCGCATCGCCGCCCTGCTCCGCGACCGGGGCCTGGCCGTAGGCGAGGACGTGTACACCGTGGCCGCCCTGGCCCGCCGGCTGCTGGCGCTGAAAGGGGGCGGTGGGGTATGCTGAAGGATATCACCCTGGGCCAGTTCTTCCCCGGCGACACCTTTTTGCACCGGCTGGACCCCCGCATCAAGCTGGTGTGCGTGGTGCTGTACATCGTGGCTCTTTTTAACGCCAACAGCCCCCTGACCTACGGCATCATGTTCCTGGCCCTGGCCGTGGCGGTGATTTTGTCCGGCGTGCCGCTGCGGTCCCTGACCCGAGGCCTGAAGGCGGTGTACATCATCGTGCTGTTCACCGCCGTCATGAACCTCTTTTTCACCCCCGGCACCGCCGTGGGCGCCACCTGGCTGGGCCGTCACATCACGGCGGAGGGCATCCGCGCCGCCGTGGCTATGGTGCTGCGCATCGTCATGCTGATTACCGGCACCTTTCTCCTGACCTACACCACCAGCCCCATCAGCCTCACCGACGCCCTGGAGAGCCTGCTGCGACCCCTGAAAAAGCTCCGTTTCCCCGTCCACGAGCTGGCGATGATGATGTCCATCGCCCTGCGCTTCATCCCCACCCTCATCGAGGAGACGGACAAGATCATCTCGGCCCAGAAGGCCCGTGGCGCCGACTTTGAAAGCGGCTCCCTGCTGCGAAGGGCCCGGGCCCTGGTGCCCATTCTGGTGCCGCTGTTCATCAGCGCCTTCCGCCGGGCCGACGAGCTGGCCACCGCCATGGAGTGCCGCTGCTACCACGGCGGCCAGGGCCGCACGGCCCTCCATGTGCTGCGCTGCCGCGCCGTGGATTGGGCGGTGCTGTTCCTGTGCGCCCTGCTGCCTGCGGCGGTAATCACTCTGAAAACCCTGGGTCTGTGACCCAAAAAGGAGGCGGAAGCCTTGCGCAACATCGCGCTGATTTTGATGTATAACGGCACCGCCTACCACGGCTGGCAGGTGCAGAAGACGGAAGTCTCCGTGGCCGCCACGCTGGAACGGGGCCTTTCCATGGTCTGCGGCGAGCCCATCCGTGTCACCGGCTGCGGCCGCACCGACGCAGGCGTCCACGCCGAGTTCTACGTGGCCAATTTCCACACCGCCTCCCCCATCCCGGTGGACCGCCTGCCCTTCGCCGTCAACACCCACATCCCCGAGGACATTGTGGTGAAGGCGGCCTACGAGGTGGCCGACGACTTCAACGCCATCGGCTCCTGCCTGAAAAAGGAATACACCTATCGCATCTATAACTCCCGCATCAAGAATCCGTTTTATGTAAACCGCGCCTATTTTTACCCCAAGCATCTGGATGAGACTGTGATGGACGCCGCGGCCCGGGCCTTTGAGGGCACCCACGATTTCGCCGCCGTGCGCAGCGTGGGCACCAACGTCCGCAGCACCGTGCGCACCATTTACTACTGCAACGTCCGCCGCAGCGGCGAGCTGCTGGAGCTGAAGGTATGCGCCAACGGTTTTTTGTATAACATGGTACGGGCCATCACCGGCACGGTGCTGTATGCCGCCGAGGGCAAGCTGGCGCCGGAGGACATTCCCGTCATTCTGGCCTCGGGCAACCGGACCCTGGCCGGCCCCACCGCCCCTCCCGGCGGACTGTATCTGACCCACGTGTGGTATGAGGATGAACGGCTCAATGGATAACAACACCAACAACTGGAAAGAGTTTACCCTGGGCAACCCCCAGGAGGAGCAGCCCAAGCGGGTGCAGAAGCGCCGCCGCAGCCCCTGGCTCACCCTGGCCCTGCTGGCCCTGGGGGCGGCCCTCATCGTCACCGGCGTGCTGCTGTGGGACCAGAGCGCCTTCGACGGTCTGCGCCGCAACGTGGTGTATCTCACCGCCAAGAAGGACGATAACGGCTGCGCCCGGCTGTATCACTACGCCGTGGACGTGTCCAGCACCTACGCCGCCCTGGACGGCAGCCTGGTGAATCTCAGCCGCAACCAGCTTTTACTGATCAACGAGAGCGGCTACACCGTGGAGAACCGGGCCATCCGCTTCACCGACCCGGCCCTGGTGCGGGGCAGCAAGCGGGCTGTGGCCTACGATGTAGGCGGAAAGAGCCTCTATGTGCTGGGCAAAAAAGGCGTGGTGTGGGAGCTGTCCGGCGAGGACGCCATCCTCTGCGCCACGATCAATGAGCAGAATTACGTCACCGTGGTCAGCGGCAAAAGCGGCTATAAGGCCAGCGTGTCCGTCTATGACGGTGACGGCAACGCCGTCTTTCAGTACAACTCCGCCGACCGCTTCGTGGTCTGCGCCGCCCTCAGCCGGGACAGCCGCTACCTCATGGCGGTGACCCTGGGCCGGCAGGACGATGGCTACGCCAGCTGCGCCGTTATCTACCGTGTTAACCAGGAGCAGCCTCTGGCCGATGTCCCCATCTGCGACGGCATGGTGTATGACGCCGGCTGGGTGGACGGCCGGTTCTGCGCCGTGGGGGAGGAGGGACTCTATTTTGTGGACACCTCCGGCACCGTGACCGCCACCTACGACTACGGCGGCTGGGTGCTGCGCCGCTGCGCTCTGTCGGAAAACGGCTTTGCCGCTCTGCTGCTGAGCCGCTACGCCACCGGCAGCCAGTACCGTCTGCTGACCATCAGCAGCGCCGGCGACGAGCTGGGCGTGGTGGACGTGGACCGGGAGATTACCGACCTGTCCACTGCCGGGCGCTACACCGGCCTCCTGTGCGCCGATTCCCTGGAGATTTATGATAAAACCCTGGCCCTGGTAGGCCACCTGGACGATGTCAGCGACGTCCGGGCGGTGCTGCTGCGCAGCGACGGCTCCGCCGTCCTGGCCGGCACCACCTCCGCCAGCCTGTACCTGCCCTGATGGGGCCAAAAGGAGAACAATATGTCTGTCATTACCGAGCATCCCTACATCATCGATATTATTCTGGTGCTGGTGCTGGTGGTCAGCTGGATCATCGGCGCCCACCGGGGCTTTCTCAAAAGCCTGATGAGCATCGCCGTGCTGGGCGTGTCCCTGGCCGGCGCCTCCTGGAGCGCCGCCCATCTGACGCAGCCGGTGGTGGACTGGTTAAAGCCCACCGTGCTCCAGCACGTCATCGACAAGTTCCTGCCCCAGGGCGGCAGCCTCTCCGGCGTCACCATGCGGAATGTGCCCAGCAGCGCCCTCAGCAGCAAGCTCCAGGACATGCTGGACACCGCCCAGGTCACGGCCCAGACCGCCGTCACCGACGCCGTTACCTCCGTGCTGACCCAGGTGGTCCACGCCTGCGTGTTCGTGGTGGCGTTCCTGGTGCTGCTGGCGGTGCTGTGGCTCATCACCCGCCCCCTGGAGGCCGCCTCCAAGCTCCCTGCCATCCACAGCATCGACGCCGTGGGCGGCGGCATCCTGGGGCTGCTGCTGGGCGTGCTGCTGGTGTTCATCCTCACCTGGCTGTGCCGCCGCTTCGGCTGGCTCACCGCCGACCTTGTGTCCCAAACCTACATCACCCGATATTTCACCGGCAGCGGCTTTATGGAGCTGATTACCGCCCTGCGCTGACCCCTATTCCAACGATACGGAGGAACCCGATATGAAGCCTACCCTTTGCTCCAAATGCAGAAAAAATGTGGCCGTGGTGTTCATCACCCGCATGAATGAGAAAAACGAGATGGTCAACGAGGGCCTGTGCCTCCAGTGCGCCGCCAAGCTGAACCTGCCCCAGGTCCAGGAGATGATCCAGCGCATGGGCATCACCCCGGAGGACCTGGACAACATCAGCAACGAGATGCTCCAGGCCTTCGGCGGCGCCGAGGAGGCGGACGACCTGCCCGGCGGCGACGACGGTGACGACGAGGAAGCGGGCAAAACCGCCACCTTCCCGTTCCTGAATCGCTTTTTCAACAATAGCGGCAGCCCCGCCCCGCAACAGGGCGAGGGCAACGGAGCCGGTCCCCAGCGCACCGCCCCCAAAACGGAGAAAAAGCACAAGTTCCTGGAC
The DNA here is from genome assembly GCA_946412355.1 of uncultured Clostridia bacterium. Classification (GTDB taxonomy): domain Bacteria; phylum Bacillota; class Clostridia; order Oscillospirales; family Oscillospiraceae; genus Vescimonas. The sequence goes on from CAMKGX010000023.1 coordinate 25,428, forward strand.
AGCTACTGCATCAATTTGAGCCAACGGGCCCGCCAGGGCAAGCTGGACGCCGTCATCGGCCGGGCCGAGGAGATCGAGCGGGTGGTGCAGATTTTGAACCGCCGCCAGAAGAACAACCCCTGCCTCATCGGTGAGCCCGGCGTGGGCAAAACCGCCATCGCCGAGGGCCTGGCCCAGCGCATCGCCGCCGGCGACGTGCCCTTCAAACTGCGTTCCAAGGAGGTCTATCTGCTGGATTTGACGGCTCTCGTGGCCGGCACCCAGTTCCGCGGCCAGTTCGAGAGCCGCATGAAGGGCCTCATCGAGGAGATCCGCAAGGCGGGCAACGTGATTCTGGTCATCGACGAGGTGCATAATATCGTAGGCGCCGGCGACGCCGAGGGCAGCATGAACGCCGCCAATATCCTGAAGCCCGCCCTCAGCCGGGGCGAGATTCAGGTCATCGGCGCCACCACCTTCAACGAGTACCGCAAGCATATCGAGAAGGACACCGCCCTGGAGCGCCGTTTCCAGCCCGTCACCGTCAATGAGCCCAACGTAGAGGACACGTTAAAGATTCTCCAGGGCATTGCCCACTACTACGAGCAGTTCCACGGCGTGTCCATCCCCCAGGGGGTGCTGCGCCAGGCGGTGCTGCTCAGCGAGCGGTATATCACCGACCGCTTCCTGCCCGACAAGGCCATCGACCTTATCGACGAGGCCTGCTCCGACATGAACCTCCACGACGCCGACATCAACCGCCGCATGGAGCTGGAAAAGCAGCTGGAGACCATCACCACCGAGCGGGAAACCCTTATGTCCCAGCAGACCGAGCCCGGCCAGGAGCCCACCGAGCAGGAGCTGGATGCCCGCTACGCCCGCATTGCCCAGCTCCGCTCCCACGAGATGCGCATCCGGGAGGAGCTGGACGCCATCCGCGCCAAGGGCACGCCCCAGCTCACCATGGACCATATCGCCCGTGTCATTGAGATGTGGACGAAGATTCCCGCCAGCAAGATAAAGGAAGAGGAGTTCAAGCGCCTGGCAGAGCTGGAGGACCGGCTGAAAAAGCACATCGTGGGCCAGGACCAGGCCGTCTCCGCCGTGGCCGCCGCCATCCGCCGCAACCGGGTGGGCATCAGCCCCAAGCATAAGCCCGTCAGCTTCATCTTCGTGGGCTCCACCGGCGTGGGCAAGACGGAGCTGGTGAAGCAGCTGGCCGACGATTTGTTCAACGCCCCCGAGAGCCTCATCCGCCTGGATATGTCCGAGTTTATGGAGAAGCACTCCGTTTCCCGCATCGTGGGCAGCCCTCCGGGCTACGTGGGCTACGACGAGGCCGGCCAGCTGACGGAGAAGATTCGCCGCAAGCCCTATTCCGTGGTGCTCTTCGATGAGATTGAAAAGGCCCATCCCGACGTGCTGAACGTCCTTCTGCAGATCCTGGACGACGGCCAGATTACCGACGCCCACGGCCGCAAGGTGAACTTTGAGAACACCGTCATCGTCATGACCTCCAACGCCGGCTCCGGCAAGAGCGTGGGCGCCGTGGGCTTCGGCCGTACCGCCGACGAGCAGGAGAAGGACAAGGTGGTCAAGGCCCTCCAGGACTTCCTGCGCCCCGAGTTTATCAACCGGGTGGACGAGATTGTGTATTTCAACCGCCTCACCGAGGAGAATTTCCGGGCCATCGCCGGCATCATGCTGTCCGAGCTGGCGGATTCCCTGATGGAAAAGGGCTTCCATTTCCAATACGACGACGCCCTGCTGGACTACCTGGTGGAAAAGTCCTATTCCGCCGCCTACGGCGCCCGCAATCTCCGCCGCTGCATCCAGAAGGAGATCGAGGACCCCATGGCCACCAAAATCATCCAGGCCTACGAGAACCCCATCACCCAGATCAAAGCCACCGCCGAGAACGGCCAGGTGGTGCTGTATACCTTATAATATAAAGGCCGAAAGGAGAGAATGAGCCAATGCTGTTTCGCAAGAATGTAGAGCCCCGCTGCGCCTACTGCGAAAAGGGCTGCCCCGTCAGCGACACCCAGGTGGCCTGCGTCAAAAAGGGCATCATGGCCGTGGAGGACCGCTGCGGCGCCTTCCGCTACGACCCCCTCAAGCGGGTGCCGCCCCGCCCCGTGGAGCTGGACACCGAGAAGTTCTCCCCGGAGGACTTTCAGCTGTAATCGCCCCTTTTTGCTATTACGATACCCCGGCAATCGCCGCCGGTTCTTGCTGATTGGAGAAGAATCCACAAAGACGGGTTGATATATTAGCCCTTCTTTTGGCAGGAATAACAAAAGCGAAAAATATGGCAAAATTCGTGGAAAAAGCTGTTGACAAACAGAAGACCCCGTGCTAATATAACACCTGTTCCGCGGTTGCGGGATGTGTACCTTGTAAATTAAA
>CAMKGX010000024.1 GCA_946412355.1 uncultured Clostridia bacterium
TTTCGATGTAGGTGTCGGTATGGGGGATGTAGGCCTCGGGCTGGTAGTAGTCGTAGTAGCTGACGAAATACTCCACGGCGTTGTCGGGGAAAAACTCACGGAACTCCTCGCAAAGCTGGGCCGCCAGCGTCTTATTGTGGGCCAGCACCAACGTGGGGCGCTGCACCTTCTCGATGACCTTGGCCATGGTGTAGGTCTTGCCGGAGCCGGTGACGCCCAGCAGCACCTGCTCCCGCAGGCCGTTTTCGATGCCCTCGGCCAGCTTTTCGATGGCCTGGGGCTGGTCGCCGGCGGGCTCATATTCGCTTTTCACCTTGAATGGGGGCATGGGCCCACCTCCTCAATGTATCAGATAGCCGCTCTGGCGCATGGAGACATAGTCGCCGTCCGCCACCACGATATGGTCCAGCAATCGCACATCCACCGAGCGCAAAATCTCCTCCACCTGCAAGGTGGACACCCGGTCCTCCTCCGAGGGCAGGGCCACGCCGCTGGGGTGGTTATGGCCCAGCACCACGGCGGTGGCGCCGCAGCTCAGGGCGAAGTTCACCACCTGGCGCTGGGGCAGCGCCGTGCTGACGCCGTCGCCGGTGGAGAGCACCTTCTCCCCCAGCAGCTTGCCCTTGCCGTCGAGACACAGCATATAGAGCTGCTCCTGCCGCCGGTCGCCCAAGACACGCAGCAGATAGCCGCCCACCTTTTCCGGCGTGTTGTAGACCCGCTCCCGCTTTCCCTGGCGGCGCAGGCGGCGCTGCACGTCGGGAATGAGGCCCAGCAGCGTGGCAGCGCCCTCCCCCAGGCCGGGGATGGCGCGGAGCTCCTCGGGAGAGGCGGCAAACACGTTTTCCAGCGAGCCGAAGGTGGCCAGCAGGGTATGGGCCAGGTCGTTGACGTCCCGGCGGGGGATGGCGTAGAACAGCAGCAGCTCCAGCACCTCGTGGTCGGCAAAGCTGTCCAGCCCGTGGCGGAGATACTGGGCCCGCTTGCGGGACCTGTGGCCGTCGTGTATACCCATGGTGCCCCCCCTTCCCCGCCTGTGGGCGGAATGTTGCGGATAAAACCGATTAAGCGATTTATTATACCATATTTCGCCACAGGCCACAAGGCATTTTTTGCGCTGAAAAAACAGGGCAAATTCCCCGTCAAAGGGGTTGACAGGAGAGGGGTTTTCCATTATCCTTACAGTGACAACTGAATCGATCCGGTAGGTAAGGCTACCGCAGGGATACGGACTGCTGCCGCGAAGTGGTGGAGACACTACAAGATGGTTTGAACAGGCGATATCGAATCCAAGGTATCATCTAACGCAGTTTCATTGCCCGGCGATGCTAAAGCTTGTAACGGTTGGGGCGGGGCCGCAGCGCCGCGCTCAAATCACACGCCACAACACCTGCCGGGGGTCGTTGTGGTATTATTTTTGCCGCTGGCAGGAGAGGGGGCGCAGACCATGTTTGACCGCGAGGAGCACATGGAGGAATATCTGGAGAAAATCGGGGAGCTGCTGCGAAGTAAGCAGTACGCCCAGCTTCGAGACCTGCTGCTGCCCATGGAGCCGGCGGACATCGCCGCCATTCTGGAGGCGGGGGCGGAGGAGCAGATGCCCCTGCTGTACCGGCTGCTGCCCAAGGAGCTGGCGGCGGAGGTGTTCGTGGAGCTGGAGAGCGACTCTCAGGAGATGCTGATCAACGGCTTTTCCAACACAGAGCTGAAAGAAGTGCTGGACGAGCTGTACCTGGACGACGCCGCCGACATCGTGGAGGAGATGCCCGCCAACGTGGTCATCCGTATTCTGGACAAGGCCACGCCGGAGATGCGCAAATCCATCAACGAAATCCTGAAATACCCGGAGGACTCGGCGGGCTCCATTATGACAATGGAGTTCTTGTCGCTGAAAAAGGACATGACGGTGGCCGACGCCTTCAAGCGCATCCGGCGCATCGGCGGCGACATGGAGACCATCAACATCCTGTACGTCACCGACCCGCGGCGCAAGCTGCTGGGCGTGCTGTCGGTGCGGGACCTGCTGCTGGCGGACGAGGACGACCTGATTGAGGACATCATGGACCCCAACGTGGTGGCCGCCTCCACCATCGACGACAAGGAAGACGTGGCCCAGGCCATGAGCAAATACGACTATCTGGCCATGCCGGTGGTGGACCAGGAAAACCGGCTGGTGGGCATCGTCACCGTGGACGACGCCATGGACGTTATGGAAGAAGAGGCCACCGAGGATATCGAGAAGATGGCCGCTATCACTCCTACCGACAAGCCGTATCTCAAGACCTCCGTGTTCGACACGTTCCGGGCCCGCATCCCCTGGCTGCTGCTGCTGATGGTGTCGGCCACGTTTACGGGGCTGATTATCACCAGCTTTGAGGCGTCCCTGGCGGTGGTGCCGGTGCTGACGGCCTACATCCCCATGCTGATGGACACCGGCGGCAACTGCGGCTCCCAGGCCAGCGTCACCGTCATCCGCGCATTGAGCCTGGACGAGGTGGACTTCTCCGACATGCTGCAGGTCATCTGGAAGGAAATCCGGGTGGCGGTGCTGTGCGGCGCGGTGCTGGCGGTGGCCAACTTCGGCAAGATGATGCTCATCGACCGCATGCTGCTGGGCAACACGGCGCTGTCGCCGGTGGTGGCAGGGGTGGTGTGCGCCACGCTGGTGTGCGCCGTGGCGGTGGCCAAGTTCGTGGGCTGCACGCTGCCGCTGCTGGCCAAGAAAATCGGATTGGACCCGGCGGTGATGGCCTCGCCGTTCATCACCACCATTGTGGACGCCCTGTCGCTGCTGATTTATTTCCAGTTCGCCACCCACATTTTGGGGCTGTAAAATTTGATAATTCTGAATGGATTTTTCATCAGGATGCCATAATAAGGTCAGGTGTAATGCCTGACCTTATTTTTTTGTAATTACGGAGGAAACGGAAATGGACAACATCTGCACCAACGAGGGTAAGTCCTGCACCCCCAACAGCGCCATCAGCTGCACCGTCACCAACTGCGCCCACCACTGCAAGGACGTGAACTACTGCGGCCTCAACGCCATTGATGTGGGCACCCACGAGGCCAACCCCACCGAGGACCAGTGCACCGACTGCCGCAGCTACCGCAAGTATCACTGAAAAAAGCCGCCTTTTGGCGGCCTACATACAAAGGGGGCGGCGGCATGAGCGACAAGGTGAAGCTGGCGGTGACAGGGGCGCTGGCGGGGGCGGTGAACGGCTGCTTCGGCGGGGGCGGCGGCATGGTGATGGCCCCGCTGCTGCAAGGGTGGTGCCGCCGGGAGACGAAGCGGGCCCTGGCCACCTGCGTGGCGGCCATACTGCCGCTGTGCGTGGTGTCGGCGGCGGTGTACGCGCTGCAAGGGGGCTTCCCCTGGGCCGAGGCGGTGCCCTATCTCATCGGAGGGGCCGTAGGCGGCGCCGTGGGAGGCAGGCTGTTCCCGGCGGTGGCGGCGAAGTGGTTGAAGCGGCTGTTTGCCGCGTTTTTGCTGTACGGCGCATGGCGGTATCTGCGATGAAGGACTGGCTGATTCCCCTGGCGGCGGGACTGGGGGCCGGGATCCTCTCCGCCTGGGGCGTGGGCGGCGGTACGCTGCTGCTGTTGGTGATGACGCTGGTGCTGGGGGTGCCGCCGGAGGAGGCCCGGTGCATCAACCTGCTGTACTTTCTGCCCACGGCGGCGGCGGGCGTGTGGCAGCACCGGAAGAACGGGCTTTTGGACGGCGACGCCCTCCGTGTCACCGTGCCCTGGGGCGTGGCCTTTGCGGCGGCAGGCGCGGCGGTGGCGGCCATGGCGGACACCGAGGCGCTGCGGCGGCCCTTCGGGGTGTTTTTGCTGCTGTGCGCGGCGGTGACGGTGTGGCGGCGGGAATAGGTGTGAAAAGAGGGCGGAGCATAGGCTCCGCCCTTACGATATCATTGCTGCGCGAGGGCGGAGCAGAGCCCCGCCCCTACAATCGTGAGGATGGCTGGGCGGACAGAGTCGTCCGTCCCTACATAAACCAAAAAATGAATCATGAACCATTCAGGTGGCCGCCGGCCGCCGGGCGCGACCTGAAGCGCCCCTGCATTTGCCTTTCGCTGCGCAAATTACCGCTGGGGGGCGAGGGTGATCTCCGTCTCGACGGTTTTGCCGTTTCGCAGCAGCGTCACCGCCACGGTGTCGCCGCTGTGGCAGGTGCGGCGGACGGCCATCAGCTCATCGGTGGTGGTGACGGGCCGGCCCTTGACGGACAGCAGCCAGTCCCCTGCCTCCACCCCTGCCGACCAGGCGGGGCCGCCGGGGGTGACCTCCAGAATTGCCACGTGGCTCTTTTCCTCGTCTTCCCATTCGGTGATGACGGTGATGCCGAAGGTGGGCTTGCCGCTGTACGCGCCGGTGGAGAGAATCTCATTGATGACGTAACAGGCATCGGCGGTGGGCAGGGCAAAGCCCAGGCCCTCCACGGTGGCCTCGTCACGGCGGCGGCCGGAATTGCTCATCTTTAACGTGTTGATGCCGATGACCTGGCCGCTGTCGTTGATGAGGGGGCCGCCGGAGTTGCCGTTATTCAGGGCGGCGGTGGTCTGCAGCACGTTGACGCTGCGGCCGTCGCTGGTGATGGTGCGGTTGATGGCGGAGAGGATGCCCTCGGTCATGGTGCCCATCAGCTCCACTCCCAGGGGGTTGCCGATGGCGTAGACCTGATCGCCCACCAGACACATATCGCTGTTGCCCAGCTCGGCGGCGGGCAGGTCACGGGCGTCCATCATCTTCAGCACGGCGATGTCCTCCTCGCCGTCGGCGCCCACCAGACGGGCCTCGTACATGCCGCCCATATAGGTGGCCACGAAGCAGGTCTCCCCCTGGGCGATGACGTGGGCATTGGTGACCACGTAGCCGTCGGAGGACAGGATGATGCCGGTGCCCACAAAGGACTCCTGGCCGGCGGTGGCCACCACCACCACGGTGGAGGGGCCCACCTTGCCGTAAATCTCCTGGGCGGTAAGGGCTTCGCCGGGGGCGGAGGACAATGTCACCATATCCGCCGTGCCCCGGGGATCGTAGGTGGGGATAGCGCTGTTCTCCCCGCCGAACATGGAGGTGATGGAGCTGGGGTTGCCGTCCTCCGTGGAGGGCAGGTCGGCGTCGGTAGCGGGGGCGGGGGTATTGGCCCGGACAAGGCTCACCACGCCGGCGGCGATGCCGGTGAGCAGCACCAGCACGGCGCAGGCGGTGATGACCCACACAGGCTTGATGCGCCGCTTTTTGCCGCCCTTGCCGGGGACGATGCCCCCCGGCAGGGGTTTATCCTGCACGTAATAGCTGACCACCTCCTCCGCCGCAGGGACGGGGCGGGTATACCACTCCACTACCTCCTGGGCTGCCGGGGCGGCGGTGAGGCCGGAGGGCGCCTCAACGGTGTTCTTCTCTCTGTTTTCTTCCTGCATGGGTGGATTCCTCTTCTTTACTATAAGCGCTCTGGCTGCGCTGCATGGTGAACACGAAGGAGGTGACGCCGTCCTCGCTGGTGACGGTAATCTTCTCCTTATGCTGGTTCAAAATGGTCTTGACCACGTACAGGCCCAGGCCGTAGCCGTCCTTATCCTCGCTGCGGGATTTATCCGACTTGTGGAACCGCTCGAACAGCAGCGGAATCTCCTGGGCGTCGATGGTGGCGCCGTGGTTGCGGACGGTGACCAGGGCCTTTTCCCCGGCGGTGCGGACGCCCAAATACAGCGCCGTGCCGGGGGTGGCGAACTTGGCGGCGTTCTCCACCAGATTATAAATCACCTGGGTAATCAAATCGTTGTCGCCCTGGACCATGACGGGCTCGTCAGGGATGTCGGCCTCCACGTCCAGGTGGCGGTCGATGATGCGCTGCTCCATGCTCAGCAGGGCCAGGCGCATACTCTCGCACAGGTCGAAGTCCTTTTTCTTCATCTCCTTGCTCTGAATCTGGGAGATGTCCAGCATGCGGCGGACCAGGCGGCTGAGGCGGCGGCTTTCGTCGGAGATGATCTGCAGATACTGCCGTTCCTTCTCCGGGGGAATGGTGCCGTCCAGGATGCCGTCGGTATAGCCGGCGATGGTGGTCATGGGGGTTTTCAGCTCATGGCTGACGTTGGCGATGAAATCGCGGCGCTGCCGCTCTGTCTCCTGGAGGGAGTCGGCCATGGCGTTGAAGGAGCTGGCAAGCTCGGCAAGCTCGGCGCTGCTCTCCACGTTGGACATACGGACGTCAAAGTTGCCGTCGGCATAGGCCCGGGTGGCCTCCACCATCTCGGTGATGGGCTGGATCTGGCGCATGGCGGTGACGGAGCTGGCCAGGAAGGCCACCAGCAAAATGGTGATGGACGTGATGAAGAAAAGGCCGATGAAGGCCCGCCACATCTCCAGCAGGGCGGCGGCGTCCATCACCGCCAGCACCATGCCGATGGGCACCTCGCCCGCCTCGATGGGCACGCCCACCACGTATTGCTTGGCCTCGTAGATGCCCCCCAGGGTGCCCCGGCCCTCATAGCGCATATCGCCGGACAGGGTTTGCTCCACCACCGTCTCCGGCACCTTCAGCGACTTGCCCACCAGGCTTTCGTCCGTGGTGAGCACCACGCCGCCCTGGGTGTTGCAGATGAGGAAGTCCACGTCCGTCATCCGGGAGGCCACCACCGCCAGCTTGCGCAGGGCCTCGTCCTGGTCGGCGGACTGGTCGATGCCGGCGGCGAAATAGTCCAGCGACATCTGGGCGATCAGCTCCGCCCGGGAGCGCATTTCGCTGCGGCGCTCGGACACGTTGATGCTGAAGCTCAGGGCGAAGAAGGACACGCCCAGCAGCACCATGGTCAACAGCACCATGCCCGCCGTCAGGGCGAACTGCCGCCAGTAGAGGCTGTTGAAGGTTTTACGGATTCGCTCTTTCATGGCCGTTACTGCTTGACCTCGAACTTATAGCCCACGCCCCAGACGGTTTTCAGCGCCCACTGGTCGGACACGTTCTCCACCTTTTCCCGCAGGCGCTTGATGTGGACGTCCACGGTGCGGCTGTCGCCGAAATAGTCGAAGCCCCAGACCTCGTCCAGCAGCTGGTTGCGGGTATAGACCCGGTTGGGAGTGGCGGCCAGGTGGTACAAAAGCTCCAGCTCCTTGGGGGGCGTGTCCACCTTTTTGCCGTCCACTATCAGCTCATAGCTGTCCAGATTGATCTCCAGCTTGTCGAAGGTCAGCTTCTTGCTGGTGTCGTTGGGGATCTCGCTGCGGCGCAGCACGGCGTTGATGCGGGCCATCAGCTCCTTCATCTCAAAGGGCTTCACCAGATAGTCGTCGGCGCCCCGCTCCAGGCCGGTGATACGGTCGTCCACGTCGGACTTGGCGGTGAGCATGATGATGGGGGTCTTGCCCTTGCTGCGGATATGGTCGCACACGGCCCAGCCGTCCATGACAGGCAGCATGATGTCCAGCAGCACCATGTCCGGGGCCTGGGCGTCATACTCCTCCACGGCCTTGCCGCCGTCGTAGGCCAGGCGGACCTCAAAGCCCTCTTTTTCCAGATACATGCGGAGCAGCTCGGAGATGTTCCGATCGTCCTCCACCACAAGGATATTGCGTGCCATAAGCGATTTACCTCCCTGTCACGCGGAAATGGCGGTATGATTTATCTATTTATTATATCGGATGGCGGCGGCGTTTCCTGAATAATTTGTAAATTCGCCGTACTCAACAGGGCATTATAGCACAGTATTATGAATTTGTATACCCTCCCAGGGTGACGCCGGTGTAGTACCACTGCAAAATCTCCTGCCACGTCTTGCCCTGGCGGGCCAGCTCGTTGGCGCCGTACTGGCTCATGCCCACGCCGTGGCCGTAGCCGGTGACCCGGAAGGTGACGCTCTCCCCTTCTCTCGCCACGGTGAAGGCTGTGGAGCGCAGGCCGTAGAGCCGCCGCACCTCCGCCCCGGACACGGTGACACCGCCCACGGTGAGGGAGCCCACCCGGCCGGAAGCGTCCGCCACGGGGCTGCCTAGCCAGTCGCCGGAGAAGTCCGCCTCCGGGTGGGACGCGGCAAAGGTGGCCCGGAAGTCGGCCTCGGGCAGGGTTTTGACGCTGTAATAGTTGGGGACGGTGTCCGCCCCCTCGGGGCTCTCCACGCTGACGAGATAGGGCAGATCCGCCGCCCACACGTCGGCGCAGCGGGCGGTGGCGCCGCCGGAGGAGGAGTGAAACACCGCCATGATGGGCTGGTTGTCATAGAGGGCCACCACGCCGTCGGTGGCGGCCACGGCGTCTCGTACCCGCTGGGCCAGGACTTCATACTGGTCGCCCCACTTGGCCTTGGCCTCCGCCTGGCTCAAATAGGCGCTGCAACAGCCGGGGTCGTCGCACACGTCCGCCTGGGGATGGCGGGGCTTGCCGCCGGAGCGTATCTGATAGAGAATATAGGTGCGCTCCGCCACCGCCTGGGCCGACAGGGCCGCCGCCTCAAAGGAGGGCAGCATCTCCCCCTGCACCACGCAGGGCAGGTACTCCGCCATGGTCATGGTCTCCACCGTGTCGCCGATCAGCACCCGGAGGGACATCTCCGCGTCATGCAGGCCCACGGGGGCCGTTTCCTCCGCCGGGGTGGGGGCGGCGGCGGTGGCCGCCGGGGCGGGCTGCACCTCTTCATCGGCAGGGGCGCTCTCCCCGGCGTGGAGCCAGGTGAGGGCAAAGAGAAGGGCCGTCAGCGTCAGGCCCACGGTGATGCTCTCTTTCATAAGGGTCACATCCTTTCCTCCCCATTGTACGAAACAGGGCGGGAGGAAAAGGACAAAGCCTGTCGGCGGCGAAAAGATTGTTTGGGCGGGATTTAATACATTTTTAATATTTTATTCCGAACTTTTGTAACATAAGGCGGGTATCTTAATACTTGCAAGAGACAAATTACTTTTTTCATCTATCTTCCTACCATTCAAAGCCGAGGGCGTTCCGCCCCCGGCTTTATGGTTTTTATTCATTTTATGGGGCTGCGGCTGGCATCGCGAAATCTGCGATGCTTTTTTGACAATCTGGCTATTTATCGCATTTTTCGGAAGAAGTCGGAGAGGACTTGGGCGCAGTCCTCCGCCAGGATGCCGCCCACCAGTTGAGGGTGGTGGGGGAAGTCCTCCATAAAGAGGTTCAGCACGCCGCCGCAGGCGCCCATGGCCCGGTCCCGGGCGCCGTAGAACACCCGGCGGATGCGGGCGTTGACGATGGCCCCGGCGCACATGGGGCAGGGCTCCAGGGTGACGTACAAGTCGCAGTCCTCCAGCCGCCAGGAGCCCAGGGCGGCGTTTGCCTGGGCCATGGCCTCCAGCTCCGCGTGGGAGGCCACGGACTGCTTCTCCTCACGGCGGTTGCGGCCCCGGCCGATGACGGCGCCGTCCCTGACGATGACGCAGCCCACCGGCACCTCCCCCGCCGCGGCGGCCTCCCGGGCCAGGGCCAGGGCCTGGGCCATAAACTGTTCATGCACGGTTTCCATGGTGGGAAGCTCCTTTGACTAAACTCTGGCATATTTGTCCAAACTACCCGTACAATAATGGTACAAGGAGGAAGGACTATGCCCCGTAAACGTGACCGGTCTGACCCGGAACTGGCCAGCCTTTTGCAGGAGATGGCCGGGCTGAGTGAGGCCATGAAGGACGCCTATGTGCGCTTCAACTGCGTGGATGACCCGGACCTGATCGAGGCGGCTATCTTTGAAATCAACGCCTGCAAGGCCCGGTACAACTATATTCTGCGGTGCGTCAAGGCCAAAAACGGCGTGCCCATGGCCCGGCCCCACGCCGTCAAGGTAGCCAAGGTGGCGGTGGCCGCCGTCAGCACAGAGGGAGGTGACGTATGCCTTACGTAACGTGGATCACCGCAGGGGCGGTTGGCCTGTTCCTGCTGCTGGCGGTGGGGCGGCTGGTGAAGTCGCCCTTGAAGCTCATCGTGCGGGTGGGGGTGAACACCGCCCTGGGCCTTTTCGCCCTGTGGCTTCTCAACATGACCACGCCCTACACAGGGCTGAGCCTGGGGATGAACTGGTTCAACGCCCTGGCGGTGGGCATTCTGGGCCTGCCGGGGCTGGGACTGCTGCTGCTGGTGCAGTGGGTGCTGCTGTAAGCGTCAGTTGAACCGCACCACCCGGTGGGCCACCTTGTAGAGGGCCCGGACGAAGGCGGCGCCGCCCTTGCCGGGGACGGAGGCCAGGCGCAGCACGATTTCCCGGTGGAACCGCTCCGCCCACACCGCGTCGTATGCCCGGCAGACCCGCCACAGCTCCGCCAGGTCCCGCTCCGCCTGGGCGGTGCCGTTGAGGCGGGCATAGAGGACGGAGATGGCCAGCATGATGAACAGCTCATGGCGGCAGTAGCGGCGCTGGTGCCTCTCCGGCAGGTCGTCCAGATGATAGGACGTGAAGCACAGCTCCGTGGCCTTGAGCTGGTGGGCGTAGCGGCGGGTCATCACGTCCTCCTGGACGCTCTGGCCGCTCCGGCCGATGAAGTAGCGATATAAGTCCAGATCCATGTAATACATCCGCCGGGCATGGCGGAGGTTGCCGTAGACCATGTAGTTGTCCTCATAAAAGGTATGCTTGGGCATCTGCAAGCCGGTCTGCCGCAGCATCTCGGTGCGGAAGGTGCAGGTGTGGATCATGAGGATCTGATCCAGGCGGAAGGGACGGGTCTCGTCCCAGGTGAACACCCGGCCCTGGGGCAGGGCGTTGGAGAAATGGATGGAGCGGTTGCCCTTGCCGTCTGCGTGCTCGTAATAGTAATTGGTGAGGAAAAGGTCCACGCCGCCCTGGCGCTCCACCGCCTCCAGCGTGTCTAAAAAGCGGGGGAAATCCAACAACCAGTCGTCGCTGTCCACGGTTTTGAAGTAGGTGCCCGTGGCGCGGCGCAGGCCCTGATTGATGCCCTCGCCGTGGCCGCCGTTTTCCTGGTGGACGGCCCGGACTATGGAGGGATACGATTCCGCGTAGCGGTCCGCAATCTCCCCGGTGCGGTCGGTGGAGCCGTCGTCGATGATGATGATCTCCACCCGCTCACCGCCGGTGAGCAGACTGTCGATGCACTTTTCCATGTAGTCCTGGGAGTTATAGCAGGGAACGGTGACGGTCAGGAGTTTCATGATGTTTTCCTCTATCTATCCGTGATTTGCGCTTGCCCGGGGAGGCCCGGGAGATGATGACAATAACGGTGCCCTCCGGGCCTTCTGCGTTCCTTTCGGCAGGAGGCACGGAGGGCTGTATTTCATTGTATTACATTTTATTCGACATGTCCAGCGCCGAAACGAGCAAAGGCGGTCACACCAGTTCTTTTTGCCGCCGGGCGCGCTTGCGCTGCCGGAAAAAGCCTGCCGCCAGCTTGCCCACGCCCTTGCAAAGGCCCAGGGCGTGACCGTTGACGATGTCCAGGATGCCGTCGCACATCTCCTGGGACACCATGCCGCCCGCCATTTTGCCAATGGCCCGGATGGGCATGTTGTAGATGAAGGTGATGTTCAGATCCGGCTCGCCCTTTTCGATGCTCTTGCGGAGCATGGCGTCCATCACCTTCCAGACAAGACGGGCTTTCAGGCTGCGGGCGTAGTAGAGCTGGGCGATGGCGTCGTTGGGCTGAATGGTGCCGGCCCAGCGGCCGTCGGGAAGCTCGTGGCCCAGCAGGGCTTCGTATTCCCCATCGGAGACGGCCTTGATATGGCCGCTGACGTAGCTGGGCAGGAGGGACAGGTCCTCGCAGGCGGGGGCGCCGGTGCCCGCCACGGTGACGGTGCCGGACAGGCGCACGTCCGCCACGCTGGCACAAATCTGAATCTCATAGTCGCCGCCGTCCACCTCGAAGCGGTGGGTGACGGTGTTCCAGTAGCGGAAGGCCTTGTCGTCCAGGGGGATGGTGACGGTTTTGCTCTCCCCGGCCTTCAAAAAGACCTTTTGGAAGCCTTTCAGCTCCTTATTGGGACGGTAGACCGTTGGGTTCACCGCGTGAACGTAGAGCTGGGCCACCTCGGCGCCGTCTCTGTTGCCGGTGTTGGTGAGGGTGAAGGCGGCCTCCTTTTCGGAGACCTTGAGGTCAGAATACGCGAAGGTGGTGTAGCTCAGGCCGAAGCCAAAGGGGAACAGGACGGGGACGTGGGCGGTGTCGTAATAGCGGTAGCCCACGTAGAGGCCCTCCCGGTATTCCACATTGCGCTCACGGGCGGGGAAATAGGGGGCGGAGGAGCAGTCCTCATACCGGATGGGGTAGCTCTCGGACAGCTTGCCGGAGGGGTTGACCTCCCCCAGCAGCACCCGCAGCACGGCGGAGGCACCGGCCTGGCCGCACAGGTAGCCGTGTACCACGGCTTTGCAGCGGTCAAGCCAGGGCATTTCGACGCTGGAACCGGCGGAGAGCACCACAATCACGTTGGGGTTGGCGTCGGAGACGGCTTGGAGGGTCTCTATCTGGCACTGGGGAATGGCGAGGGTGGCGCGGTCCAGGCCCTCACTTTCGCTGATTTCATCCAGGCCCAGGTACAGCAGCACGTAATCCGCCTGTTTGGCAAGGTCGGCGGCCTGCTGCATCATGGCCTTGTCGGGGGCGCCGTGGCGGGGATAGCCGGGGGCGAAGCCCGCCACATTGAGATCGAAATTGCCGATGACATCCATGGTGTGGTCAAGCCGGGTGCAGTTGACCACGGAAGAACCCGCGCCCTGGTAGCGGGCCTTTTGGGCGAACTCGCCGATGACCGCCACCCGGCTGCCCCGTTTAAGGGGCAAAATGTTGTCCTCATTTTTCAGCAGGACGATGGACTGCTCGCTGGCCTTCTGCGCGAAGGCGTGGTGGGCGTCCACGTCGAAGGGCTTGCCTTTCAGACCGTCCACGGCCTTGCGGGTGGACAGCACCACATCCAGCAGTTCATCTACCCGCACGTCCACCTCTTCCTCGCTGATGCGGCCCTCATAGACGGCCTGCATCAGCTGGTGAGGGCTGTCGCCGCCGGTGGAGGGCATCTCCAGGTGGGAGCCGGAGCGGACGCCGTCCACAAAGTCGTTGCAGGCGCCCCAGTCGGACACCACGAAGCCGTCGAAGCCCCAGGTGTCCCGGAGGATTTTTTGGAGAAGGTGCTCGTTTTCGTTGGCGTAGACGCCGTTGACCATGTTATAGGAGGACATGATGGCCTTGGGGTGGCCCTCGGTGACGGCGATCTCAAAATTGGTGAGATACATCTCCCGCAGGGTGCGCTGGTCCACCACGGAGTTAGAGGCCATGCGGCGCAGCTCCGTGTTGTTGGCGGCGAAGTGCTTGGGGCAGGCGGAGACGCCGTTTTTCTGGATGCCCCGGATGTGCACCGGCAACACCCACGGCAGCCTCATCGAAATCGGCGGGCGGTACTACATTTTCTACCACCGCCACTCCAACCGCAAGCAGAGCTCCCGCCAGGCCTGCGCCGAGGAGATCCGCTTTGAAGACGGCAAATTCCACCAGGCGGAGATGACCTCCTGCGGCCTCAACGGCGGCCCCCTGGCAGGCGTGGGCCACTACCCGGCCTACATCGCCTGCAACGTGTACGGCAAGCATGGCACCCGGTTTATGTCCATGGTGAAATACCGCAAGGGTCTGAACCCCTTTCTGACCCAGAAGGGCGGCGACCGGGAGGAGGGGCCGGACCAGTACGTGTCCAACTTCTGCACCGACTGCACCGTGGGCTTCAAGTATTTTGACCTGCGCAAGACCCGCTCCCTCGCCGTGCAGCTCCAGGGCTACGGCAACGGCTGCGCCGTCACCGTCCGCACGGAGGAGCACGGAGCGCCCATTCTCCGCATCCCGGTGGAGACCTGCCTCCAGCCCAAGACCTTCTCCGCCCCCCTGCCCGCAGGGCTGGGCGAAAAAGAGGCCCTCTACTTTAGCGTAGAGGGCAAGGGCGGCAGCTTCGACTTTATCTCTTTTGATTTGGCGTAATCGGCAGCATAGCGAAAGGGCGCTGCGAAAAAGTCGATTAGCAGAAAACGGTCTCGTTTCACTTGTAGGGGACGCCGCCCTCGGCGTCCCGGCGGAAAAACCTTATCATAGCAGCAATCTCCGGCAAATTCGGGCTTTTCCCGTTTTTGCCGGAGATTGTTATTGTGTAGTTTCCTTGTGCTGCGCGGGCTGCCGGGGCGTCAGCCCCTACATTATGTCATAGGCTATCTTCACAGTCCTTTTTCATCGCTCCAAATTCTCTTTATCCCAGCCGTAGAGGGGATAGCGCTCCATGGCGCCGAACAGCTTTTGCCTCAAGTCCGGGTAGCGGCCCTCCAGCTCCGTCAAAAGCTCCTTTACCTCCTGGCGGCGGGAGTGGCCGTCCCGGGGGCAGGTGTTTTTCACCACCGGCAGCTGCTCCCGCGCCACCACCCGGCGGATGTCCTCCTCGTGGCAGTAGAGCAGGGGTCGGATCTGGGTGACGCCGGTGCGGTCCAGATAGGTGACGGGCTGGAAGCAGCCGATGCGGCCCTCAAAGAGCAGGTTCATCAGCAGCGTTTCCACGGCGTCGTCATAGTGGTGGCCCAGGGCGATTTTGCGGATGCCCCGCTCCGTCAGGGCGGTGTTCAGGCTGCCCCGGCGCAGCTTGGCGCAGAGGGAGCAGGGGTTTTTCTCCTGCCGGTCCTGAAACACGATGTCGTACACCGGCACGCTGATGCGGGTATAGGGCACGCCCAGGCGGTCACACAGCGCCGCCACGGGGGCGAAGTCCATGTCCGGCATGCCCATCTCCAGGGTGATGGCCTCCACGGTGAAGGGCACGGGGTAGAACTTCTGGAGCCGGGCCAGGGCGGTGAGGGTCAAAAGGCTGTCCTTGCCGCCGCTGACGCCCACGGCGATGCGGTCGCCGGGGTCAATCATGTTGTAATCACTGACGCAGGCCCGCACCAGGCCGAGAATCCGCTGCATAGGGTACCTCCGGAAAAAATGAAATTGCGTTTTGAGAAAACGAGAGAAAACGGGAGCATTTAAGAGCAAATACGAGATGTTGTTGCCGTAATCAAAAATGGTGTTGACAGCGGGCGGGGGGTGTGCTATAAATACTCTTGCGCGTTTGAATGTCTTGATTGTAGCAAGGCGGCGCGGAAATGTAAAGCAATACATTACAATAAATGGAGGAAATACACCATGTCCACTTATATGGAAAAGAAGGGCTCTGTGGAGCGTAAGTGGTACGTCGTCGATGCCGCCGGCAAGCCCCTGGGCAAGACCGCCGTTATCGTCGCCGACCTGCTGCGCGGCAAGGGCAAGGTCACTTACACCCCCCATGCTGACTGCGGCGACAACGTGATCGTCATCAACGCCGGCAAGGCTGTGCTCACCGGAAACAAGATGGAGCAGAAGTACTACCGCACCCACTCCGGCTGGGTGGGCGGCCTGAAGGAGACCAAGTACCGCATCCTCATGCAGGAGAAGCCCGAGCTGGCTATGCGCGTGGCCGTGCGCGGCATGATGCCCCGCAACATCGTCACCAAGGATTCCCTGAAGCGTCTGCATGTGTATGCCGGCGAGAACCATGAGCATCAGGCCCAGAAGCCCGAGCTCGTCAAGTAAGGAGGAGAAGAAGAATGTATCAGTCCAAGAATCCCTACAAGTACGGCACTGGCCGTCGTAAGTCCTCCGTGGCCCGCGTCCGCGTGTTCCCCAACGGCACCGGCAACATCACCATCAACGGCCGCGACATCGACGAGTATTTCGGCCTGGAGACCCTGAAGATGGTCGTCCGTCAGCCTCTGAACAGCACCGATATGCTGGGCAAGTGCGACATCGTGGCCACCGTGGAAGGCGGCGGCGTGTCCGGCCAGGCCGGCGCTCTGCGCCACGGCATCAGCCGCGCCCTGCTGCAGGTCAACCCCGAGTTCCGCGCCATTCTGAAGAAGGCCGGTTTCCTCAAGCGCGATCCTCGCATGAAGGAGCGCAAGAAGTACGGTCTGAAGGCCGCCCGTCGGGCTCCGCAGTTCAGCAAGCGCTGATCTCGAGTCGAAATCATCAAAAAACCCTGGAATCTCAACGGTTTCAGGGTTTTTTCATGCCCGGAAATCTTTGATGGTTTTTCATGGCGTTCCATGGTTTTCGACCGATTTTTTATAGTTAACGAGGGGCTAACCGCCGTTTTTCGGGCCTTTATAGTTAACAAATGGGCTAAATGAGGGAGAGCAAAAAGTGCGTTTTCCGTGGATTGAAGGGCGGCATGTCTCCTCCCCGAAAAGCGGTTTTATCCCCCTTCCCATGCCTCTATCCAGACTACGATTTGAAATTGGTCCGTTTGGCCGAATCTGACCGAACCAGACATTTCTAATCAGGTTTTATCCTAATCTAAGGTGCTCAGCAGACAGTTCTTCTTGCCGGGCATCTTTTCTTTTCCAGAAGAAAACCTCCATACATAGCCCGGTTACTGTTCTGAACGGTAATCGGGCTTTTTTCATTTCTGCAGGCTCTGCAGAACCATCATGAAAAAGGAGGATTAGTCGATGGAAAAAGAAACTATCATGATCGACGGCGTGCGTTACTATGCTGACCGTCCTCGCAGCTGCAGGGGCTGTTACTTTTGGAAGAACAGGAAAACGGGCTGCGTTCTCAAAAAGGAGAACTGCTACTATCTGGCGGAAGCACCTAAACGGAAGTCTCCCTGCGAAGGATCTGTAACGGAGTCAATCAAATCGCAGGGAGGCAATCTGTTCGAAGAAATATCTTTGCGTTTTAATGGCGAGCATGTATAATGCTGATTTGCGTGTAAGTGTTTTCGCCATCCCGATATTTCTGCCGGTCATCTGACCGGCAGAAACGAAAAATAGCTTAGGACATGCCGGCCAATACCAGCAAAGACATGTGCCTCGCTCTATGCTCTGCTCAGCGAGGCTTGTTAAAGTACAATTTTTCAGAAATTCAAAGTCTGAAACCCGTGAATGGTAACCTCCGGGAAACCGGGGATCAGCTTTTTAGGTTCTTGCATTTGCATTCCCTGACGGGTATAATCAAAGAGGTAAAGACGCTGTTTCCGGATCTGCAGAGCGCGAACACTTCCAACGAGTGTCTTTTGGAGATGGTGCACAGAACAAAAAAGACAAATTGTTTTTGTCATTGATGAATGGAATTCGGTGATAAGAGAGGCGAAGGATGATTCAAAAGCCCAGGACAGTTACTTAAACCTGCTCCGAGGGTGGTTCAAGAACAATAATTTTACTGCGGAAGCAGTGGCTGCTGCTTACATGACGGGTATTCTTCCTACGACATCACCGAGAAGTAGCAGAACGGGCTGGGCAATACCAACCCGCAGGTATACCGCACGGTTTTCATTACGGAGCCTGTGGCAAAGGATCTTATGGTGTTGCCGGGCGGCGGGTACATCACCATCGAGATCAGGCTGCCGGAAAACTGGGATGAACTGCTGGCCCCGCTGGGATATGAGCCGCTGGCCAGGTTTGCGCTGGCAGAGGAGTAGACAGATCATGCGCCAGTGCCTGTGAACAGGGCAAAAGCTTAACAATTAGAGGAGTGTGAACGATGCTGCATGCAAGAAACGGTTCGGTTGAGCTTCCGACCGGAACCCAGGACTATATTCGTTTTGGCAACGGAGCCAAGACCATGATCATGCTTCCGGGCGTGGGCGAGGGCCTGAAAACCGTCAAAGGCATGGCACTGCCCTTTGCCCTTCTGTACAGGAGCCTTGCCAAAGACTTCACTGTGTACGTGTTTAGCAGGCGGCGGGTTTTATCTCCCGGTATGACCACGCGGGACATGGCGGAGGATCTGAACGGTGCGATGGAAGCGCAGGGGCTTTCCAAAGCTGCGATCGTGGGCGTCTCACAGGGCGGCATGATCGCCCAGTGGCTGGCCCTCGATCACCCGGATAAGGTGGAACGCCTTGTCCTGGTCGTGACACTCAGCCGTCCGAATGACGTGATAAAGGATGTGATCTCCCGATGGCTTCAGATGGCCGATCAGGGAGATTACAAGGGGATCATGCTGGATACGGCAGAGCGTTCCTATTCCCCCAAGCGGCTGAAGCAGTCAAGGTTGGAATACGGGCTGCTTGGCAGCATCGGAAAGCCGAAGTCCTTCGACCGCTTCCGGATACAGGCGGCTTCCTGCCTGACCCACGACACATACGATCTGCTGGATCAGATTTCGTGCCAGACGCTGGTGATCGGCGGAAAAGAAGATCAAATTGTAACCGGGCAGGCATCAGTGGAAATCGCCGGGAAAATACCGAATTGCCAACTGTTCCTCTACGAGGGCCTGGGGCACGGCCTGTACGAGGAAGCCCCGGATTTCCTGAAGCGGGTGTCGGAGTTCTGCCAGTGAGTGATCCCAATGCATAGGAAAAGAGCAAAAGAGAGGAAACCCCATGCAAATCTAGTCCGCGTGCAGAAGAAAATGCATGGGGAAAGAGAGAAAAGAAAGACTAACTATTAAAAGTCAAGACCCAAGATAGGGGAAGCTGTGAATTGGTGAACGACGAAAAAAGGGCGCAGAAAACCGAGCGTCCAGAAGGGCGCTCTGAGCGGTATGGACTACGAAGTTAGACGGGCTGAAAAGCTCTTCCGGTAGTCTGTAGAGCGAAGATCAGGCGCACAAGTTTCTTTGCAGCGTGAGAGATAGCGACGTTGTAATGCTTGCCCTCGGTTCGCTTTTTGGCAAGGTATGCAGCGAAGGACGGTTCCCAGAAACAAACGTATTTGGCTGCATTGAAGAGCGCATAGCGCAGATAGCGTGAACCACGCTTCTCCATGTGAGCATAGGAACCTGTAGCCTTTAGCTTTCCAGACTCGTAAGTGGACGGCGAGAGGCCAGCGTAAGCCAGCAGCTTATCCGGTGAATCGAAACGAGAGAAGTCACCGATCTCAGCCAGGATCATAGCGCCCATACGGTAGCTGATGCCGGGGATAGTAAGGATCGGCGGGGCCATTTCGTCAATGATCGCTTTGATGGCGGCTTCGATCTCTTCAATCTCCTTGTCCAGTTCCCGGATTAAACGGATGGTATGCTGAAGCTCAAGAAACTTGGCAGGCATTGCGGAGCCGACGGAGCGTCTGGCAGCCTCGCGGATCTCGACAGCCTTTTCGCGGTCATAGCGGCCTCTTGAGGCGTCGCATAGGACGGCCTTGAAGTGCGTCAGATGGGCGTCGGCAATCTGCTTTGCCCCGGGAAACTCGCTGAGCATGGCATAAACAGACGCCATGTGAAGGGATGAGACCAGTGTTTCCAGTTCTGGGAACAAGATGTTGATGAGACGGGAAACCGACGTCTTGAGCCTGCCTCTCTCCTGAACTTTCTCAAATCTGTATCTCGTGAGTGACTTTAGCTCCTCGTTGTGGTATGCTGTGTCTGTGTAGGACTTGAGATCCACATCAGACATGAGCATAGATGCAATCGTCCGAGCATCAATTCGATCAGTTTTGGTTTGACGAAGGCTGAGACTCTTTCGATATAGATTGGTGTGCAGAGGGTTGATGAGATAGGTGTGCAGACCTTTCTCAAGAAGAAACCCGAGGATGTTGTAGCTGTAGTGTCCGGTAGCCTCAAGCCCTACTTTTATATTGTTCGTAGGGCAAGTACAGGAACGAATCCGCTGTAGCAGGGTCTCGAAGCCGTTCCGATTGTTGGCAACGGTGAACACATCGGCCAGAACTTCGCCTTCCGAGCTGAGGATAAAGCAGTCGTGCTTGTCCTTCGCCACATCAATTCCTACGCAAACCATGATGATACCTCCAGGGTAAAGATTTATGATGCTGCATCCACAGAACACTTTGCCTTGTAACCTTGTTCCACATAAACCGTCTGGCGGTATCTAACTGATTAACAAATCTGCAAAGGGCTGTGGTCGGAGCCTTTCTAGAACCGTCTTTGCGGTAGGAGATTTATACCAATCCACAGCATCCCTTGCAGTGTAGCACATGACCTTGGAGAGGGTCACTAAAAACTACTACTCTATAATACAAGGAAACCCCATGCAAATGAAGAAAAAACGTTTACCCTGGTGGGCGGTCATTCTGATCGTACTTGCATCCATTGTTGTCGTGTTTGTCGCGGTGTCGCTCATTACAATCCGCGCATTCGTAGGCGATTCCCTGACGATCAACGGAACGATGGCCATGATGTCCTACGGCGGGTTCGAGCTGCCGGACTGGTATAAGTCGCTGACACTGAATGTGGACCGCAGCTACCCGGGGCTTCCGGAGCTCCCGGTCGATCCGGCCGCGCGGGAGGACATGCTCTCTGCATACGAAACCTATATGTACGGCCATACCCCGACGGAAGGGTTTGACACAGCCTTTCAGGTGAAAGAGACGAGCGATGTGTATGGCGGCAAAGCGGAGAAGCGGGTTGTGACCATCACGGTTTCCAGCGAAAAGGGAAGTTTTGAAACCGAAATGATCGTGCTGCTTCCCAAGGGAAAAGACCAGGTGCCGGTCTTTATCGGGGAGAATTTCTCCGGCAATGAGAATGCATGGGAAAACAACGAATGGCCGTTTGAAACGATCATAGACCGCGGTTTTGCCGTGGCTACCATGGGCTATACTGATTGGGCCGCGGACGACACCGCGACGTACCGCGAGGGCGTGCTGCGCCTGTTCGAGGATCCCAATCTATCCGCCTTCTCTGCGTGGGCCTTCGGGATCAGCCGCGGGATTGACTATCTCGAAACGCTGCCGGAGGTGGACCAAAGCCGGATTGCCTCCGTTGGGCACTCACGGCTGGCGCGCGTCTCGCTGTGGGCCGGCGCGTGCGATGAACGGATCGACCTTGTCACAGGCTCCTGCGGCGGCGGCCTGCTGCGCAGCCCGGTCATGGGGCGGATCACAACCGACGGCACCTCCAATCACTGGTATACGCCGGCGTATCTGACTTTCGAAAACCGCGACAACGAGCTGCCCGTGGATATGCATACGCTTTTTGCGCTGGCAGCAGGACGCCGCCTGTTCGTCTCCATCGGGGAGAACGACCTGGCATCCGATCCCGTGTCCATGTACGATGCCCTGCAGTACGCCAAGAGTGTATGGCGCGATGGTTACGGTATGGAGGTGATCCCGGACGGCAGCTACGCAGACGTGCCGTACGACACGCCGATCATGAGCGAAGCCATGGGCGTCAACGTTCACTTTGGCGGGCACATGTTTGACCTGAAGGACTGGACCGCCTATATGGATTACATGGACCGGTATATGGATAAGTAGCGCGTTGCCATTGACCCGTGAATAGTAACGCTGTCATTAATACGTTGCCAAATGATCAAGCTGGTATAGAAGATGGACTGGAGGTAAAGCCAGGCGTCATTGAAGAAGCGGAAATCAGAGTTGCAAATGGCGTCTGGAAGTTCCAGGGATGGGACTCTGATAGGAAAGTGATTTGCGGCTCAGATCTTGAATTTGTTGGGACTTGGGTATTTGAAGAGGACGTTATTCCTACGCAAGAAGCTGAACCTATATCAGAATCCCAGACTGATCCTCTGCCCACATCAAATTCGCAGACGGATACTGTTACGGAAACAGATGCACCAAAGGAGTCTGATCCTTCGCTTTCACCTGAATCAAAGGAAACCGAGACTTCTATAGTTGAACCGACGACAGAAGATAATACTACTGGAAATCATGCCGTTCTCTATATAATTGGCAGCATTGTGATAGTGACTGTCTTGATTGCTTTTCTGATTCTTCGCAACAAGATCGGCAAAAAGGAGGAGGTAAAATGAAACGAGCATTAGCCTTGGTATTAACTATGGCGTTACTCCTCTCCCTTATATCTGGCTGCGCAACAAAAAGCAACGATATCGCGTTTCAAGGGCGAGTCCGTATCTTAGATTGAGACTGGCAAGCGGTCTCTAATATAACGTTTAAGCAACCGACGTACCGAGCAACGGGTCCGTGGTCTGAATAAGACCCAACGAGTCACCAAATGGCCGGACATCGGGGTCATGGAGCATACCCATGATTCCTGATGCCCGGCCTTTTTTGTTTTACATCAAATAGAATATCGAGCCTGAGTTGCAATAGGGCAAAGGATATTTCTCATACGACACAAGCAGAAATGAGTTCTGCGAAAAAGTCGTAGGAAATACCCTCGACCTTGTGCGCTCATTTCCAGGCTGCAAGTTGAGATTCCGATAAATGGACTGTCCTTTGCCCTACTCACAGGCAGAAAGGACAGTCCATGAAAATAAGCTGGGAGCCATATTATTGACGAGAACCCGACGAAAAAGCTCTCCGCTAAAGGTGGCGTTCCGCAGAAGACAAAAGAAGCCCTCACCGATGAGCAGGTCGATCTGCTGTTGGATTCGATTAAAGGGCTTCCGCCGTATGTCTTTGTTATGCTGGGGCTCTACGCTGGCCTTCGCAGAGAAGAAATCCTCGCCCTTAAGTGGGACTGCGTTTTCCTCGATGTTGAAGCGCCGTACCTCTCGGTGAGGAGAGCGTGGCATACCGAGCACAACAGGCCGGTCATTCTTACTGAGCTCAAAACAAAAGCAGCCAGCCGAGACGTGCCGCTGCCGAAGTGCCTTGTAGAGTGCTTGAAGGAAGCAAAGGAAAAATCCACTTCTGAATATGTGGTTGCCAATAGCGAGGGAGAGCCGCTGTCTTATACACAGTTCAAGCGTGTCTGGCAGTACATCGTAACCCGGTCTACAAAAGAGCGCACCTATGTGAGATACGTTAATGGAGAGAAGATCAAACATTTGTCGCTGAATGCAAGATGTGGACTGGTCAAAAAGAAATTGGAAATGCAATTGATCAGTTGGATGGTTACTTAACTTGGCGTGATTGCAAAACTGCTCTTATATATTTCGTTAGGCGTAAGGACTTTTTGAAAACGCTTGAGTCTGCGGAAGCGGCATTACGTGCTTATGATGGTATGAGAAATGTTGTGTCTCTTGATAAGAACGAGTTTGAATGCTTGTTCCTATCAAAGGCTAACCCCGGGCAGCAAATTAAAATGCGGGTCATGCTTTTCAATCTATATTGTGAAGATTGATTTAGGAGCTTCAATTTCATGGACAAAGACGCCAAACTTCGCCCGTTCTATCTGGCGAAAATACTATATGAACGTACCGACGAGGATCATTATCTCACCACCGCTCAGCTGATGGAGATCCTTGAAATGGAGTACAAGATCAAGACACACCGGCAGACGATTCCTGCCGATGTAGAGATCCTGCGCACTGTTGGCATGGAGATTCAGGAAGTGATGTCCGCGCAGAAGCGCTATAACCTGATCAGCCGTGAATATGATCTGGCGGAACTGAAGCTCCTGATCGATGCGGTTGAGTCCTCCAAGTTCATCACCCCGAAGAAAAGCGAGGAACTGGTGGCCAAGCTCTCCCGGATGGCCGGCAGGAATCAGGCGGAGAATCTTAAGCGGAACATTTCCGTGGAGGACCGTATCAAATACGATAACGAGAGCATTTTCCTGATCATCGACGGTGTCAACGAGGCGATCAACGCCGGCAAGAAGATCTCCTTCCAGTACTTCAAATACGATGTGCGGAAGGAGCAGAAGCTGCGCAATGAGGGAAAGCCGTGGACCTTCAGTCCGCACCGGCTGGTCTGGAACGGCGATTTCTATTACATGGTCGGCGTGTTCGACAGCAAGAAGGTCGGGACCTTCCGCCTGGACCGCATCGTGAAGCGGCCGGATGTGCTGGAGGAGGATGCCCTTCCCTTCCCGAAGGACTTCGATTTCAACAAGCATCTGCAGGTCAGTTTCCGGATGTTCGGGACCAATTACACGACGGTAGATCTCATTTGCGCGAATGATCTGATGGACGCGATTCTGGACAAGTTTGGCAAGGATGTCACCACCTACTGCTACGACATGGAGAACTTCCGCGCCGAGGTGGAGGTCGTCCCCAGCAAGGTGTTCTTCTCCTGGGTGTTCGGCTTTGAGGGCAAGGTCGTGATCAAGGGACCGGCAGAAGTCAAAGAGGAATATAAGAATATGGTTCTGCAGGCGGCGGAGAAGCTATGAACTGGATCAATGCATTTGAGATCCTTTGCTACGCGATCACAGCCCTTCTCCTCTGGGATATCATCCGGAAGAAAAGCCGAAGAGAGCTGCGGCTGTTCCTGTCCGCCGCGCTCGCCGGCTTCATACTGGAGCTGCTGGCCGTCCGCGTGACCGGGATCTATCACTACAGCCCGGACTACTATATCAGCATTGGTTTCGCCCCGTATCAGTTCCCCTTCTTCGGAGGGCTCATGTGGGGCGGCTTGACAGTCTGTGCCCTTCGAATCGCACGGAAGCTCGGTTTCGGAAAGCTGATGACCGCTTTTGTGACCGGCTGGCTGATCGTCTCTATGGACATCCTGCTGGATGTGGCGGCGATCCGACTTAGTGGCGGCTTCTGGGTCTGGGAAGGCCGGGATATCACACTGGACGTGACACATCACATGTTTATGAGCGTCATCTGGGTAAACTTCCTGGGCTATCTCTTTGAGACGCCGGCTGTTGCGTATCTGACGCTGCGAAGCTGGGAGTTGAAGGAAGAGAGTATGACCCGGAAGATCCTGATGACCATCGGCATCGGTCTGGCGGGAGTGGCCATCGTCGGTGCTGCCAGCGGAATTGCGCTGGGCCTGAATGCACTGACGGATGAATGGTTTGCCTGCATTGCCTTTATCCTGCTGTGGGGCTTCATCCTGGTACGGCTGATTATGCAGGTGATCAGAGAGCGCGGCGAGCTGACATTCAAGGGGAAGAAAGACTGGGTGCTGCTCATCTTCTGGGCCGCCATGTACGGATACTGTCTGGCAGCGCTCTTCTCCCTCGGGATCCTGCAGGCGGTACCGTGTTATGGCGTCCTGGCCATGATCCTGACAGCAGGGACACTGCTGCTCGGAGCGGCCGGTGAAAAGGAATCAATTTCATGAAGAAAACAGCCAAATGGATCCAACACACCCACCTTTTCCGCAGAGACGAGTATGAATGCTCAGCATGCGGATTACGGTCGGACAAGCCATACAGGACCTGCCCGGGGTGCGGTCTGCCGATGAAAGGCTCGAAATACGATCCATCCTGGGTGGATGAGATGGAAACAATCGACGCGATATTTGATGATTGAACGGAGGCCCTTATGGCTATCACAGTGAACTTAAGATATACCGGCAAAGACGGCGCTGCCCGGAAGTTTGCCGAAGAGATGACGGCCAGCGGCACGGTCGCGGCAATCCGGGCTGAAGCAGGGAATCTGCGCTACGAATACTACCAGCCGCTTGATGATCCGGAGACCATACTGCTGATCGACAGCTGGACAGATCAGGAAGCGATCGATATCCATCATGTTTCCCCGATGATGGGGACCATCGCCACGCTGCGGGAAAAGTATGATCTTCACATGACCGTGGAACGATATGTCAGCGCGGAGACACCGGAATCAGAAGACCAGTTTATCAGGAAGTAGGATTATGAAGAGAGCTGTCTTTTTGCTGCTGACTGCAATTCTGCTTCTCCTGTCCGGATGCTCTTCCGGCGGCCAGGTGATGGATGGCGATGTCACGGTCTACGGCTATACACAAATATCACAGGAACAGGCCAGAGAGATGATGGCTCAGGATGATGGCCATGTGATTGTCGACGTCCGCAGACAGGATGAATACGACGCCGGCCATATCCGGGGAGCGATCCTGATCCCCAATGAGAGCATCGGTACAGAGAAGCCTGAGGAACTGCCCGATCTGGACCAGATCATCCTGATCTACTGCCGGAGCGGGAATCGCAGCAAGCAGGCGGCCCAGAAGCTGGGTGATATGGGCTATACGAATATCTACGAGTTCGGCGGCATCAACACCTGGACCGGAGAGATCGTGACAGATGAGGCTCCGGAAAGCAGCTCACAGGATAGCGCTGCAGGCGAAAAAACGGAGAAGATGGTCGTCAGGATCACGGTCGGAGAACGAAGCATCACCGCTGAACTGAACGATAATGATGCCGCAAAGGCACTCTGGGATCAGCTTCCCCTGACGCTTCCCATGATGAACCTTTACGGACGCGAGATGTGTTATCGGATGGGAAAAGGTGCGCTCCCGGACAAGGATGCTGCAGACGCCGGCTATGAGATCGGTGACATTTCCTACTGGCCCCCTGCCGGAAGCCTTGTGATCCTGTATAAGCAGAACGGTGAAGTGTTCGAGCAGGTAAAGATCGGGCACACAGACGACGATGTATCCTTCTTTGACGGAATGGAGGATACGGACATCATATTTGAAAGGGTCGAACAGAAATGAAGATACTTGTACTGGAAAGCAGCGGAAATAAGAAAGGGTCCTCTAATCTTCTCGCTGAGGGCTTCATCAAAGGCGCAAAGGAAAACGGCCATGAGGTAACGGTCTATGACGTGATCCGGGCGGATATCCGTCCTTGCCTGGGCTGCAATCACTGCGGCATGAACGGCCCCTGTGTTCAGAAGGACGATTATGAGAACAAGCTCAAGGGCATGATCAAGGCGGCGGACATGCTGGTGTTTGTCATGCCGGTCTATTACTATAACTGGCCGGCCCAGCTGAAAACGGTGATTGACCGCTTCTACAGCTTCACCACGGAGCTTGCTTACATGCATAAAAAGACCGTCCTGTTGACGGTGGCATGGGATGATACGGATACCGTATTCTCCGTGGTCGAGGCCTATTACCGCAGGATCTGCGAGTACATGCAGTTTGAAGACTGCGGCATAGTGCTTGGCGGTGGCTGCGGCACACCGTCCATGACCAGAAGTAGCGGATTTGTTGAGAAGGCATTTGAATTGGGGAAGACGATCTAACGTTAGTCAACAGAGAAAGAGATAATCAAATCGGGATTTGCAGGCGGAAAAGGCTATGAAGCACAAAGTCAGATTAACAGTTATCGATAAGAAGCTCTACTCGGAACTGCAGCAGCAGTACTGTGCAGATCCGAATTCCGGCGCATGTCCCTGCTATAACGTGGGTGACGTCTTTGAGTTCTATCGTGATGATGAGCGGGATGATTTCTGGCATTGCGGATTAAACACTCTTGTGAAAACAGATGCTGATCCCGATACCGTGGCAGGTGGACCTAAGATGCCGCATTGCTCGGAACTTTGGGATGCTATTAGCCGGTACATCTATACCGGATTGCAGGGCGGCTCCATCATGAAAGGCTGGATGGAGCGCGAGAATGAGATGATCGCCTGCTGCTCTGACGGCACAAGACCTGTTATCTTTAGGATTGAACGGATTGACTACGAGTAATACAACTCGAGATTTATGAGGATGTGATGCAATGATTATCAGAAGAATCGAGCCTGAAGATGCAGGAAATGTATCAGCTTTGATTGTTAGGACGCTCAGAGAAGTCAACACCAAAGATTATTCGAGGGAATATATCGAAAATGATGTTCAAAAATTACAACCGAAAGACATCTTAGAGCGCGCAAAATGGACTCATTTTTATGTAGTATGCAGATCTCCTTGCCGGTGCAATCCCGCATGTTCTTTTTGATGTAATCGCCGG
>CAMKGX010000025.1 GCA_946412355.1 uncultured Clostridia bacterium
TTTCGCTTACTCAAAAAACTCATTTCAGGGCTTGACTATTGTTAGCAGGTCTTGTGTATAGGAAACGGCTCAGTTCAGTCCCGTTCAAAGTGACATCCAAAGTGACACTTGGAATGTCACTTTGAAGCGCGGGGCGATACAGGATGTCCGCATAGCGAAGGAAGATCAGTCCGAGGATCGGCTGACCCTATTTGTTCGCCGCCAAATGCGCACCGCTGCTCATCCGCCGCGTGTCACAGGTTGTCTTTTAGGGTTTTCAGTTCTCTATCTGTCATATGATTTACCTTCGTTAATTGGACGTTTCTATGTCATCCACCGTATGAAATGCTAAGGATAGCATAGCGCATGCCGTCCGTTTTTACAACATAGAGTTCTATCAATTTGTCCGCTTTTTCCGTTAAGAAAGGCGAGCAATTGTCCGAAAATACACGGCAGGCAGTTGACTGGTAGATTACAGGCGGATGGTAAACCCGGAGGATGCCAAAAGTCCCGAAAAGCGTACACATCAATCCATTTCACGTCCCCGGAGCAGGTGAACGCCTGCTTCGCCTTTTTTCTGCCGCCTTCGGCTTGTGGGGCTTGCCCTTGCGCCGTCAGAGTTGGCGGCGGGTTTTCTGTCATTGTCACGGGAGGGCGCGCATGGTATACTGATATTATGATGCAGCGCAAGCGGGACCGCGGCGGGATAACGGCAGCATTGGCAGGCGGGAGGGGAATGGTATGCAGCAGCAGGGCTTTCAGTTGGATGGGCGCAGGGTGACGGTGTACAGCGAGGCGGCACCGCGGATTTTGTTCCTCCAGCCAGTGGATGAACATGACGGGGCGCTGCCGGACAGCGAGGCGGCGGCCATGGAGGACTGTCCTCTCCCCTTCGCGCTGGCGGCGTTTTCGGTGGAGGACTGGAACCGGGAGCTGAGCCCCTGGGAGGCCCCGCCGGTATTCGGAAAAGTCCCCTTCGGCGGCGGGGCGGAGGATACGCTTCGCTTTGTGGAAAGGCTGCTGCCGGTGCTGCGCGCCCGGCTTGCACTGGGCGGAGACGTGCCGGTCTGCCTGGGCGGGTACTCGCTGGCGGGGCTGTTCGCCCTCTGGGCGGCCACCCGGACGGAGGTCTTTTCCGGCGTGGCAGCGGCCTCACCATCGGTGTGGTTCCCCGGCTGGCTCGACTATGTGGAGGCCCACCCCATCCGGGCCGATACAATCTATCTGAGCCTGGGCGACCGGGAGGAGCGGACGAAAAATCCCACTATGGCCACGGTGGGACAGTGCATCCGGGCGCTCCACGACCTTTTGCAGGCGGAACACACCGTCACCCTGGAATGGAACCGGGGCAACCATTTTCAGGACAGCGAAAAGCGCACCGCCCGGGCCTTTTGCTGGCTGGCACAGTCGATGCGGTAACATTCACAGGAGATAGTATCAGGAGAGCATTACCCATGAAAACAACTTTCACCCAAAATTTCCCCCAAAAAATCCAGATTCGGGGCGCAAGAGTACACAATTTGAAGAATATCGACGTAGACGTGCCCCTGAACCGCATTGTGGGGATCGCAGGTGTGTCCGGCTCCGGGAAGACCTCGCTGGCCCTGGGCGTGCTGTATGCCGAGGGCTCCCGCCGGTATCTGGAGTCCCTCTCCACCTATACCCGCAGGCGCATGACCCAGGCCGCCCGGGCCGACGTGGACGACGTGCGGTACGTCCCGGCGGCGCTGGCGCTGCACCAGCGGCCCGGCGTGCCCGGCATCCGCTCCACCTTCGGCACGGGGACGGAGCTGCTCAACAGCCTCCGCCTTATGTTCTCCCGCCTGGCCTCCCACCGCTGCCCCAACGGCCACTATTGCCCGCCGTCCATGAGCGTGGCGGCGGAAAAGGAGATCGTCTGCCCGGAATGCGGCGTCGCCTTTTACGGCCCCGGCGCGGAGGAGCTGGCATTCAACAGCCAGGGGGCCTGTCCATGCTGCGGCGGCACGGGGACGGTGCGCACCGTGGACGAGAGCACCCTGATCCCCGATGAATCGCTGTCCATTGACGAGGGCGCCGTGGCCCCCTGGAACAGCCTCATGTGGTCGCTGATGACCGACGTGTGCCGCGCCATGGGCGTGCGGACGGACGTCCCCTACCGGGAGCTGACGGACGAAGAAAAAGAGATCGTCCTCCACGGCCCCATGGTGAAGAAGCATATCTTCTATCGCCCCAAAAAGGCGGACACCGCCACCGCCGGGGAGATGGATTTCACCTATTACAGCGCCACCGCCACCGTGCGCAACGCCCTGAACAAGGTCACCGACGAGAAGGGCATGAAGCGGGTGGAAAAGTTCCTGAAGGAGGAGGTGTGTCCGGACTGCGGCGGAACGCGGCTCTCCGACGCCGCCAGAGCGCCCCGGCTGCGGGGCCTAAGCCTGGATCAGGCATGCCAAATGCCGCTGTCGGCGCTGAGCGACTGGGTGGGCGGCGTGCCCCAATCCCTGCCGGAGGAGATGCGCCCCATGGCGGAGAGCATCTGCGCCTCCTTCCATCTGGTGGCAAAGCGGCTGATGGACCTGGGGCTGGGCTACCTGGCCCTTGACCGGGCATCGTCCACCCTGTCCACCGGCGAGCGGCAGCGGATGCAGCTGGCCCGCGCCGTGCGCAACCGCACCACCGGCGTGCTGTACGTGCTGGACGAGCCCTCCATCGGGCTCCATCCGTCCAACATCGTAGGGCTCACCGGCGTGATGCACGATCTGGTGGCGGACGGGAACTCCGTGGTGCTGGTGGACCACGACACCCAGATTTTGCAGGAGGCAGACTGGATCATTGAAATGGGGCCGGAGGCCGGGGCGGCAGGCGGACGGGTCATCGCGGAGGGCACCATTCCCCAGATCACCCAAAACGCCGCCTCCCGCATCGCTCCCTTCCTGGCGGGGCGCACGGCTCCCCTTCGCCCCCAGGCGCCGGAGGAGGATCTCTTCGCTCTAGGGCGGCTCCATCTCTCCACCGATACCCTGCACACCGTGAAGCCCCTGGAGGTGGACATTCCCAAGGGGCGGCTTACGGTGGTGACCGGCGTGTCCGGCTCGGGAAAGACGACGCTGATTCTGGAGAGCCTGGTGCCGGCCCTGGCCTCCCTTACGGCGGGAGGAAAGCTGCCCGCCCACGTCAAATCGGTGTCGGCGGAGGGCATCGCCCACGTGAAGCTCATTGACGCCACGCCTATCGGCATCAACGTCCGCTCCACGGTGGCCACCTACGCCAACGTACACGACGAGCTGCGCAAGATTTACGCCCGGACCCAGGACGCCAAGGATCGGGGGCGGAAGGCCTCCGCCTTCTCCTACAACACCGGGGAGCTGCGCTGCCCGGTCTGCGACGGCACGGGTTCGGTGAGCCTGGACGTGCAGTTTTTGCCGGACGTGGATATCCCCTGCCCGGAGTGCCGGGGCTCACGCTACGCCAAGGAGGCCTGGCAGATTCGCCACGTGAACAAGAGCGGTCGGGCGCTGTCGCTGCCGGAGTTGATGGCGCTGGACGTACACACGGCGCTGGACTTCTGCGGCGACATGAAGCTGGTACGCAGCAGGCTGGAAGTGCTGCAAAGCCTGGGCCTGGGGTATCTGACACTGGGTGAGGAGACGCCCAGCCTCTCCGGCGGCGAGGCCCAGCGGCTGAAGCTGGCCAGCGAGATGGGGCGGCTGCAGACGGAC
Source organism: uncultured Clostridia bacterium (assembly GCA_946412355.1). Classification (GTDB taxonomy): domain Bacteria; phylum Bacillota; class Clostridia; order Oscillospirales; family Oscillospiraceae; genus Vescimonas. The sequence goes on from CAMKGX010000025.1 coordinate 3,681, forward strand.
TCCGTGTTCGTGTTCGACGAGCCCACCATCGGCCTGCACCCGCTGGACGTGCAGACGCTGCTGCAGGTCTTCCAGACGCTGATCGACAACGGCGCCACCGTCGTCGTCATCGAGCACGATCTGGACGTTATCCGCAACGCGGACTACGTCATCGACATGGGCCCCGGCGGCGGTGAGCAGGGCGGCAGGATCGTCGCCTGCGGAACGCCCCGGGCCATTCGGGAAAACAAAGACAGCCTCACGGGGCAGTTCCTGTAAAAAGCGGCGGGTGTCGCTTTTTGTGGGCGGAATGCCCTTTCCCGGTGATTCCGTATTGAAAAACCGTGCAGGGCGGTATACACTGTTTTCAACGATGACGCAAAGGAGGGGATACTATGAAAATCAAAGAAAAGGCGCTTTCCTATGATCAGGTCATGGCCCTGCCCCGGGAGGACAGGGGCAAGCCCCGGCGGCCCTCTCCCCTTTTCCGGCTGCTGCTGAAAACCTTAAGCGGGGCCGACCTGAAGGCCACCCATTTTCAGTGCCGCGCCGAGGGCATGGAGCGGCTGGGGAAGGACGAGCCGGCCCTCTTTTTGATGAACCACTCCAGCTTTATCGACCTGAAGATCGCCGCCAGCATTCTGTACCCCCGGCACTTTAACATCGTGTGTACCTCCGACGGCTTCGTGGGCAAGCGGGGGCTGATGTACGCCATGGGCTGCATCCCCGCCCAAAAATTCGTGACGGATCTGCCCCTGGTGCGGGATATGCTGTACGCCGTGCGCAAGCTGGGGGACTCCCTTCTGCTGTTCCCCGAGGCCAGCTACACCTTTGACGGCACCGCCACCCCCCTGCCCCAGTCGGTGGGCAAGCTGCTGAAAACCCTGGGCATCCCGGTGGTGATGATCAAAACCTCCGGCGCCTTTTTGCGGGACCCGCTGTACAACATGCTGCAGCTGCGGCAGGTGGACGTGTCCGCCACCATGGAGTACGTCCTCTCCCCGGAGGACATCCGGGACAAGAGCGTGGACGAGCTGAACGGGATTTTGCGGGATCTGTTCACCTTTGACAACTTCCGGGAGCAGCAGGAAAAGGGCGTCACCGTGGCCGAGGACTTCCGGGCCGACGGCCTCCACCGGGTGCTGTACAAATGCCCCCACTGCTTGCAGGAGGGGCAGATGGAGGGCAAGGGCGTCACCCTTACCTGCAAGAGCTGCGGCAAAACCTGGACGCTGACGGAAAAGGGCTTTTTGCGCGCCGCGGACGGGGAGGATTTTTTCAGCCACGTGCCCGACTGGTACGCCTGGGAGCGGCAGCAGGTGCACCAGGAGATTGCAAGGGGCGACTACCGGCTGGACGTGCCGGTGCTGATTCGGATGCTGGTGGACACCAAGGCGGTGTACACCGTGGGCGAAGGGCGGCTGACCCATACGGCGGAGGGCTTCCGCCTCCGGGGCTGCGGCGGAGCGCTGGACTACCGCCAGAGCCCCACCGCCTCCTACAGCCTCTACTCCGACTACTTCTGGTACGAGCTGGGGGACATGATCTGCATCGGCGACAGCCGCGCCCTGTACTACTGCTTCCCCCGGGAGGGCGGCGACGTGGTGGCCAAAACCCGGCTGGCCACGGAGGAGCTGTATAAGATGCAGACGTGAATTGCGTGGTTTTATTGGAAAATCCCTCTGCCCCTGCCTTGCGGTTTGCAAGGCGGGGGCAGGGGGTTGTTTATGCTGTTGGGTGGCTCCATTCTAGTTGTCCTTGGACAGATGAAGGTACACGAGGACGCGCCAAGCCGTATAGCGCAGGCCGTGCTGGGCGTAGCAGTCGGCAAAACGCCGCAGCTTGCGGGGCAGCCAGGCAACGGCCCTGCCGAGGCGGAACGAGGCGGAACGGTGCACGCAATCCGGGTCGTGTTGCAGGGTATCGGCCCGCTTTTGCTGCGTTTCCAACTCGCGGCAGAGCCGGTCAATCCGCGCCTTCTGCGTCTCGCCGGAGGCTTTCAGGTCAAACCACTCCTTCGTAAGATGCAGGAAAAGCTCGTTTTCCATCTCGCTGGGGAAGAACGCCTTTTTCCGCTCCTCGTCGGAGATGGCCATATAGTTGCGCCTTGTCTCCTGAATCATCCGGGTATACTCCCGTCTGATCTCCCGCTCCTTATCCGTATCCTCGTTTCGCAGCCCGTACTGCATGACGCCCACGGCGCAGGTAAAGTAGCCGATGACGTTTTTCGCGCTCACCGGGCTCGTCATAATGGAGTCCTCACGAAGCCGCCGGTGATAGAGCTTGTCCGGAATCCACATCACCCTCTCCGCCGTCATATAGGCTTGGAAGCTGAACAGATTGTCCTCGTGGATGATGCCCTTTTTGAAGGTAACGCCATTCTTTTCCAATAAAGCGCGCCGCCACAGCGCAATCCACGCCGTCACTATATAGGCGCCCCGGTCCTTGGCGGTCTTCACGTACTGCACGCCGGTCATGACGCCGGTGGCCTCCGCCGTTTGCTTGTAGACGACAGGCGGATTCCGGGCCAGCCATTCCGACTGGTAAAACGGCTCTACGCCAAACACGACGGCATCCAGGTCGTTTTCCCTCGCCGCTCGGAGGGCCTTCTCCAACGCGTCCAGCGCCAGATAATCGTCACTGTCGAGAAAATCGATATATTCCCCCCGGGCACACCGCAGGGCGTTGTTGCGGGCGGAGGACTGCCCCTCGTTGGGCTGGCTGATGACCGTGACGCGGAGGTCTTTTTGCTCATATTCCTTCAAAATAGACAGGGAGCCGTCGGTGCTGCCGTCGTCCACGCAGAGGATCTCAATGTCCTTCAGGGTCTGATTTACCACGCTGTCCAGGCACTGGCGGAGATATTTCTCGGTGTTGTACACCGGGATGATGACGGATATTTTCGGCTGATTCATATTAGCGCATTTCTCCTGTTTACTCTTTCTCCTCGTCCTTCCACAGCCCCATGTGGTACAGCACGCGGCGGAGGGTGTAGCCCGGGCCGTTGTCCCGTAGGCAGCGCACGCCGCCGCGGATTTTTCGGGGCAACCAGGTGATGGTCCGGCCGATACGGTAGGAGGCGGAACGGCGCACGCAGTCCAGCTCCCGGCGCACGCAGTCCAGCTCCCGGCTCAGCTCGCGCCGTGTATCGTGAAGCAGCTCATAATCTCTGATGATATGCAGCTTATAGGCTTCCCCAAGGTCACCATACAGGCGCCCCACATCTATCACCCGGTTCAATTCTCTCAAGGCAGCATGGGCTTCCGCGCTGTCAGACTTCTCCAGCGTCAACAGTGCCGGCCAGAATAGGCCGCGCTGGCATCTTGCCACCGTCAGCCTGTACAGCTCCGGCAAATCGTTCTCCAGGGCCATCTTCATGTTGTCTGTAAGGCCCCGGATGGCGTCTATGGACTTCCTCTCGTCTGCCGCGATATTCCGGGGCTGCTCGCGGTAGAGATAGGTGGCGTCACAGATCGCGTAGAATTTCCGGGCGGTGATCATGGCCTTAACGAAAAAGGGCGGGTCCTGAAAGCGGCGATAGTCCGGGAACAGGATACCGTTATCCAGCAAAAAGCTGCGTCGGTACAGGAAGCGATGATAGCCGAAGTCAAACTGATAGTCTGTATACAGCATTTCCCCCTCTTGGAGGAAGGTGTAGCCGCTCATTGGGCCCGAATACCGGCGGACGATGCGATCCATGTTGCCATCGCGGAAGCTGCTGAACGAGCCACCGCAGATGGTCGCATCATGGGCGATGGCGGCTGTGTACAGCTTCTCCAATGTCGTTGTCTCCGGATATAGATCATCCGCGTCCATGAAAACGACGTATTCTCCTTTGGCGGACAAAATGCCTTTGTTCCTCGCCTTGCCGGAGCCGCTGTTGGGCTGGCGCAGCAGGGTAAAACGCCGGTCCTTTGCGGCATACGACGCCAAAATCTCGTAGGAACGGTCGGCGCTGCCGTCGTCCACGCAGATGATCTCAATATCCCGCAACGTCTGGTTTACCACGCTGTCCAGACATTGGCAGAGGTATGGCTCGGTGTTGTAGACGGGGATGATAACGGATACTTTCGGCGTTTGGCTCATGGCAATCACTCTCCTTTCAAGTGAAGATGGACGAGGCCGCGGCGGAAGGTGTACGCAAAGCCGTGCTCGCGGTAGCACTGTATGCCGCCCTTCAGCTTTTTCAGCAGGCTCTTTTTGCCGGCGGCGCCTCGGGTGCGGGGCGCGTTCGTCTCCATAAAGCGGAGTCTGTTTTCGATTTCTATCATCCGGTCACCGCATATGGCGATGGGAAAGGGCAACGCCAGGTATGCTGTGTATACCTCCCGGATTTTCGGCATCATATCCCGTATCTCCTCCCGCTGGGAATAGAACGCGAGATGCACCATGGGGACAGAGAGAACGGCATATATCTCCTTTTTGTGCAGCAGGCAGTAGGCATGCAGCATGTGTTCATCGCCGCCGCCACCCTCACGCATATCGTCCCACAGGCCCTTTGCAAACAGCATACAGTTGATGGAATAGCGCAGGTTGGCGTCCACCTGAACGGTGGGCAAATCCCGGGCGAGGCGGATATAGTCATCCGGGCGCAGGGTTGTTTTTTCGTGGAGCCAGCGGGCTACATAAGGCAACTGCCAGATGGTGCCGAAGCCGCCGTCATATATCTCCTCTTTGGCCACAAGGCGATAGGGGTTGAAGCTGTCCTCCGGCCCGCAGCCGATGCGGTGGGGCCTGGCCAGGCGGGCAAAATACTCCCGGGATAGCTCGTCGCTGCTCTCTATCAGCCTTTTGAAGCCGAAGGGGTTATTATTGACAAGCGGCGTGACGTAGGCCAGCCGGTCACCCGACTGCGCATAGGCTTGCACGTAACAGTCTATCAGCTTATCCACCCAGTCGGGCGTCAGCGTCATCACGTCGTCGTCCAGCTTGATGACATAGTCGTAAGCGGCAAAGAGGGGGTCATGGAGCAGCTTTTGGATAGCCGTATAGGGTTCTTGGGGCGGAATGTGGGTGACCAGCCGGACAGTGCCGGGGAACAGCGCCTCATACCGCTTCCCCACCGCACAGGTCCGCTCGGTATCATATGTGCCGCGGCCGTTTTGCAGGATAAAAATGGGCAGACCGGAATCCACCGTGTGCCTGGCGTGGGTCGCCAGCGCCAGCTCAAGGCTCTCATAATCCGCGTAGGCTAAGAGGACGATTGCCGTCTTTGCTTTGACGTATTCCCGCTGCAAGGGTGCGTATTCCATCATGGTTCCCCCTATTACTCAAGAAATGTTACCCCCACAGGCAGGACTTTTTCCTGCGGGATGATTGTCGTGAAGTAAAAGCCGTAGAGAATCTCCGCAAGATACCCCATGGTGCGCTTCCCGTTCACCGTGTACAGTGACGTGTCGATCAGCGGATCCGCAGCAAACAGCAGGTCAAACAGCCAGGAACAGTACGCGTGAAATATCTCCGGCTTGGTGATAAAAATCTGATACATCAGCTTGTTGGGCGAGGACACGTACGCCTCCCATTGGGGCCAAAGCGCCGGGTATTTCTCCCGAAACACGCCTTCCAGAAGAAAGAGATCCGAAATGTGGACGCCCGGAATTTTCCGCACGTAGTCCTCATACACCGAGTGAATGCCCATCTTCTCCAGAGAAGTCCGGTGGGGGACAATGCAGTCGTAGTCCCGCAGCAGCTCCTGTATCCTGGGCTCATGGATGCCGGCAAGGGCGCAGACGTCTTGATTTTTCTTAAGGTGTACGCACTTGTACACCTCTTTTTCCCTGTCGCGCCGGGCGCGGTCGAACAGATCGTTGAGTATCAATTGACGCCTGTATTGGAAGACGCCGATATAGTCAAGCTTGCGCCAGTCGTAGTTTTTCCAGAGCCAGTACAGGCCGGTGCATTCGCTGTATTCCCGGTTTCGGGCGGAGATGTTGTCGCCGGTATCATCGCCCGGAAGGTGACGCGTCAGCCATTGCTGCTCCGCGCTGCCGACTTCGCCGTCCTTTGTGGGCTGGCAGGCGGCCCTTCCCACGTGAAGCGGCAGCACAAAATCCCCCTCCAGCAGAGGGTATCGCTTATAGTACGTTACCAGGATTTTTCCGCGCGAATCACTCATGATGCACTCACTCCATTGTCGCCAGCACTCTCCGCCGTCGGGCGGAACCGACAGCCCTCTGCAAAGCCCCGCCAGATGATGGCCAGGCGGCCAGGCTTGCCGTGGGCCACCGTCTGGACGCTGTGCCAGGCGTATTTGGCCAGCAGCCACAGCCAGCCCTTGGGGCCCTCCCGGCGGTAGAGATACACGTCGTTGCGGTAGAAATAGCGGTAGCGGCCCAACCGCTGCGGGGTGTCGGTGGCGATATTGACCACGGTGTTGTCTTTCATGGCGTGCACCACCCGGCTCTCCGCCGCCACGTAGCAGGGTTTTTGCAGGGAGATGCGGCGGGTGTACTCCCAGTCGTCCGACCAGATGAAGAATTCCCTGATGGGCAGGCCGAAGGCGGCCACCGTCTCCCGCCGCAGGAAAAGAGAAACGAAGCTGGCCATTACGCAGGGCGTCAGCGGGGCTTGGAGGGCGGCCACGTCCCGGTAGGGCGTGGCGCGCTGTACGTTCATATGGCACAGGCTGCCATCCGTCCACTCCGCCACGCTGGACAGCCAGCCGTAGCCGCCTTGCAGCGCGGCGTCCGCCGCCAGCAGCTTTTCCAGGGCGTCCGGATAGGGCAGGCAGTCGTCGTCCATGAGCCAGAGATAGTCGTAGCCCGCCGCATAGGCCCAGCCCATACCGCAGTGAAAGCCCCCGGCGCCACCCAGGTTTTCCCCGGTGTTATGGGCCGCGAGCCGTCCTTCCGCCTGCTGGCGGGCCAGGTAGTCCGCCGTGCCGTCGGTGGAGGCGTTGTCCACCACCAGAATGTCACAGTCCGCCGTCTGGCCCAAAAGGCTCTCTATGCACTTTTGCAGCAGCGGCAGGCGGTTATAGGTCACCACCACCGCTGCAATACGCTTGTCCGCCATGGCTGACACCACCTCGCGCAGCATTTATGCGATAATAGTTCTAAATTGCCATATCTTTGTAATTATATCGCACTGCCTGAGGAGGTGTCAAGTATGCGGGCAGCTTACTTCCGGGTGCGGCGGCAATTTGCCGCTTTGGCGGATTATTTTCTTGCATTATGGCGAGGGAGCGTGTACAATAGGGTTAGTTAGTTAGTTGCTGCTAACGCCGCAGAGGGCGAGGCGACTTGCCGAGGGCGGCGTTTTCATTTGCCTGATGCTTAGTTATGGCTAACCTCTTGGCGCGGCAGAGAGAAAGGGGCATGGAAACATGGCAAAAAACGAACATCATTTTTTGGAGATCGCGGACCTGCGCAAGAGCTTCGGCCAGGGGGAGGCCCGGCAGGACGTGCTGCGGGGCGTGAACTTCACCGTGGAGAAGGGGGAGGTCTGCGTGCTGCTGGGGCCGTCTGGCTCCGGCAAGTCCACGCTGCTGAACATCATCGGCGCCATTGACAAGCCGGGCGGCGGCTATGGTGCTGTCGGTGGTGTATCTGCTCATGGGCTACGGCTTTGTGTCGGTGATCGACTACCTGCGCATCCGGCGGATCCCCACGGACACGGCGCTGAAAAATATGGATATGTGATTTTGGCGCAAAAAAGAGCATCCGCAGGGCGGATGCTCTTTTTGCAATGAATCACTTTTCGCTCTCTACGATGGCCTGGGCACGGGCCAGGGCGTCGTCGATGTGGGGGCAGAAGTTCTCTTGGCCCAGCTTTTCGTCGTAGCCCGCCTTGTGCATCACCTGCATTGGCTGCTCGTTGACGTGGGACAGCACCAGCTGCACGCCCCGGCGGAGGCAGGCGTCGTAGAGCTGCTCCAGGTGCTGCATGGCGGTGGCGTCGATGGTGGACACGCTGCGCATCCGCAGCACCAGGACGCGGGTATCGTCCTTGGGGGTGATTTGCAGCAGCTTGCCGGCGGTGGCGAAGAACAGGGGGCCGGAGATCTCGTAGACAATGGTGCGGTGGGGAATCTGCCGCAGGGAGATGCTGTCAGGGTCGTTCTCCGGGTCCACCTCTTTCCAGCCCTGAAGCTGGGTGACGTCGCTCATGCGGCGCATGAACAGCAGCGCCGCCAGTACCACGCCCACCTCGATGGCCACCACCAGGTCGAACACCACCGTCAGCACGAAGGTGATGACCAGCACCAGAATGTCGCTCTTGGGGGCGGACTTGAGCTGCTTCACGAAGCCCCGCCAGCCGCTCATATTGTAGGCCACCTGGAACAAAATGGCGGCGATGCAGGGCATGGGGATCAGCTTGGCCAGGGGCATGAGGAACACCACCACAATCAGCAGCGTGACGGAATGCACCATGCCGGACACGGGGGTGCGGCCGCCATTCTTGATGTTAGCAGCGGTGCGGGCGATGGCGCCGGTGGCGGGGATACCGCCGAAGGCCGCCGAGCCGATGTTGGCCACGCCCTGGGCCACCAGCTCCATGTTGGGCCGGTGGTGGGAGCCAATCATGCCGTCAGCCACCACGGCGGACAGCAGCGATTCCACCCCCGCCAGCACGGCGATGGTGACGGCGTTGGACAGCTGGCCGCGGACGGCGGCGAAGGAGAAGTCAGACAGGCGCAGCGTCAGCACAGGCAGGCCCGCCCGGATGTCGGTGAAGGACTTGCCGATGGTGTTCACGTCCAGGTGCAGCAGCTCCACCAGAGCGGCGGTGACCACCACGGCGATGAGGGAGCCGGGAATCTTCTTGAAAAACCGGGGCCATACAATGAGGATCACCAGGGCCACCACGCCGATGAGGACGGCCTGGAGGTTAACGGTGGAGAAATTGGCGATGATGGCCTCCACCTTTTCCGCCGTCTCGATGGGCTTCTCGCTGTGCTGATAGACGATGCCGGTGAAGTCCTTCACCTGGCCGATGAGCAGCGTGACGGCGATGCCGGCGGTGAAGCCGGTGGTGATGGTGTTGGGAATGTATTTCAGAAGATTGCCGAAGCGGAACAGGCCCATCAGCACCAGCAGCACACCGGCCAGCACGGTGGCCACCATGAGGCCCTCCGTGCCGTCCTTGGCTACGATGCCCGCCACGATGGTGGCAAAGGCGGCGGTGGGGCCGGCGATCTGCACCCGGCTGCCGCCCAGAAAGGCCACGATAAAGCCCGCCACGATGGCGGTGTAGATACCGGCCTCAGGGCCTACGCCGGAGGCGATGGCCAGGGCGATGGACAGGGGCAGGGCGATGATGGCCACGATGACGCCCGCCACCAAATCCTTGACCAGCTGGGCGGCGGTATAGTTCTTCATAACGGAAAACAGCTTGGGGATCAACCACTCCATACGCAATCTTTCTTCTCTCTCGGTGAATTTTTATGGGGCGAAACGGCCCCGAACAAGCCATAACTGTACCATTTCATGGGGATAATGTCAATCTTTTTGGGGATGGCGGGGTACGGGCGATTCGTGAATCGCCCCTACGGCGGGAGACGATACCTGCTGCCATGCAGCCGGCCGTAGTGATACATACTGCCTGGGCACGGCGGGCCGGGGTCGTCCCGCCCTACGGTGGAAGATGGTGGCGGAAAATGGGCCGGGGCGGTCATCGCCCCCTCATCCGTCAGCTTCGCTGCCACCTCTTGCCCACGTTGCGGCATCCGGTTCCCAGGCCCCTTGGGCCATGGTAACCGGGCCGCTGCCTTGCTGCGCCCTCGCTTCATCCGCCATCGGCGGCGCTTCGGGCGCAGCCCCCCGAGGGGAAGGCGGGCGATTCGTGAATCGCCCCTACGGCGGGAGACGATACCTGCTGCCGTGCAACCGGCCGCAGTGATACATGCTGCCTGGGCACGGCGGGCCGGGGTCGTCCCGCCCTACGTCCGTTCCCGGCGGGGGTGGCGGTAAATGGGCCGGGGCGGGGGTTATTCGGCGGGGATGAGGGGCAGGAGGCGGGATTTCAGAAGCTGATAGCGGGCGAATTTATCGCCGTCGGCAAAATGGGTCTCCCTGTCCTGGAGGGTGCGGGCGGAATAGTCCAACGCCGCGCCGCCGAACTGCTCGCTGGTCAGGTCAAAGAGGCAGCCGTCCACCTCGTTGAAGCAGTGGACGCCGCCCCCGGGCAGGGGCACGCCCCACACCTGGCCGCCCATCAGGTCCTGGATGAGGAAGGCGGTGATGGAGCACTGGCCCAGGGTGTTGTTTTGGGGGGACCAGTCCTTCCGCAGGCCCGGGGCGCAGGTCTCGGCGCACCAGAGGCGGGAGAGCAGGTCGTAATAGTCGCAGGGGGTGAGGCCCCGGGAATCACGGACGGTGGCGGTTTCCCAGCCGTAGAAACGATAGGACATGGGGGGACACTCCTTTCGGATGATGGTATTTTCGCATTACATTGTACCACGGTGGGCGGCGGTGTGGCAACTGCGGACACAGAAAAACGGGAGCCGAAGCTCCCGTTTTTTTGATGCTTTGGGTGGGGGTCGCCCCCTCATCCGTCACGGTCTGAGGCCGTGACACCTTCCCCCCAGGGGGAAGGCCGGGCCGCCGGGCGCCAGTGACGGCCCGCGAGGTACGAGCGGCTGCCGGAACAAGTGCCCTTGGGGTAGGCGGCGGCCCCTACGGTGGGATGGGGCCGGGTGCCGTTTATTCGGGCGGTGTGGGTGTCGCTACCGAGCGGCGGGCGCTTCGTGAAGCGCCCCTACGGTGGATGGTGTTACCTTTTGCCGTTCATCCGGGCGGGGTGCTTGTCGCCCCCTTATCCGTCAGCTTCGCTGACGGCTTCTCCCCAAGGAGAAGGCGCGATCAATCTTCTTTCCGCTTGCCCATGTAGCCCAGGCCAAGGGTGGCGCTGACGGCCAGGGCGGCGAGCACTGCGGAGAGCCAGAGCGCCGGGCGGCTTTCGTCCCCGGTTTGGGCTGAGGCGGCGGTCTGATCCGTCACGGGGTGGGCGGGCGACGGAGCTGTCGGCTGCTGCGCCGCAAAGGTATAGGTGAAGCTGGCTGCGCCGCTGATCACGGCGCCGCCGGGGTCGGGGCTCCACGCGCCGCCCCCATAGCCATGGGAGGCGATCATGCCCGCCGGAATCTGCGACGGGCTCTGTCCGTCCGCAACGGCCTCGGTTTTGGGCGTTGTCGTTCCGTCTGCCCACGTGCCGTTCACCACGATGTAGGTGACGGTATATTTTGTCACAGGCGCGCTCCCAGCTTTCACCTCCACCTCGTAGGTATCGGTAAATCCCTTGTACGTCACGGTCAGGGTCTGCTTGCCCAGGATGCTGCTGTCAAAGCCGGAGATCATATCCCCTGTGACGGCTACGGTTTCGTTGGCGCCGCCGAATTTGGTGACGTCCAGCGTCAGGCCGCTCACGTCCAGCGCCTCACCCTCGGTATATGCCTTTTTGGCGGAGTCGCTGTTCAGCGAGATGGCCGTGACACTGTTGACTACCGTGAAAACGAAGCTGTCGGCGCAGTGGGCGTAGGTGTCAGTACCGGCAAAGGTGAAGGTAAGGGTATGGTCGCCCAGGCCAAGGGGCGTTTGCGCGGTATTGGGGATTTGCAATACATAGCAGTTGCACTGTGACACGTAATCGAAGGGTATCGCATCAGCGTTGTCCAGCGTAACGCCGATCAGCTGCGCCAGCGTCGTAAGCGCATCGTCCACGTCTCCGCCCTCGAGCGTGAAGTAAATGACGGCGCTTTCGTCATCGGGGCAGCTGCTTTGCCCGGCAAAGGCGAAGCCGGTCTCCTTCTTGCACCTCGCCGTCGCCGTCACGTCGGAGGCGGGCATGGTGAAGCTCCAGGAGTTGACGGGACTGCCGACGCCGTTGGGGATGATGCTGACCGGTCCGCTTTGATCCGTCAGGGAGAACGTATCCCGGACGTATCCACTTTGAGGCGTCCATGTGACCGTCAGCTCGTCCCCTTCCGCTGCGCGCGTCACCGCGCTGTCGTTTCTCATAAAGGTGACCGTCCCGCCCTGTGCAGGATCGACCGCGGCGCTGAGGGCGTACTCTTTCACGAATTTTGCGTAAACCGTCGTCTCTGCCGTGATCTCCCGATCGAAGTCAAAGGCCGCGGTTAAGGCCGCGTCTTCGTACCAGCCCTCGAAGCGATAGCCCTCCTTCGTCGGGTCGGGATCTGGCCTTGTCGCCTTATCGCCGATATTCGCCTTCTGCGCGAGGGCGGTCAGCACGGTGTCGCCGTCCCGGAATGTGACGTTGCGGGTCGGGCCCAATGCCTCGCTGTTGATTTTCAGTATGAACTGCCGGAATGCGGTTCCCTTCTCATTCTCCGCCTTTACGGTAAAGACATAGGTGCCCCACGTCGTCGGGGTGCCGCTGATCTTTCCGTCCTCGGACAGCGTAAGTCCATCCGGCAAAGAGCCGTTCACCACAGACCACGTTACGGGCGCGTCCCCATCCGCCGTCAGCGTATGCTCATACTCCAGTTGCTCTACGCCGTTGGAAAGCGACGCGGTCTGCATGACGGGGGCGCCGTCTTCGTGCTGTACGAACTTCGCCGTGACGGTTTCGTCTCCCCAGCCCATGTATTTCTCATACACCGTATGGTAGGACAGCACCTGACCGCCCGGGTTGACCCAGCCCGCAAAATCATAACCGCTGGCGGGCACTGCGGTCAGTGAGTAACGCATACCCTGTTGATACGTTCCGCTTCCCGTCACGGCGCCGCCCTCGACAGGGTCTGCCGCTGCCGTTACGGTAAAGTACTGCAGCACCACAAGTCGGGTTTTGAAGGACGCCGAGCCCTTCGCGTTTGTCGCCGTTATCGTGATGTCCGTCCACGTTCCCTGGATTTCCGGCGTGCCGCTGATGACGCCGTCGGCGCTTAACGACAGCCCGGGAGGATATTCCCGGGCGGCGCCTCGCTGCCCCTGGCTCCACGTCCAGGTGATGGGCTCGTCTCCCGTTGCCTGCAGCGCGTAGCGGTATGGGGCTCCCGCAGTCCCCATCGGCAGATCTGTCGGCGTGGCGGTGATGACCGGGATGCCCGGCGCCTCTTTGAACACCACTTTCACAACCGTGTCGGACGGGGGCATGGTGAAGGAATACGCCTGACCGGAAACCGGGATGGAGCAGGTGTTTCCGTTCCACGTATAGGAGATGGATTCGATGGCGCAGCCTGCCGCGGGGACCGCCTGGAATGTCATCGTCTGGTCTGTCTGAAGCATGGTGGCCGTGCTAACGCCAAAGAGCTTCACATCGCCTTTCGACGCGTCAAAATCCGCGGTCACATCATGATATTCCGCCGCGAAGGCCACCTCCACCCTGATTGGCGCGTCCGGCATGACGAAGGGATAATAGGCGGACATTTCGCCCAAAGCGACCTGTGCGTTGTCCGTTAAGCTTGTTACGGTCACCCCCTGCACCCGATAGCCTTCATCCGGCGCGAAATAGACTTTGAGCTGCAGCCCCGCAGGGGCGTCTCTTCTTGCCTCGGCGTTTTCCATTGCGGCTATTTTGGCCGATCCCTTCCCCGCTGTGATCACGGTGGTGACCTTATGCGCAGAGGTTTCCATGAAGGTCACCCGAAGCGTTACGGCCTCCCGGGGCATGGCGAAACAATAGTATTCCGACGTTCCGTCATAGCTGCTCATGGACAGCGCATCTTCATCGCCGCTTTGATACACCAATTTGACGCTCTCCACGGCCCGTTTGTCCGTCGTCACCTTCACCGTCACGCTGTCGTCGAAGGGGATATCCGGCACCGTGACCGTCTGGCTGCCGTGGTCGGCGCTGAGCGCCGTACTGCCCTCCACTTCCACCGTATCATGGCTTGCGCTGTCCGTTCCCTGCAGGGCCAGCGTCACGCTGTTTCGGATATTCGAATAAACGCCGTCGGAACAGCGCACGTAGTTGTCCTGCGGCATATTGTTGTACCCGCTGACGTTCTGCCACTCCGCTTTGGTGCCGGGATAAACAAACGCCTTCAGATAGGGGCAGCCGCAGCCGCTTCCGGCCCAGGAAATATGGGTCAGGCTGGACGGAAGGTATACAGCGGTCAGATTCGCGCCATTGCGGAACAGGGTGGCATTGACGTGGGTGATGCCCTCCCCGATGATGATCTCCTCCAATGTGGTTTGCGATGTATACCAGGGCAGGTCCCAACTGTTTTCATAGTCCGGCAGGCTCCCCGTGCCCGACAGCACAAGTGTGCGCTCATACGTATAGATATCCCAGCGGTAGCCCTCCGCATTGCCCCCCATATCCGGCGGCGCGTTGCCGACGTCGATCCTGTATGCCGTGCCGTCGATCGTCGCGGTCAAATAGGCGCCGTTTGGCATCTGCTGCTGCCGGCACTGGACGCCCCATGCCCCGCTGCCGTTTTGTCTTGCTGTGATATGATACGGATGGCTCGACGTCAGATCCGTCAACTCGCCGTCGGGCAGGGCGATCTCCTGCCGGATGTCATCCATATTGATCCACGTGTTCCACGTATACCCAGCTCTGCCAAAGTCATAGTGCTTGCTGTTGTTATGGTAGCTCAGGCGCACAACATAGACCGAATCGGCGGGTGTGACGGCTGCGGCGGTGCCGTCAGGCTCTCCCCCGGCAAACGCGCGGACGGGGGCCATGCCCGCCAGCAGCAGGATCGCCAGCAGCAGGGAAAACAGGTTTCTCCTTTTCATATCGCGCACCTCGCTTTTCTTCTTTCTCCGGCACGTTAACCGTGCCATTGCGGCGTCGGTTGGTTTTGGGGTGGGTGAGTCGGCGCCCCGGAGGGGGATTATCAGGTTTTCCCCGGTCCGGGGCAGAACCCGAACGTCCGCCGCGGCCGTCTCGTTGCCCGCGGCGACTCAGGGACGGGAATCGCGGAGCATGGTGTTTTCGGAGCTGACGGACAAGGTCACGTCATGGTCGGGCATGGTGAAGGTGAAGACATAGCCCCGCTGGGGGTCATAGCCCTGCTCCAGCGCCACGGCGTCGTCGTCCAAGGCGAAATCATACCGGGTATCCGTGGCGATCAGGTTGAAGTACACCGTCACCGTGTCGCCGGCGGCGTAGGCGGTCTTTCGGCTCTCGAAGCCGTAGCCGTCATAATTGAGCCGATACTGCTTCTTGCCGCAGCCGAAGAGAGAGAACATCATCATCGCCCCCAATAGAAGGATAACAATACCTTTTCCGCGCTTCATCGGCCTGTCACCTCCGCTGTTTTCCATTATATAGTACGGCATGGGGGCGGGGGCTGTCAACGCCTTTTCCCCGGCGGGCGGCGGTGTGGCAACTGCGGGCACAGAAAAACGGGAGCCGAAGCTCCCGTTTTTTCTATGACTTTCTATGACTATTCAATCAGTCTTCTTTCCGCTTGCCCATGTAGCCCAGGCCAAGGGTGGCGCTGACGGCCAGGGCGGCGTAGATGGCCAGGCCGGGGTCGGCAGTCTTGGGGGCAACGATGGTGTTGCCGGTCACCGTCCAGGTGGCGGTGGCGTAGGTGACGCCGTCATAGAGGCGGATGGTGTGGGTGCCGTTGGCAAGGCTGCGCATGAATGCGTCAGACAGGACCACGCTGTTGCCGAACACGGCATAGTCTGCGCTGCTGAGCTCCTTGCCGTCCACGGTGACGCGGGTGATGGTGCCGATCTCAGAGGTGACGGTGAGGGCGGCGGAGGGCGTCTCCTCACTGTGGTAGACAGGGGTGGGGGCGGGGGTGGGTTCGGGCTGGGGGATGGCATAGATATGGACCCACTTCTCCTTGTTGTAGCCTTCGACAGGCTGGGCGCTGTCCTTATCGGCACCGGCGTCCACACGCAGGCCGGAGGCAATGGTGACGGTGGCTTCTTCGATTTTGGAAGTAATAGCTTTCTCCGTACCGTTTGCCGTTATCTCGCCGCCGTTGACGGTCAAACTTTTTGCAATACGAATACCATATTGTCCGCCGGTGGCGATTACGGTGCCGCCGTTGACGGTGAGGCCGCCGTATATTTCCCTGATCGCGGCACTTTTGTCGCTGCCATCGGCGGTGGCGGTTACTTTGCCGCCATTGATGGTCAGCGCGGCATTCTCCACACATAAACTGTGTTTGCCGTTTACGCGCAGGTCACCGCCGTTAATGGTAACAGCACTGTTTCCTCCCCGGATGCCGAAATCCTGGCCGGTGGCTACCAGGACGCCAATGTTCGCGCCGGTGCTCTGGGCATAGACGGTGAGGGAGGCGGAGGCGGAGCCACTGTTCCTGATGCCATAGCCGTTCGCGGCCGTATTGTTGACGGTCAGCGTGGCGCCGTCGCAGAGGATCAGACGCACGTCGCCGGTGAAGGTGACGACATTTGCAATGGTCACGTTCTCCTTGACCACGTACCAGGTGGTCTCGCCCTTCTTGCCCCAGGTGACGGCGTCGGTGGCGGAGGCCACCGGGGTGTAGTCCGTGCAGGTGGCGGGGGTGTAGGTCACCGCATGGGTGGTATCATCCACCTGGGCGTCCAGATAGGGCACGGGCTCGGCAGGCGTACCGGCAAAGGCCGTCACGGTGGTCAGAGCCAGCACCATGACCAGGGCCAGCAGCAGGGCCGCCAGCTTCTTCATTGTGTGCTTCATTGGTTTGTCCTCCTTACAATTCATGCGCCGCGGCAGCCGCGCAGATTGGCGCCTTGCCCGCACATTATCATAAGTGTAGTATACAGGTGCAATGGGAGGATTACAAGTGTTTTATTCTCATGTGGGTGGCAAAAATTGGAGGGTGTGTTGTGGGGTCGGATAGAGTCGTCCGCCCCTGCAGAGAAATGTACCGCCGGGTGGCTTTCGGCGCGCCGGGCGCCAGTGACGGCCCGCGAGGTACGAGCGGCTGCCGGAACAAGTGCCCTTGGGGTAGGCGGCGGCCCCTACGGTGGGACGGGGCCGGGTGGCGTTCGTTCGGGCGGGGTGGGCATCGCCCCCTCATCCGTCACGGCCTGCGGCCGTGCCACCTTCCCCCCGAGGGGAAGGCGGGCCGCCGGGGGCGGCGGCCCCTACGGTGGGGACGGGGACGGGTGGCGTTTATTCGGGCGGGGCGTTTGGCGGGACACATAGGTCCCGCCCTACGGATGGTTGTTACCGTTTGCCATTTAACCGGGCGGGGTGGGCGTCGTTACCGGGCGGTGGGCGCTTCGTGAAGCGCCCCTACGGTGGGATGGGGACAGGTGGCATTCATCCAGGCGGGGCATTTGGCGGGACACATAGGTCCCGCCCTACGGATGGTTGTTACCGTTTACCATTTAACCGGGCGGGGCGGGATTTCTTTTTCGGGAGGCGGTTGCCATTTGGGAAAATTCCGGTATAATGGGGAGGCGATTTTTCACGAAGGAGGCGGCGGCGATGCACTGGTATGACAATGCCGTTTTTTACCATATCTATCCCCTGGGGCTGACGGGGGCGCCGAAACGGAACGACTACGGCGAGGCGGCCCACCGGCTGGACGCCCTGCTGCCCTGGGTGAATCACATGGCGGCCCTGGGGTGCAGCGCCCTCTACATCGGGCCGCTGTTCCAGTCCGGCAGCCACGGCTACGACACCACCGACTACCGCACTGTGGACAGCCGGCTGGGCACCAATGATGACCTGCGCCATTTTGTGGCGGCGTGCCACGGCAGGGGCATCCGGGTCATTCTGGACGGGGTATTCAACCACGTGGGGCGGGACTTTTTCGCCTTTCGGGACCTGCGGGAGCGGCGGGAGCAGTCCCCTTACCGGGACTGGTTCTGCAACGTGAACTTTTACGGCAACAACGAGTACGGCGACGGCTTTTCCTACGACAACTGGGGCGGCTACAACCTTTTGGTGAAGCTGAACCAGCGAAACGGCCAGGTGCAGCAGTACCTTTGCGACGCCATCCGGGGCTGGGTGGCCGAGTTCGACATCGACGGGCTGCGGCTGGACGCGGCGGACGTGCTGGACTTCGGCTTTATGCAGGTGCTGCGGCGGCTGGCGGAGGAGGTGAAGCCGGATTTCTGGCTGATGGGCGAGGTGATCCACGGGGACTATTCCCGGTGGGTCAACGGCGGGATGCTCCACTCCGTCACCGATTACGCGCTGCACAAGGCGCTGTATTCGGGGCACAACGACCACAATTATTTTGAAATCGCCCACACGGTGAAGCGGCTGCGGGACATGGGCCTCAACCGGCCCGGCGGGGCAAAGCTGTACAGCTTCGCCGACAACCACGACGTGGACCGCATCGCCAGCAAGCTGCAAAACCGGGCGGATCTGCTGCCGGTGTACGTGCTGCTGTACACCCTGCCGGGGATCCCGTCGGTCTACTACGGGTCGGAGTTCGGCCTGGAGGGGCGGAAGCAGCGGGGCTCCGACGACGAGCTGCGGCCCGCCATCGACCTGAACGACTACGCCGACGCGGCGCTGTGGAACCCCTGGACGGGGCTGATCGCCGCCCTGGGCCGGCTGCGGCGCAGCCTGCCCCCGCTGTGGGACGGCGACTACCGGGAGCTGCACCTGACCACGGGGCAGTTCGTGTTCGCCCGGGAAAAGGACGGGCAGCGGGTCATCGTGGCGGTGAACAACGCGGACGCGGAGGCTACGGTGTCCGTGGGCGGCTTAGCGGAGGGCGAGCGGTACTTCGGCGCCCTGTCCGGCCAGGAGATCGCGGCGGCGGAGGGCGGCGTCACCTTCACCATCCCCGGCCACGGCGGTGAGATATGGGTAAGCGAAGGGGCGCTGGACGGCGAGACGGAAGCGCCCCGGGTGATGCCTGTGGAAGCCGTCAAGGCGGCGGTGGCGGAGAAAGCGGCAGAAAAGGAGAGCGTGGCACAGGCGGTTTCCCCTGTCCCCTCCCCTGCTCCCTCCCCTGCTCCCTCCCCTGCTGGCCCCGCTCCTGTTATCCCCGCGCCGGTGGCGGTGCCCGACAAGCCCTACGAGGCGATGACGGTGGAAGAATTGCAGAACGCCATACTGGAAAAGCTGGCGAAAAACGGCCCCGTCACCGACCAAATGCGCCGGGACGTGGCGGACAACGTGTGGCACGACTCGCTGGTGAACTGGGTGAGGAGCTTTCGATAGGGCGGCGGAAAAGCGGCCCGGCGGCGCATCGGCTGTAGGCCCCCCAGGGGAAGGCGGGTGCTGATCGCCCCCTCATCCGTCACGGCCTTTGCAGGCCGTGCCACCTTCCCCCCAGGGGGAAGGCGATTGTGGGGTTGCATTCCGATGGTTTTTCTGATATGATACCCTCGCCCCGCAGGGGGCCGACAGTTCATTGGTACCTTCCTGTCGCAGACAGCGCTTTGCTGTCTGGTGCAAAACCGGGACCACCTTTGCCTTGGGCCTTTTTTGGGGGGGCTGCGGGCGTGCGTGGCTTTGCGTTTTGCGCAAGGCCATTATTTTTACCCTCAAAAGGAGTTTTCCATGTCCAACGAATTGCTATTTTTTCTCACGGTGGTCATTTACCTGGGGTGCGTGCTGCTGTTTTACCGGCTGTTCGGCAAAAACGGGCTGTTCGCCTTTGCCATCTTCGGCACGCTGCTGGGCAATATCGCCGTGTGCAAGAACATCGACCTGTTCGGCGTGGCCACCACGGCGGGCAGCGTGCTGTACGCCTCCACGTTCCTGGTGACGGACATCCTGTCGGAGAAGTACGGCAAGCGGGACGCCTCCCGGGCGGTGGCGTACAGCTTCGCGGTGATGGTGCTGTGGATGGTGGGCACGCAGCTGATCCTGTGGTTCACCCCCAACGGCAACGACACCATTGACGGCAGTTTGCGGGTGGTGTTCGGCCTGGTGCCGCGAATCACCGTTGCCAGCCTGGTGGGCTTTATTTGCAGCCAGAACATCGACGTGTTCCTGTACCATTTCATCTGGCGCAAGACCGGGGAGGGCAAGGGCAAGCTGTGGCTGCGGAACAACGGCAGCACCCTGTTGAGCCAGCTTGTGGACACGGTGCTGTTTACCACGCTGGCCTTCTGGGGCGTATATCCCCGGAACGTTTTCATCAGCATTCTGCTGACCACGTATCTCTTCAAGGCCGTGGTGGCCTTGCTGGACACACCGTTTATCTATCTGGCGCGGCACATCGCGCCCATGAAAGGAAAGGATGATTGACTATGCGGGAAAAGGAAAATTTGACCAAGCTGGGCAGCGCAAAAACCGAGTATAAGACCGATTACGACCCGTCGGTGCTGGAATCCTTCAGCAACCGCCACCCGGGCAACGACTACTTCGTGAAGTTCAACTGCCCGGAGTTCACCAGCCTGTGCCCCATCACCGGGCAGCCGGACTACGCCACCATCATCATCTCCTACGTGCCGGATGAGCGGCTGGTGGAGAGCAAGTCGCTGAAGCTGTATCTATTCACCTACCGCAACCACGGCGACTTCCACGAGGACGTGGTGAACACCATCATGAAGGATCTGATCGCGCTGCTGGACCCCAAGTATATCGAGGTGTGGGGCCGGTTTCTGCCCCGGGGCGGCCTGTCCATCGACCCCTATTGCAACTACGGCAAGCCCGGCACCCGCTGGGAGCAGACGGCCTGGGACCGGATGCGGTACCACGACATGCTGCCGGAAAAGGTGGACAATCGGTAAGCGTTCAATAGGACAAATGCGAAAAGCACCCCCGGATGGGGGTGCTTTTTTTCGTGAAGAGAGAAGAGGGGCGGGGGCCGCTGCGCGGCGATTTTCATTGCGCGGCGGGCGGCGGCCGTTGTGGTTGTAGGGGCGGGGCTCTGCTCCGCCCAATGCCCCGGTTGTGGGCGGAAAAGGGCGGAGCAGAGCCCCGCCCCTACGGAGGGATTAGCGTTGCCTTGTGGCGTTCATCCGGCGGGGTGGTTATCGGAGGGCAAGGCGGGACACATAGGTCCCGCCCTACGGAGAGTTGACGCGCCCTATTCGTAGGGCGGGACCTGCGTGTCCCGCCTTTGCCGCGGAGCGGATTTTGGGAATAGAGGGTGAGACGTGTGTAGGGGAGGACGACTCTGTCCTCCCCGGCCTGTGTACAGCATCGCAAGGCGGGCCGCCGGGGGCGGCGGCCCCTACGGTGGAATGGGGCGGGGTGGTTTTTACCCGGCGGGGATGGGCAGTGTGTAGCGGCGGGTGGCTGTAAAACGGGAAAAAGCGGGAGCCGTAAGGCTCCCGCTTTTGGGACGTTATGGGTGGTGGGGACTTGTCGCCCTATCATCCGTCAGCTTCGCTGACACCTTTTCCCGAGGGGAAGGCAGGTTTAGTTTTCCTCCTTGCGCTTGAGGGTCACGAAGGCGGCGGTGGCCAGGCCGCTCATGATGAGAGTGGCATAGAGCACCATGCCGGCGTCGGCGGTGGTGGCGCTCTTGACGGGGACGCTCACCTCTACGTAGCTGTCATGATAGGCCAGAGCGTAGGCGGAGAACTTGTCGGTTTCAAAGGTGATGGTATCGCTTAATCTGCTGACGGCCATCGTCTCCCCACCATTACCGGAGATGATGTAGAAGGTACGGATATAGCCGGCAGGCACACGGCGCAGCTCCTTGGGGATGGTGACGGTGACGCTCAGCTTATTGCCGGCGCCGTCGGCCACCTGCTGGGCCGCATCGGTACCGACCTTCTTCCAGAGGGTAAGATCCATATAGCGGACAGCCTTGCTGCCCACGCGGCGGGCACCCTTGACGATGGCGGTCTTCGCGGCATCGGACAAGTCATCGTACGCCATGGACTCTACCTCCAGGTAGACACTGACGGGCTCGCCGTTTGCATGACGGGCGGCCTCGTCGGCGGTAAGCAGGGCCTTGGCCAGGTCCACAGTCATGTTGTTGACCTGGGTTTCCATGGCGTCCTTCTTTACGTAGACGCTGGCGGAAACGTTGTCCTTCTCCTGGTGGGCGCCCTGCTCATCATACAGCTCGAAGCTGCTCTGGAAGGAACCGGTGTAGTTGCCCTTGAGGGTAACGGTGAAGAACCAGGTGCCGAAATCATTGGCGGTGGGGTCGCCAGAGAGGTCGTAATCCTTGCCGCTTACCAGGGTGATGTCGCCGTCCTTGACGGTAATCTCAGGGCCAACGGCCTTGCCCTTATAGTGAATGCGGTCGGGGGTCACGGTGAGGGCGGAACGGTCCAGAGCCTTGGGGTTAATCACGAAATCGGCGCCGGTGAAGGTAAGGGTGTAGTTGCCGCCGGCGGTCAGGGTGCCCTGGGTGATGGCGTAGGTGCCGGCGTCGGTGCCGGTGGCGCGGCTCAGGTCGCCGGTGATGCTGTCGCCCTCTACCAGGCCGTCATATTTGTAGGTCAGTTCGGGGTCATCCTCGCCGTAGGTGATGGTCTTGGCCTCGGCGGTGACGGTGAGGGCCTTGGGGGCGATCAGGAAGCTGGCGCCGGTGAAAGTGATGGTGTAGTTGCTGCCGGCGGTCAGGGTGCCCTGGGTGATGGCGTAGGTGCCGGCGTCGGTGCCGGTG
>CAMKGX010000026.1 GCA_946412355.1 uncultured Clostridia bacterium
CCATGCCGATGGCCGCAATGACAGTGATCACGCCTTTCACGGTCAGAATGCTGTTTCGCTCGGAGGGGCTGTCCGTCAGCGTGGTGACCATGGACTGCATCGGGACCTCCGTCAGCGTGCAGGTAAAGTCATAGAACAGATAGGTCACGAAAAACCAGGCGATCTTCAGACTGTCCGGCGCGCCCTTGGGCATCAGGAAAAACAGAATCGTCGCCACCGGGAAGGTCCAGAAGAACAGCCGGTACCAGGGCATATACTTGCCTTCGCCGGCAAATCTCTGAAACAGCTTCCAGTCCTTGATGTGGATCCGGTCGATGATATAGCCAAACAGCACATCATCCACCGAGTCGATGATCTTGACGAGCAGGATCGCCGTGGCCAGGGACGCGGTATTGATGCCCTGGAACATCAGAAACACGGTCATGTAGGAGCCCACCAGGGAGGTGCAGAAGAGCCGCGCCGTGTCGCCCACGTAGTACCAGTTCTTTTCCGACCGGCTCAGCCGCCAGTCGGGATGCTTGTTCATGCGTTCTTTCTTTGCCATCGTTCTCTACTCCTTATATGTATTTTTGGATGAAGTCCATCATCCGCTCAAAGGCCTCCTTCGCGTGGGGCTCGGAAGCCATTTGATCCATGTAGCCGTGGGGCAGCTTTGCCCCGGGAAAGAACACCAGATCGTTGGGAACGCCGATCTCATCCAGCTTCTTTTTCAGGCCCCGTCCCTCTGTGATGAAATAGCCCTTTTCATCATTCGGCTCATTGGAGGCGTTGATCCAGCTGGGAATGAAGCTGTCGCGAATGTAGGTTTTCGCGTTGATGATCGCCACGGCCTCCGGCGTGTTGTGTTTCGCCCCCGTGGCGCAGCCCAGCATGGCGTACATGTTTTTGTCAAAGACGCTTGCGTCCAGCGCGGCCTCGTCGATAGCCAACACCTTCAGGCTTTGTCGTGTCATGACCGGATCGACGCCCAGCATGGCGGCGTAATCGGGATTGCAGACGCAGGCGGCATAAATGGCTGTCATATTGGCCCCTGCGCTTCCGCCCGAGAGGCAGACACGGGACATATCCAGATGAAGCTCCTCTTCATTCGCGATCAGATAGCGGAACAGCTCGTCCGTCTGCCGGATCGGCACCGGAAAGCGGTACTGCGGCGCCAGCGCGTAATCCGCGTTGACCAGAATGTAGCCGGCTTTCACAATGGCTTCCAGTTTTCCCACGCCGCCTCCGCCGGTCTGCATTGGGTCGCCGGCGGACTTGTTGCCGAAGATGAAGCCGCCGCCGTGAAAGTACACCACCACGGGCCGCTTCTCCCCGCTGTCGTCGGGATACCAGATGTCCGCGAAGCTGTTGGGATACGTTTCGCCGTATTTGACGTCGCTGCGGCAAACCATACCGTTTTCCAGCTTCCTCACCTCCGGCGCATGCCAGGGCTCCCACTCGTTGGGCTTGTGCCCCTTGTAGAGCTTTGCATAGACCGCCTTTTGGATGAGCGTACATTTCAGATCGTTCAGCATTTTTCCCATGTTCAAGGCCCCTTTTCTGCTTTTCTGTATGTTATTATACATTGCAAAAGAAATAAGAAAATACCCCCATTTTACGTTTCTAATAGGTTGATTTTTACCTTTTAGGAAGCTATAATGGACACATTACGGAAGCGCGCAAAGCAAATGCAGGCAGGAAAGGAGGGGCGTCTTGGCAAGCTATCAGCACTTGATCCGGGAATTATCCCGACTGGACCCCTACGAAAAGGCCGGCATGGATTCCTTCCGGCAGACGGGAGCCATGCTTCGCCACGGTCAGTATTTATACCTGACAATGTACGGAACGGATCGCCATACTTTGGAGACCATCAACGACCCGCCCGCTCTCCGGGAGCAGGGGCAGATTGCGGCCTCTTTTCATGAAAGATACGGCAACACCGGCCTCACCGAGGAGGATTTTATGCCGCCCGGCATGAATATCGCCATAGATAAGCTGCTCCGCTATGTTGAGATACCTGCCCACGCACACGAGTTTATCGAATGTGCCTACGTCCTCCGGGGAAGCTGCATACATCGCGTGGGAGAGAACGAGGTGCTCCAGCAGGAAGGGAGCTTTATCCTTATCCCGGTTCCCACCAGGCACCAACTCATTGCCGTAGGCGATGCGCTGTGCCTTACCATGAAGATCCGGCTCAGCCACTTCGTGAAGATGAGCATCCCCCATCTGCCCTCCATGATTTATCCCATCAGCTTTCAATGCGGCAAAGATCCCGCCGCCGAAAGCATGCTGCTCTTTCTGTATGAGCAGCAAAGTCTCGCGCTGCCTTACCAAAAAGAACTGATGGAATCGACGGCGGCCAATCTCATCACCTATATTCTGCAGCGATATATGGACACCATGCAGCCGCTCTACAGCGTTGCTTTGCGGGATCGGCGGCTTCTCGACATGGTCAATTACATGTACAATCACTACCGCACCATCACGCTTCACGATCTTGCTGCGGCGTTTCACTACAATGAATCCTATTTGAGCCGTATGTTTCAGGAGCAGGCCGGGCGGTCCTTTTCGGAGACCGTCAAGGATTTTAAGCTGCGAAAAGCTGCCGAATTGCTGAAAGAAAAAAACTGGAAGCTTGACCACATCTGCGAAGAGATCGGCTATCGTGATACGCGGCAATTCATCCGCAGCTTCAAGCAGATGTTCGGTGTAACGCCCGATCGGTTTCGGAAGCTGGAGCAGCAAGCGGTGCATCAAAAGCTGATGCTTTGATGCCTCTTCCCTTTTCCGCACTATTGCTGCATAAAGTCCGTCGGAATGAAACCGAGCCGCTGTCAAAATGCCACCAAAGCCCTCCCCGACTTCACCCGGAGAGGGCTTTGCATATTGGGAAGGCAATCCGCCCGCCGCTTCGGCGGAGGACAGAAAAGGCTCTTTTCGGCCGGTGCCATTACGCCGGCCGCATCTCCCAGGCATCTGAACGAGATTGCCGACACAGCGCGAAAGGCCGCCCGAATCCATCGGGCGGCCTGACTGTATTGTTTCCTCACCCCGGCAGAACCGGGGCTTTCTCCCCTCACTTCCCCGCCGGGAACTGCCGCCCGGTGTGGTCGATGGTGTACTCCCCCTGCAAAATCAGCTCCGAGATGGGCACCACCGTGTACCCCTCCTGAATCATCCACTCCAATATCCCCGGCAGGGCCTCCGGGGTGTGGAGGGCGGCGTTGTGGAACAGCACGATGCTCCCCGGCCCCACCGGGGACGTGACCCGCCGAAAAATGGTGTCGGCGTCATAGTCCTTCCAGTCCAGGCTGTCAACCCACACACCGGAAAGCGCCCTCGGGAAGCGGCTTTGGGGCGGTTTGCCCCCCACTCCTTACGCCGCCAATGCATTCGCGTTGACCTGTTCGATCACTCTCCGGATGCCCATCCAAACGGTCAGATCTGTGAAGACCTCCACGATACTGCCCTGATCTGTAAACGGTGTCTCTTGCAGAACAGACAAATCCTTCATCATGCCGTTATGGACGATGTACTCCACGATCTGATTAACAAAATAGATCTGCCTGCTGTCCAGGTTCGCATCGTTCAGAAACTCCGCAAATGCTGCCTTGGCCGCATTCATATTAAGACCGACAATTTCCCGGACAAATTCGCCCAGAGGCTTGGTGCCATATTCCGCCTCATATTCCTGCTGTGTCCCGACCTCGCTCCAGAGGATCTCCTCCAACACCTTTACATCCGCGCTGGTCAATGGCACGTTGCTCTTGAGTTTAGCAATCACAGCGTTGTCCTGATGTTGACGGACATAATACTCCGCCTTGGCCTTGTAATTCTTCAGATCATCGCTGTCCAACTCGGACTCCTTCCAGTCGATCGAAAGGATCTCGTCATCAAAATCCGTATCATAGATGGTCTTTCCAGTTGGGATATACTTCATCAGATCCCGCAGGCTTTCGCGGATATGCTCAAACTCATCAATCCCGGCGTTATCCAGATAATCCGTGTGCAGGATTTTGTCGATCAGCTCCGCCTGCATCATGATCTCCGGGATATTGGCCACACTGGCCACGGCGGAGACCTTTTTTATCAGGTCGTGCCTGGCCCGACTGTATTTTTTTCCTGCCAGATAGGCAAGCTCAATCCCGTACATCAGCGCGTCAAACCGGAGCGCTTTCGCGTCATCGTTTTCCGGCTCAATCAACGGAGCCAGTTCCTCCCGGACCATAAGCGTATCCTCATAGGTCAGGGCCTGATAATTCTCCGGAACGGCATACTGATCCACATACCGCAGATGCTGCCGCACGGCGAAATTCTCTCGGTTCAGCTCCTGCACCTTCCCGGTCATATGCTCGACCAATGCTTTCCGATAGGCGATCAGCCGCTCCGTCTGATATTGCAGGTCCTGGAGTTTATACGTGATCTCGAACTGCAGGCCGAAAATGGCCCCCTGCAGGGCGATCATGTTGGCTGTGGGCTTGCCTTTGTTCATACGGAAGAATTCGAAATTCCCGCAGAAATCGAAGATATAGAACTTGTCCTTATCGGCGCCGTCAATCAGCCCCGGGCAGAGGCGTGTACCGCGTCCGATCATCTGCCAGAACTTGGCCTTGCTCATGACCTTCTTGAAGAAGACCAGATTCAGCACTTCGGGAACGTCAATACCGGTGTCCAGCATATCCACAGAGATAGCGATCTGCGGCATCTTTTTGGGATCGGAAAATTCGTCGATGGCGCTCTGAGCGTAGGTCATATAGTTGTCAATGACCTTCGCGTAACCGTTCAGATGGGGATATTCCTTGCCGAACACTTCGAGGATCTTCTCCGCATGGGTGTGATTCTTGGCAAAGATGATGGTCTTGCCGATCTTGTTGCCGTAATCGATTTTCAGCCCGTGGGTCATGAGGATATGCAGAACTTCGCGGATGGTATCCTCGTTGAAGATCCACTCATTCAGGGCGGAGGAGGCAATGCTTTCCGGCAGCTCGCCGTTCTCATCTTCAAAGGTATCCTCGTAGATTTCCTTATCTTCATCGGACAGCTCATCATAGACGATGCCCTGCTGGATGAATTTCAGTGTCGTTTCCACCGACATAAAATCCACCAGATAGCCGTCCTGCACCGCCTGGGCCAGCTCATAGCCGTAGGTCGGAACGCCGCTTTCCAGCTCAAAAATGGCGTAAGTATTCTTATCGATCTCGTCTTTCGGCGTGGCGGTCAGGCCAACCAGAGGCGCATCGAAGTAGTTGAAGATATCCTTGTATTTGTTGTAGATCGACCGGTGGGCCTCGTCGCAGATCACCAGATCGAAATGGCCGCAGGAGAACAGCTTGCCCTCCTCATCCCGCACAGAGTCGATGCAGTTCATCATCGTCTGGTAGGTGGAGAACACACCGTGCGCCATATAGTTGTCCTTCTCCTCGCAGAGGTTCGTCACTGACAGATCCGGCAGCAGATTCACAAAGTTCCGCTTCGCCTGGGTCACCAGAGAATTCCGGTCTGCCAGGAACAGCACGTTTTTGATCCAGCCCTGATCCAGCAGCACCTTCACCAGAGCGATAACCGTCCGGGTCTTGCCGGAGCCGGTGGCCATGACGAGTAGAGCTTTGCGGCGGTTCTTCTGGCCGAAGCTGTCGCATACGGCCTTGATGGCAGCCTCCTGGTAATAGCGCCCGGCGATGTGCTTGTCCACCACGATGTTCTTGAGACCCGAACGCATGCGCTGGAGATTGAACAGCTTTTCCAGATCCCGCTTGGAATAGATCGCCGCGACCTTCCGCTCCGGATACTGGTTGTCCACGATGCGGGTGTCAAAGCCGTTTGTCAGGAACACCACCGGCCGGCGGCCTTGTTTTTTCTCGATCAGATCTGCGTACAGCTTGGCCTGCTGACGGCCCTTTGCCACATCCACGCAGGTGCGCTTGGCCTCGATCACCGCCAGGATGCGCCCATCGTCGCCCATCAGCACATAGTCCGCATAGCCGACTTCAGACTTGTTGGGCATGCCGGAGATCTCATATTCGTTAATCCAGTTCTTCCCCTCGATCCAGCCGGCGTCCTCCAGCATGGCGTCGATATAGAGCTTGCGGGTCTTATATTCGGAGATATCCAGCGGTTTCGGGACATAGGTCTGCTGCTGCTCAGCGCGCCGGGCGGTGAGCTCGGCTTTGAGCGCAGCGTTCTCGGCCATGAGGGCCGCGAGGTCAATCTCTTCCTCAACTACTCCCTTAGCAGGGGAGTCCCCTCCGGCAGTCTCTTGAATGGGGTTCAAAAGATTCGGATCGAAAGTCCGCTCCTCGTAGTTGTCCCCATAGCAGTAGGCCAAAAAGTCCAGAAACAGATAGAGGTTTTCCAGGCACAGCGCGGCCTGCTCACGGCTGATCTTCTTCCCGGCGTGGGCGGCGGTGTTGCCCACCTTGCGGATGAAGTCCATCCGATGCAGGAGGCTTTCGTCCACCACGTCCCTAAACTCGTCCGTGCTCATGAGGCTGACCAGCTTGTCGTCCCAGGGCAGCTTGAGCTCCCCGTCCACGGAATACATCCACTTGACGGCAGCCTCCAGGCAGCGGCGGCAGTTGAGCACGCAGGCTGCTGGGTCGATATGCAAAATCTTCTCCGCCGAGACCGCCGCCTCCGCAAAGGAGGCAAACCTAGGCTCAGAGAAGAAAATGTCAAAGTTGGTCATGGGTGTCACCTCTGTATTAGCAAGTCAAATAAGACCTAACAAACTACTCTCTTTGATTGTCGCTGTCGGATTATATTTTTCTACTAATGCATCAAGAGCAATTCTTGCTCCAGATGTCATTTGCGGGCTTGGTGTTATCTCCATATTACGAAAGAATTCATCTGAAATAGGCAAATCAAAATGCCTAAAAGGGGGCGGTTCTATCCCAGCAGAAAGCCTGTTCACTGATAAAGATGCTTGCATTTCCATCTCCTGCATACTTGAAGCATTAAATGGCATGTTTATAAAAGTCATAATATATCGCCATTCTTTTTGAAACTCCCAGTATGTATTTTTGTATATCCCTAATGCTCCAATGTTTAAGTTTATTTTCCCATTTTCAATTTTTCTGATATTCGGCTCAAGTAGTTTCTTGTCGTCTGTGTATACTACTTTTTTGAGAATATCACCAGAAAAAGCTTGCACAGAATATACATTGTTCTTTATGAGCTCTGCTATATTTAGAAAAGTATCTACAGGCTGACCGCTAGGGTTGTCAACCGATAACCCCAACAAAGCAAAATCTGATGCATATGTTTTTTGTCGAACAAAGGGATTCTTGGGAAGCTTTATCCTGACACCTGATTTCGGATTTGTGTACATTTTCCACATTGGAATGTCTTCTTTTTCCTCAGATGTCCAAGAGCTAATAAAAACAAATTTCCCAATGTTTTCAACATCCCGGGTCTTTTGTTCTTGAAGATCATCCATTTTATCCAACGGGTTAAGGCGAATAGTATGGTTCTTTAGAGTCAGCGCAAGATTGTCAATTGAAGTATAGCGATATAAATAATCTATGTCTTCCATATTTCTCCTCATTTTCTGATTGTGATTCATCAATTCAAAAATACCTCACCCAAAGTATTGTTGCATCAAGCTGTCAAACAGAACCTGTGCTTCGTCCAGAGCTTTCTGAATGACAGATTTGGTTTTGTCGATCTGTAGAACAAAATCACCAAACCGCTTTTGCTTCTCCATCGGTGGTACAAGTATCTCAAGATTTCTTATATCACCTAAGGAAATAAACTTTTGGGTCCCCCCTCTAACCTTGCTTAAAACTGCATCATCGAAATAATCCGACTGAAGTAATGCATGGATGTATTTATTTAGAACTTTTGATTCCGGTCTAAATATGATTAACGCTACATTTTTTATTGCGAAATCCGGTTCAATATCAACGATTACAGGTTTTCCAACTGTACCGATCATAGGCATGATAATATCACCTATATTGACCTTAGACCTTTCGTTGATCTTTTTGAAGTCTTCTTCACTAATCAAAGAACAGTCAGTTAAGTCAATCTTTCCTCCTGTAACGTTTTTTGAAGTAACAAGAGGAAACCCCGTTTCATGGTATTGAGGAGAATCGTGTGTGCCGTCGCGCACATCACAAACTATTCCAAGCAAGTCCTTTTCCCACCCGAATGGATTGAGTATAGTATCCCCAAACATCTCGACAAATCGGGCTTTGATAAGGTCGTCAAGGGCGGTAAGCTGCTGCTTTCTTAAGCGAATAATACCGGTTAAATTATCTAATCTTTCACAGATTAACTTCTGTTGATCATATGTAGCATCTGTTACCTCATACCCTGAAACATAAGCATCTGTTTTCAAGTTGTGAAGCCCTGTTGTTTTATTCTCGTATTCTCTTGTTCCACCTTTTCTATAGTTGGCATAGAGTGAATAAAACACATACCTAGGCCACCATCGATTTACATCCTTAACTCTCAACAGTCCTGTGAAGTTATTGAAAAGGTATGTTTTCTCTGGGCCATCATAATAGATAACCCTGCCTACTGGTTGCTTATCACTGCCTCCGGATTTTTCTAGAATAATGTCCCCCGGGCGAAGGTACTTCTCATCAATACCAGTCTTCGTAATTGTTCTTGTTACAACGTTTTCATAATTGACAACTCCCTCGTTGGTGAAGTTAGTCGTTCGTAGAACAGGGATACCGCTTCCAGTTTCATCATCACTTCCCCATTCACCAGATAAAGCCTTACCGGTTATATCAATAAGTTTAGCCATCTTTTAACCCTACACCCTCAATTTACAACCCCAGGAGTTCCCGGAGCGCTTCCATTTCTGTGCCGATTTCAATTTCAAGCTCGTCCAGCTTCGCCATGATCTCACTCGTCGGCGGGTACTCCACGGGCTTGTATTCCGTCTGCTTATATTTGTTGATGGAGAGGTCATAGTCGTTTTGAACGATCTCCTCCTTCGACACGAAGAAGCTCTGCTCCGTGCGTTTCCGCTCCTGTTCGGCGTCCAGTGCATGGAACCGGGCGATGATGTCGGGGATATCGTTCTCTTTGGTTTCGCTGCGCTTGTCGTCCAGGCTGTAGCCGTCGGCCTTCATATCGTAGAACCAGACCTTGTCGGTGCCACCGTGGCCGGTCTTGGTGAAGATCAGGATCGCGGTGGACACGCCGGCGTAGGGTTTGAACACGCCGGAGGGCATGGAGATTACGGCCTCCAGACGGTTGTTTTCAATGAGCTCTTTGCGGATGGCCTTGTGGGCGGTGGAGGAGCCGAAGAGCACTCCGTCCGGGACGATGCAGGCGCAGCGACCGCCCACCTTAAGCATCCGGAGAAACAGCGCCAGGAACAGCAGCTCGGTCTTCTTTGTCTTGCAGACCTTCAGAAGATCGGTGGAGACGATGTCCGCGTCCAGGCTGCCCTTGAAGGGGGGATTGGCCAGAATCAGGGTGTATTTCTCCTTGTCCGGGTTCTGGTCGGACAGGCTGTCCCGGTACTCGATAAAGGGATTGTCCACGCCGTGGGTCATCATGTTCATGGCGCCGATGCGAAGCATAGTGCGGTCCATATCGTAGCCATGGAACATGTGATTCATGTAGTGGTCCTTGTTTTGACGGTTGAAGAAAACCTCCTGCTTACAGTTCTCCTTCAGGTAGTCGCTGACGGCCACCAGGAAGCCGGAGGTGCCGCAGGCGGGATCACAGACGATTTCATCCGCCTTGGGCTCCATCAGCTCCACCATCATCTTGATGATGTGCCGGGGCGTGCGGAACTGGCCGTTCAGGCCGGCTGTAGAGATTTTGGAAAGGAGATACTCGTATACATCACCGCGGGCATCAGCCGCCTTGAGTGAAGCCATCTGCTCATAGATGCCGTCCATGGCGGTGACAACCTTATCCAGGAGAAGCGGCGTCGGAAGCTTAAAGATAGCGTCCCCCATATATTTGGAATAAGCGCTTTCCTTGTCGCCGTGCAGGTTTTTGATAAAGGGAAAGACCCACTCCTGCACGGTGCTGTACATCTTCGCGGCGGGGAAGTCGTGGAACACACTCCATTTGAGCTGGCTGCCGTCGATCACGCGCTCGCCGATCTGCACCTCCTTTGCAAAGATGCTCTCATAAGGCAAGCCCAGCATGGCGGCCTCGCGGGCACGGAGGTTATCAGATTCATCCAGGTCATGGATAAACATCAGATAGGTCATCTGCTCAATCACATCTAGGGGATTTGTCAGACCGCCAGCGGCAAAAATATCCCAAAGACTGTCGATTTTGTTTTTTAGTTCGCCTGTAACCATTGCTTTACTCCTTCTCCCAGTTCCATGTGTAGGAGGTGTAACGGCCTCCGCCTATTTTGATGATCTCGCCGTTGTCCATCAGTTCTTTCAACGCCCGTTCCACTGTCTTCTGGCTGATATCCGGGCACTGCTTCATGATTTGCGTCTTTGTGATTTTCCCTGTGGTGCTGCGGATGATCTCCCGAACCCTGTCAGGCTTGGAAAGCCCTCTTGTTATCAAGATATCCACCCGGGACGCAAACTCCCGGTAGGCCGCGATCACGATGCCGAGCATATACCGGACGAAGGGGAGGTAATCGTTTGTGCCTTCATGCCAGCCGGTCGAGCTGTCCTGCAGAACCTCGTAATAGGTCTCTTTGCTGTCTGCAATCAGCCGCTCAAGACTAATATACTTTCCGACATAATACCCGGAACGATACAGGAGCAGCAGCGTGAGCAGACGGCTCATACGTCCATTTCCATCGTTAAAGGGATGAATGCAGAGGAAGTCCAGGATAAACATGGGGATCAGAAGAAGAGGATCCAGCTCCGGATCCGTCATAGCCATCTGGAACGCGTTGCAGAGGGAATTCATTGCCTCGGCTGTTTCCCATGCCGGGATAGGCTGGAACCGGACTCTCTTCGTCCCATTCGGCAGCTCTTCGGCAATGATATTATCGGAGTTCTTGAAGTTGCCGCCGATAGCCGAATTGCTGAATTTATAGAGATCCCGGTGCAGCTGCAGGATCATGCCCGGCCTAACGGGAATAAAGTCATAGTTTTCGTGGATCGTGTTCAGCACATCACGATAACCGGCAATCTCGCGTTCACTCCGGCCCTTTGGGGTCGTTTTGTTCATCACGATCTTTTTTAACCGGTCGTCGGTGGTGATGATACCCTCGATACGGTTGGATGCCTCCGTGCTCTGGATCTTTGCGATCTCCAGCAGCTCGGATAAAGCGTCCTTCTGTGCTTCTATGAAAAGATTCTGCTGACCCTTCTGCTCATGGATCTGCGCCAGATATGAAACGATCTCAGGAGACAACAGTTTCTGATATTCGGTTTTGTAATTCAGTGTTCTCATTCAATTTCCTCTTTTCAGAGTTTAACATAGTCATTTTAATCCATTTTGACGCAATTGCATAATACCATATACCTCGTCAAAAGTCAAGGTCAATAAAGTCACAAATACCATAAATGACTATGTTGATTTGCCTTTTGACTTTAATAAGGCTTTCTCTCTATGTACCTGCGCCGGACGTTCCCGAAGTTTCATTCCCTACACCACGCAGCGGAAAGCGGGCTTGGGGAGCGTTGGGGCGGTTTGCGGCCCATATCTCGCCCTAAAATGCGCCCGAAAAAGCCTGTCCCGGCCAACGAATCCATCATAGGGTAAAAAACCGTGGGCCCCAATCTTCAGTGCAGAAGATTGGGGCCCACGGTTTTTGAAAAGAGGCTTTCAAATATTTTTCAGTTGCGATTCAAATGTACCAGTGCCAGGATGGTTTTCCCTGTTTCCTGTGTTTGGTCAATTTGAAGTGTCTCATTTTGCGGATATAATGGGCGATGATGGAGCTGAGCACAAAGCCGATGCTCATGCCAAGCAGGGTCAGGAGGCAGTTTTGCGCGTTGGATGCCGCCATCTGCACGTCGCCCAGGTAGACGCCCACCAGCGAGTAGTAGAACAGGTCGCCGGGGATGAGGGGGACGATGGAGGGATAGACAAAGTAGGTGGAGGGGTCCTTGCGCAGCGTCGCCAACAGCTCGGCGTAAAGCGCGGCGATCAGAGCCGCAATGGAGACGTAGACCAGCCGCTCCGGAAAGAGCGGCGCCGCCAGCAGCAGCACAACACGGGTCAGCACGCCGCCAAGCCCTGCGCGCCACAGGTCATGGAGGGGGATGCGGAACACCACGCCGAAACTGGCGGAGGCGATAAAGGAAATGATGACCAGCAGGATCGGGTCGGACAGCGTGGTCACCACGGCATGGCTCATGCCCTCCTTCAGCCCGAACATCCACAGGGCGAGGTAGATGCCCATGGCAAGGGCCAGCGTTTCAATCAGCACCTTTGCCAACTGCAAAATGCCGTTCATCTCGTTGCCGCACAGCAAATTACGCACCGCGTTGACCAGCGGGATACCGGGGATGACCAGCATGGAGATGGTGATGAGGATCACCGGTGCGTTGGTGCTGATTCCCGTTTGCATGACGAGGATCGCCGCCACGGTGGCAAGCCACATGGTGGCGGCATTTGTCACGACGCGGTCGAGCCCGGGCTTTGCCATCAGAATCATCACATAGTGCAGCACAGCGGTGACAAGCGCGACGGGCAATATCTCCCTGAGGCCGCCGCCGAAAATAAGGCACAGGCAGCTCAACGCGGCGACCTGCCCCAGCAGCACCGCCCAGTCGGGATACTCCTTGACCTGGGACGCCTCGTTCAGCAGCCGGTACAGCCGCTGGGGCGCAGGCTTCTCGCTTACCACCGTGTAGGAGAGGCGGTTCAGCTTTTTCAGCCGTTCAAGATGGATGCCCGCAGGCGGAATCGTACACTGCCGCGAAGCGTAACGGCCCTCGCCGTCCACGGCGCTGAGGGAGATGTTGCCGCTCAGCAGGAACAGGCTGACGTCGGTGAGCCCATAGGCGTGGCAGATACGGTCCACCGCCAGCTGTACCCGCTCCAGATTGGCGCCGCTGACAATCATGCGGCGGCTGAGCTCAACGCAGAATGCCAGCACAAGCTCACTTTCAGGCTTCTTTTGCATGTCCGTCCTCAACCTCCCCGGTTGTTTCATGGGAAAGCGC
Source organism: uncultured Clostridia bacterium (assembly GCA_946412355.1). Taxonomy (GTDB): domain Bacteria; phylum Bacillota; class Clostridia; order Oscillospirales; family Oscillospiraceae; genus Vescimonas. The sequence goes on from CAMKGX010000026.1 coordinate 13,041, forward strand.
CAAGCGTTTCAACTTTTCCGCTAACGCAACCCAGGGTTTATTTTGTAAAGCGATTCTGGAAGAATCCCCTCTTCGCACTCGTTTGTTCCGGCCATCGCCTGTGTGAACGTCAGCCGGCGTATTCAAACCGTTTTTAGGATACCTGGTATGGGCGGTTCTGTCAACGGCAACCGGGCAGAAGGTCTTGCGAAGGCGGGGGACTTATCTCATCCCGCCTCGCCGATTCCGGCGATGCGGCGCAGAACCGTCTCGTCGACGGCAAAGGGCGCCAGGGCCATCTTGGCGGGATTGGTCATCAGATCCTGCACAGCCAGTGCCAGCACGGCGTCGGGTACGGCGTCGCGCCCGCAGGTGGCGCGGTAATATGCCTCAAAATCGTCCACGTCGGCAAAGCCCGCCAGGGACAGCACGGCGTCCCGATCGGCGGGGTCGGCCTCCGCCAGATAATTGCGCAGGAAGAAGCCGCAGGCTTTGCCGTGCGCCATGCGGGTGTGGACGGTCACGGCGTAGGACAGCCCGTGGGGCAGCGACGTGCCCGTCTGGGCGATGGACATGCCGCCAAAGCACGCGGCGCGCAGCATGGTCACGCAGGCTTCGGCGGTCGCCTCCCGCTTGCCCAGTACCACGTCCTTGCTACGGGCCCATTCCCGCACTCCGGCGGCCACACACATTCTGGAATAGGGGGTGGCCTTCGTGTTGATATAGGATTCCGCCAGATGGGCGAAGGCGTCCATGGTGGTGTTCGCCAGAACGTGTCTGGGGGCGCTTGCCAGATATTTCCCGTCCAGCAGGGCCAGATTGGCAAAGATACGGTGGGGAATGGCGCTCTTTTTCTTCAGCGCGGGGCGGGTCAGCACCGATACGGCAGTGACCTCCGAGCCGGTGCCGCAGGTGGTGGGGATGCAGACGATGGGCAGCGGATCCGTTTTCGCATGGGCGTCGAACAGATAGCTCTCGTCCGCCTCACCGTGGCGCATCATCAGGGCGATGGCCTTTGCCGCGTCCATGGGGGAGCCACCGCCCACGCCGATGACAAAATCGCAGCCCCGACTCAGCCCCAGATCCCGGGCCCTCATGACGGTTTCCACAGAGGGGTTTTCCTCCACCTCGTTGAAGTGGGTCCACTGGATTCCATGGGTTGCAAGGGCCCGGGTCACATCATGAAGCGATCCGTTTCGCTCCGCGCTGTGGCTTCCGGTGACGATCAGCGCATGGTTCCCCAGCTTTGCCAGATCCGCCCCATGGTTTACCACGCAGTTCTCCTCTTCGTAGACGTCAGTCGGCATATAAAATCGCATTGCTGTTTCCTCCCTGTTATTTCAACCGTTATCCCATCAGAATGAGCCGGATACCGGCGGCGCAGTAAACGACGAGATGGTGTAGACGGCGTTCTTGAAATAGAACACCTCCGTGTTGTCATCATCTGCGCGGTACATATTCTTCAGGCTTGGATAGGCGTCCAGCATGCTGGCCTTAGCTTCATACCGCTCGTCGCTGACCAGCTCGCCGGCAACGCGGATCCACCGGCCGTCCTGAAACGCGCAGAGCTCGGCTTTCGGATTGGCATGGAGCTGGCGGGAGACAGGCTTGCTCTTTCCGGTCTGGATATAGAGCCTGCCCTCAAATAGATGCACGGTGCCAAACGGACGAACTCTGGGCTGGTCGCCTTCGACTGTGGCCAGGTAATATGTCCCTGCCTCCTTGAGAAATTCGTATACCTTCTGCATAGCGGGCCTCCTGTTGATAAGATTGCTGTTGGCCGCTTACCCACGGTGTGGCAAGCGGGCGCCTTTGTCCTATGTGCGAATCAATCGGCAACCACATTATACAGGAAGATTTCAATATGGAAAAGTATCTTTTTCATGAAAGTAACGGTTTGTGGTACAGGCCGCGGGGCGATGATGGTATGCCTTTATCCATCTCTCCTTTTCGGTTTTGTGATTGAAGTGCAGCGGGAGAATTCTGATCCTGCCCATGAATGCACGCACAGGCGCAGTCAAATCATCTGCGCCTGTGCGTGTTTTTGCTTGATTATGCCCTACCGTTCAGATGAAAGTGTTCGAAAAATCAAAACCCGGCTCCCCCTGGCGGGGAGTCGGGTTTTTCTTGCGCCATAGCGGATCTCTCCGCATCACTTCGGGTCCCGGAGCTTATCGCCCACCACCCAATAGTCACATATCGATTCTCCGTTTGCGATGGTAAAGGTTTATACAAGCTAAAGCTATATAATGAAGAAATAATACTCACGCTTACGGTGCTTCCGCATATTGATTTGGAGGTATTCCCATGGACACGCACAAAACCTTTTTCGAGCAGAATGTCGGCTCTTATATGAAGATTGACGATGGATGTTCTTTCTTCCTGACCTTCTCATGGGGAGATTGAGAAGGATTCAAAGGAAACAGCTTAAAAAGCAGGAAATAACGTAGAATACTAAAATAAAGATAAAACACTCACGCCTACTTCACCTTCACCACATATCCTGCCATGACTCAGAGCTTTGTCCAACGCGAATGGAACCATGTCACGTTCGTCAACCGGGCGCAGGATCTTGGCCTCGAGGGTCTGCGCAAGTCGAAGATGTCATACCATCCTGTGCGAAAGGTTGAAAAGTACAGAATTCTTGTGTGATATTCCATGATGGTCATGAGAGGTGACACCAGGGCCAACTATTCATTACTGCGGGCTGTATGTTTCCATACAGCCCGTGATTTCTTTGAATGGTTTTTCCTTTTTAGTTGATCCTCTTGTAGTCACTGATGCCTGAGTTATGTCGCTGCAATCTTTTTGTGTTTTGCGCTCGGTCAGAATACGGTGCCTGCCTGTCCTCATTTTACTGGGAAGCAGGGGCCTTCCGTCACACCGCCCTCGCCGAAAGCGTCCACGGCGGCGTAATAGTTCTGTCCTGCGTTGAGCATCGTGAGCAGCACCTCCGTCTGCCCGTAGACCATGTGGCTGGAATAAAGCTTGTCCGGCGAGATTCCGTAGCGAATGTTGTAGCCAATGGCTCGATCAGCGGCTTTCCAGCTGAGTTTTGCGGTCATAGCATCCTGTCGCGAAGCGTCAAAAGCCGCTACCGTCTCAGGCGCGGCGCAGTTGCCAAGCCCGAACACCCGCAGGCCGGAGAGCGCAAAGGGCTCATCGTAAGGCAACTTTTCGGCCGTGACGCGCACATAGCGCAGCTTCACGCCGTCAAGCGCCAGATAATCATGGGGCAGATTCGTTTCGGCGCTGCGTTTATCGGAGAGCACAAACCACTCGCTGCCGTCCGCACTGCCCTCCAGCAGATACCGGGTGCGCAGCGTGGGATCGGGGTCGATGTAGCGATTGGAGGTGTAGACGTTGGAGCGCAGAGACTTATCCACCTCCAGCATGGGCACGTCCACATCGGCAAAGTTGAGCTGAATGCCGTGCACTTCATACACATCGCCAAGATCCAGCCGATACCACTCCCCGGCGCTGCCCTTGGGGCACCAGCAGGAACGGATGTCCTCATCAAGTGCCTTGGCCGTCTCATGCCCCTGGCGGTATGACGAGGCCACGGCGCTTTTTTTGTAGGACAGCAGCATCCATTTCGGCTTGACGCTCCGGGCATCGAATTTCCCCTCGGGGATCTCCAGCGGATAATCCGCGAAGTTCTGGTTGCAGAACAGAATGCCGTCCTTGTCAAGACCTGCCGGGAACAGCCCCAAACGGCGCTCAAAATTGGCGTTGACGGAGATGCGCATGGTGGAAGCGTGCCAGAGGTTGCCATACTTGTCCTCAATGGTGGAGCCGTGGCCTGCGCCGGTGATGAAGCCGCCCGGCTTGGAGGAGAAGGGGTTGTGGGCCTGATAGGTAAAGGGACCAAGCGGCGATTCGCCCACATACACGCCGTCGCCGTAGGTGGCCAGCTCCGTGCCGGGTGCGGCGTATTGCAAATAGTATTTGCCGTTCCACTTGTTCATGAACGCGCCTTCGATAAAGGGCTTTTTATCGGAACCGGACAGATGCATATACAGTCGATAGAGCCTCATGGCGAGGCCTTCTTTGCCCTGTTCCTTCGGTCGACCCGGGTAGTCCGGCCGCTCCCAGCCGTGCTCGGCGGTGTTGCCGAAAATCAGCTCCTTCTTCTCCCCGATGGGCGTCATCGTTTCCGGGTCGAATTCCTGACCGTAGATTGGCGTGGTGTTGGCACAGCCCCAGTAGAAATATACCCTCCCGTCATCGTCCTGGAAGGTGTTCGGATCCCAAAACGGGAAGGGCTCGCTGAGTTTTTCAAAATCATCGCTCAGAGGATCCTTGCTGCGGTAGATGGCGCTGGGATCCCGGTCTGAGGAGGAGAAAATGAGCCAGTCGCCAACCTGCCGCACGTCAGGCGCATAGCGGAAGGGCGTCAGCTCCCGGTTTTCGTGCCAGTCCCAATGGAGCATATCGTCGGAGTAGTAAAACCCGCCGGACATGGAGGCGAAGAGATAGTACCGCCCCTTGAAATAAATCAGCGTCGGGTCGGCCGATTCGCGGGAGGCCTGCTTGTTGTAGTGCTGGAACTGGTAGGGGATATTCAGGGGATTGATCAGTACACGGTTCATGCTTTTCCTTCCTTTCGGTATTTGGTGGGAGATACGCCGTATTCCTTTCGGAAACAGTCTGTGAAATAACTCTGGGAGCAAAACTGCAGCCGGGATGCGATCTGCTGGGCATCCAGATCCGTGGAACGCAGCAGCAGAGCTGCCTTGGCCAGACGCTTTTTGCGGATCCACTCCGCGGGCGTCATGCCAAGCTCCCGCTTGAATTTTTTAGAGAAGTAATACTCTGTATACCCGGCATACGCGGCAAGGGAAGCAATGCTCAAATCATCTTCCAAATGCCGCTCGACGTAGCTGCAGGCCGCTTCGATCTCCCGGGAGAGCTTCTGCGTGCGCACGGCATGGACGCGCTCGACAAAATCCCGGTGCATCGTGACCGAAACACTCTTCAGTTCGGAAAGAGCCTTAGCGGCCTCCACATTTTGAAAATAACGGTCGCAGAGCGCGTATGCCGTCTCCGGGCTCAGACCGCCTTCGATTGCTGCACGGGAAAAGAGCGTGACGCTTACGAGCACTGCGTTTTTCATCTGCCGAAGCGTATCGCCCGACTGTGCAAGCTGTCCTATCGTTCCGGTCACAGCCATACGGTCGATATAACGCACCAGTTCCAAATCTCCTTCGCGCACCATGCGCAGCATTTCCTGTTCTGCCAGATAGGTGCCGTGGGTGTCGGTTTCCAGCAGCTCCTCGCTGCCGATTGGCGTTAGTGCGCCGGAGCCGAAAAAGCGCAGATCAGATTGATGTATTTTTTCTCCCGTGATCAGATAATGCAGCATCAGCGCGTATTCCTGCACGCGCGCCCAGCTCAGAATCGGCAGCTCTCGTACCAGCTTCGCAGCGTTTTGCCGCAGAGCCGCAGACGCGCCGGCGCCTGCCAGCCCGGAATCGATGGTAAAGGAAGAATAGTCGTCCAGAAAGAAGGGGCCGAGTAGATAAAAGCGCAGCAGCTCTCCGCCGGCAAACTCCGGACAGCAGAGCCACATCATGTTGACCCGGTTCGTAAACAAAACCGGCGTCCGATCCGCAGCCAGAAAGTTCTCCAGCGGCAGATCGGCCCAGGAGAGCGAAAACAGCTCGTTCGCCGTGGCCTCCTCCTCGGTGCAGGAGCCAATACGGTGCAGCAGTGCGTCATACTCCGCAAGCAGCAGCACATGGCAGCAGGAAATCATCTCCCGAAACAGCGCGACCTTCTCCTCCGTTGTAAATCCCTCCACGGTCTTTCCTCCATCAAAAAATACAATAGGATCTTCCGCCTTGCTATCATAAATTCGACTTGATTTCAGTTTATCAGATTTATTTCAAAATACAAGCGAATTTACAGAAATCAGGACGAATTTTTTGTATTTCTTCTCTGCGCTATCTGATACACTGCAGGCAACCCAAAAAAGAAAAACAGACAGGGAGGAACTCACATGAACAAATCGGATAAAGTTGGTTTCCGGGAATACTTCGGAACCGCGACCATGGGCCTGACCGACGGTCTGGCGGCAGCCCTGATGACCTCGTTTTTCCTGCTTTACCTCACGGACTATGCGGGCCTCGGCGCATTCGGTGCGATCGTGGGCTCCAGCGTGCTGCTGTTCTCCCGTATCTTTGACGCGGTCAACGACCCCATCGAGGGCTGGATCATGGACCGGGCCAAGGTCGGCAAATACGGCAAGTACAAGCCTTTCATCATCCTCTCGATCTTCTCGGCACTGATCGGCGTTGGCGCGCTGTTCTTCATTCCCCAGGGCGTCAGCCCCGTGGTCGCCGTGATCTGGGTCATCTTCTTTTATCTTCTGTACGATATCGGTTCTTCCTTCTACGCACCGAACCTGATTTTCCGCACGCTGACATTGGACCAGAATGAACGCGGCAAGCTGCTGATCGCCCCGCGTATCGTCTCCATGATGACCGGTATGGTCACCGCTGTGCTGCTCGTGATGGTCAACGGCGTCAACAATACGGTCGGAAACATGCACACCTCCTTCGGCCTGGTCGTGGTCGGACTGCTGCTGATCACCACGGTCATCTCCCTCATCGGCATCGGCCTGGTGCGTGAGCGCCATCACGCCGAGCGGGACGAGGAAGAGCAGGTCAAGATCACGGATATCTTCAAGCTCCTGAAGGAGAACGACGCTCTGCGCATCAACGTCACAGCGGCGCTTTTCTCCGGCTTTATCTGGACCTTCCTCTTCGCCACGATGGTCTACTACGTGAAGTGGGGCCTCTGCGCCGATCTGACGACCGGTACTGTGGACAACGACCGGCTTGCTCTCTACACCGGTATCTGCTCCATGCTGATGTTTGTGCCTCTTGTGGGCGGTACGCTGATCGCCACGCCGATTATGAAAAAAATCGGTGATCCCATGAAGTATATGCGGATCCTCCTGCTGTTCCAGGCGATCCCCTGCGGGATTCTGTTCCTGCTGCAGGTCCTCGGCATTCTGCCCAAAATGCCCTGGCTCTTCCTGGTTTGCGTCGCCATCGTCACAACGGCTGTCGGCATGGGCTATATTCCCGGCTCCACAATCGACATTGAGATCATGGACTACGAGATCTATAAAAACGGCAAGGATCGCTCCGCACTCTGCAACGCGGTCAACCGTTTCCTCGCCAAGGCCCAGAACGCCATTGGTGCCAGCGTGGTCGGCTTTATGCTGGCAGGGATCGGTTACGTGGTCGACTCCGAGACCGGCGACTTCGTCGGCGAGCTGAGCCAAATGCCCGTCATGCTCAACTGGTTCATCGTGATCATGGGGCTCATTCCCTTCGTGCTGGGTGTGGTCGCATACTTGATCGAGCGCCACTATCCCATTACCAACGACGTGCGCGCCGAAATGCGTGAAGCACTCCACAAGGCGGAAGAAAACTGACAGGATAAGAACAAACGGCGGCGGAACCATCCGCCGCCGTTTTCAGAAAGGGGCAACATATGAGCTTTTCCAAAGACTTTCTGTGGGGCGCGGCCAGTGCAGCCGCACAAATCGAGGGCGCATGGAATGAAGACGGCAAGTGTCCCAGCATCTGGGACGTGGCCGGCAAGCACATCAAGAACGGTGAAACCTGCCATGTGGCCTGCGATCACTATCATCGCTACAAGGAGGACGTAGCGCTGATGAAGGAGCTGGGGCTGAAGAGCTACCGCTTCTCCGTTTCCTGGTGCCGCATCATGCCCGAAAAGGGCGTGGTCAATCCCAAGGGCATCGCGTTTTACAAGGAACTGATTGCCGAACTCAAGGCTGCCGGGATCGAGCCGCTGGTGACTCTGTATCACTGGGACCTGCCCCTTTGGACGGACAAGGAGGGCGGCTGGAAGAATCCGAAGATCATCGACTGGTATCTGGACTACGTCAAGGTTGTGGTGGACGCCCTCTCGGGCGACGTACAGTACTGGATGACCTTCAACGAGCCTTCTGTTTTTATCATGATGGCCTACGTCATGGGCAGCTTCGCGCCTTTCAAGCACGCGATCTTCTCCTATAAAAACTGCCTGCGGCACATGCTGCTGGCCCACGGCAAGGCTGTGACACTCATCCGCGAAATCGCCAAAACTGCGCCGAAGATCGGTCTCGCCATGGCGGCCACCACCTACATTCCCGACAGCGAGGACGCGGCTGGCCTGCGGGATGCGGCGATAAAGTCCTTTGAAACGCAGGTCGGCGAGGGCAGCAACGCCCTGTACATGGATCCCATTGCGCTGGGCAAGGCCAGCCCCATGTTGAGAAAAAAGCTCTGTGCAGAGGATCTGAAAATCATCTCCGCGCCGCTGGATTTCGTGGGCGTCAATGTCTATCAACCCTCCAACCCGCTGCTGAACAAAAAGGGCTATGATACGGAAAAACTGCCAAAGACCATGATGGACTGGGTCATCGACGGCAGGTGCCTCTACTGGACGATTCGCCAGTACTGGGAGCGCTATCATCTGCCCGTCATGGTCACGGAAAACGGCATGGCCAATCCCGACGAGGTGGGGCCGGATGGCTGCGTCCATGACGAGATCCGCAAGACCTTCCTGCAAGACTTTCTCGGCGGACTGAAACGCGCTGTGGATGAGGGAATCACGGTGCTTGGCTATCAGCACTGGAGCATCATGGATAACTTTGAGTGGTGCAGCGGCTACGGCCCGCGCTTCGGTCTGATCCATGTGGACTATACCACGCAGAAGCGGACGATCAAGGACTCCGCACGCTACTATGCGGAGATCATCCGGACGAATGGAGATACGCTGTGAAAATCATTTCTATTAACACCGACTGGACCTGCAACGGCCAGCCCGTCACCCTGCCGCACGACGCGCAGATAGTCGAGAAGCGCGGGGCAGACATGTCAAACGGCGGACATGGCTATTTCCCCGGCGGCGTCTATACCTATGAAAAAACCTTCACCGCTCCGGCAGAGTGGGAGAGCAAAACGATCCTCGTGGAGTTTGAGGGCGTGTATAAGAATGCGACGGTCTCCCTCAACGGGAAAGAGCTCTGCTTCCATCCCTACGGTTACACCGGCTTTTTCGTGGAGCTGGACGGCCTTGCCTATGGCGAAGAGAATACACTCACCGTTGTGGCGGATAACTCCAGGCTCCCCAACTCCCGCTGGTACTCCGGTTCCGGCATCTACCGCCCGGTGTGGCTGCATGTCTGTGAAAAGGGCGGCCTGCGCCCCGAGAGCGTGAAGATCTCCACCGTGAGCATTGACCCGGCCGTGGTGAAGATCGAAAGCCCCGTTTCCGTCAAGGCGGAGGTCGAGGGCGTCAGTGGCGAGGGCACGAGCTTTGAACTGACGATCCCCGACGCAAAGCTCTGGAGCGACGAAACGCCTTATCTCTATACTGCCAAAATCGCGGCTGGTGAGGGCGATACGATGGAGATTCCCTTCGGCATCCGTCAGATCACCTGGTCGAATAAAGGGCTGTTCATCAACGGAAAAGAGACGCTGCTGCGCGGCGGCTGCGTCCACCACGACAGCGGCATCCTCGGCGCGGCGACTTACGCCGAGAGCGAGGAACGCCGTGTGCGCATTTTGAAAGAGAACGGCTTCAACGCCATCCGCTCCTCCCACAACCCCGCCTCCAAGGCGCTGCTGGACGCCTGCGACAGGCTCGGCATGTACGTTATGGACGAGACCTTCGACATGTGGTACAACCGCAAGAACCCGCACGACTACGGAAAAGACTTTGAGAAGTGCTGGGAAGCCGACGTGACGAGTATGGTGGAGCGGGACTTCAATCATCCCTCCGTCATCCTCTATTCCATCGGCAACGAGGTGGGTGAGCCCGCCGAGCAAAAGGGTTTGGGCTACGGCAAAAAGTTGATAGAGCTGTGCCATAAGCTCGATGCTACCCGCCCGGTCACCTGCGGCACAAACCTGATGATCATGGGCAGGACGGCCAAGGGCAACGCACTGTATAAAGATGGCGAGCAGCCCGACGGCGGCGGAAAGAGCGTGGAGGAGAAAGAGGGCAAAAACGCCAGCCTGATATTCAACATCATCGCCTCCTTTGTCGGTTCCGGCATGAACAAGAGCGGCAACTCCAAAAAGATCGACGCCGTCACTACGCCCTTCCTCGATTCTTTGGACATCGCGGGCTACAACTACGCCTCCGGCCGCTACCCGCTGGAGGAGAAGGCGCACCCCAACCGCGTGCTCTTCGGCAGCGAGACCTTCCCGCAGGACATCTGGAAGAACTGGCAGATGGTGAAGAAGTACCCCTATCTCGTGGGTGACTTCATGTGGACCAGCTGGGACTATCTGGGCGAGGCGGGCATCGGCGCGTGGAGCTACACCGGCGGCATGCCCTTCAACCGACCCTATCCGTGGCTCCTTGCGGGCGCGGGTGTCATTGACATCCTCGGCATCCCGGATGGCAGCTGCAAATTTGCCTCCACGGTCTGGGGACTGGAGCAGAATCCCGTGATCGCGGTGCGCCCGGTGAACCACCCCGGTGTGCGTCCATCGAAATCCGTCTGGCGCGGCACCAACGCAATCCTGAGCTGGAGTTGGGCAGGCTGCAAGGGCAACAAGGCCGAGGTGGAGGTCTATTCCGATCAGGCGCTGGTGGAGCTGCTCATCAATGGAAAATCTGTCGGCAAACAGAAAGTGAAGGAGTGCAAGACGCTCTTCAATGTCAAATACGCTCCCGGCACGGTCACAGCGGTAGCCTACGATGCCTCCGGCCGCGAGACCGGCCGCAGCGAGCTTGTCTCCGCCTCCGGTCCCTTTGGTGTGGCTGTGCGTCCGGAGAAGACCACGGTCAAGCCCGGTGAGATCGTCTATGTCCCGGTGAATATCGAGGGCGCCAACGGCGTCGTGGAATCCAACGCCGACCGGAAGCTGACCGTTACCGTCGAGGGCGGCGAACTGCTGGCCTTCGGATCGGCGAATCCCTGCACGGAGGAGCAGTACCACACCGGCAGCTTCACCACCTATTATGGCCGGTCTCTGGCCGTCGTCCGCGCGGGTGAGGCCGGAACAGTCAAGGTAAGCGCAACAGACGATGATCTGACTGGCGAAGCTGAAATTGCAATCGTATGAGGAACACCCGCGATGGTTCATTTTGAAATTTTCACGATCATGTGTCAGGAGCAATGACACATAAGTTGAGAAAACAAGGCTTGTGGAACATTGTCCACAAGCCTTGTTTCAATCGGGCCCTAAAGCTCTCGTATCTCGCCTTCCGTCAGCACATCCAGCATGATCTTTGCACCAAGCTTGAAAGCAAGGCAAAAAGTCTCGCAATCGGTTATCACATTGACTTCCCGCTGGGCGGTCATGTAGTCCTCGAATATTTCCTTTTGCTTTTCGGAGAGCGTCCCATTGGATGGGCTCTATCCCCATGCTGCGTATGGCGGCGATGACGTGGTCGTCATATTCCCCGTAGGGCGGGCGGAGCAGGGTGGGCCGCACGCCGCACACTTTCTCGGGTTTGGGGCTTTCTATTTCTGTTCTTCTGCGCTCTATTCGTGCGGGCGGTTCTGCTCTTTTCAGCCTGTGGTTTTTAAGCTGCGTTCAGGATCTGCATGAACTCT
>CAMKGX010000027.1 GCA_946412355.1 uncultured Clostridia bacterium
CGCGGGCCATCTCGTGGATGGTGTCATGCAGGGCGTCCAGGTTGTACTTCTTGCACAGCTTGGCAAGGTCGGTCTTGCCCTGGGTGGCGCCGTTCTCGGCGTCCACGCGCATCTGCAGGTTCTTCTTGGTGGAATCGGTCAGCACCTCGCCCAGCAGCTCGGCGAACTTGGCGGCGTGCTCGGCCTCCTCCAGGGCGGCCTTCTCCCAGTACAGGGCGATCTCGGGATACCCCTCACGGGCGGCCACGCGGCCCATGGCAAGGTACATGCCCACCTCGCTGCACTCGCCCTGGAAGTTGGAGCGCAGGCCCTCGATGATCTCCTGCTGCACCTCGGCGGGGACGTCGGGGCCGAAGGACTTGCCCACGCCCACCACGTGCTCGGCGGCCCAGCTCAGGCCGGCGGACTGCTCCACGAACTTGTCGCCGCCCACATGGCAGATGGGGCACTGGGCGGGGGCGGTGTCGCCCTCATACACATAACCACAAACGGAACATACCCACTTTTTCATAGTAAAACCCTCCATTTTATTATATGTCGTAGAATGGGGAACGGCGGGGCCCCGGGGCCCCGGAATACGGGGACAGTATACCATAAAAGCCGGGGAAAGAAAAGGTGCAAATGTCACTTTTTTGGGGGAATTGTGGGGAGGGGGAGGGAGGGAGAGGGGGAGTGGGCGGGCGTCGCCCCCTCATCCGTCACGGCCGCAGGCCGTGCCACCTCTTGCCCATGTTGCGGCATCCGGTTCCCAGGCCCGTTGGGCCATGGCAACCGGGCCGCTGCCTGGCTGTGCCCTCGCTTTATCCGCCGCCGGCGGCGCTTCGGGCACAGCCCCCCGAGGGGAAGGCGGGTGGTTTATGTTTCTGTGTGCCATTCACCCGCCATTGGCGGTGATTGTTACCGGGTCACGGCGCGCCGGGGTCGTCGCGCCCTACGAAATACTGTGACCGCTCGCAACTGATGATGCCTTTCCGCAGCCCCGCCGCCGCACAGTCGGGCGCTTCATGAAGCGCCCCTACAGAAGAACCGCCACCTGCGTTCTCGCCGTAGGGGCCGCCGCCTACCCCAAGGGCACTGGTTCCGGCAGCCGCTCGTACCTCGCGGGCCGTCACTGGCGCCCGGCGGCCCGGACACGGTAACGCCCTCCAAAACGGCCGAATGGATGGCAGGCGGCGTCAAATCCCGCCGTAGGGCGCGACGACCTCGGCGCGCCGCAAACCACGCGGCGATTATCCCATGTGGCTCTGTTGGTGATGGAAGGAATAACATTCCGCAGCCCCCCCCGTGGGGGAAGGCGGGAAAAGGCCGCCCGGTGGGCGGCCTTTTTTGGTATGGATTTGAATGGATAACCCGGGGATTACTTGTCCTCGGCCTCCTGCATGGCCTTGGCCTCGGCGATGGCCTTTTCCTGGGCGGCGGCGGGGCAATCCTCGTAGCGCACGAAGGAGAAGGTGAAGGTGCCGCGGGACTGGGTCATGGAGCGCAGGTCGATGGCGTAGGAAGTCATTTCGGCCATGGGCACCTCGGCCTCCAGCACGGTCTCGCCGTCGCCGGTGGGGTTCATGCCCATGACGCGGCCGCGGCGCTTATTCAGGTCGCCCATCACGTCGCCCACGAAGCTGTCGGGCACGGTGACCTTCAGCTCGCCGATGGGCTCCATCAGCACGGGCTTGGCCTCGGGCAGAGCATCCTTGAAGGCAAGGCCCGCAGCCAACTGGAAGGCGATATCGGAGGAGTCCACAGGATGGTAGGAACCGTCGGTCAAGGTGGCCTTCAGGAACACCACGGGGTAGCCCGCCAGCACGCCGCTTTGGCAGCACTTGCGCAGGCCCTTCTCCACGGCGGGGAAGTAGTTCTTGGGCACGGAGCCGCCGAACACGGCCTCCTCGAAGATCATATCCTCCTGCTCGTTCTGGGGCTCGAAGGTGATGACCACGTCGCCGAACTGGCCGCTGCCGCCGGTCTGCTTCTTATAGCGGCCCCGCTTCTCCACGCGGGAGCGGATCTTCTCACGGTAGGGGACGCGGGGGGTGGCCAGCTCGGTGTCCACACCGAAGCGGGACTTCAGCTTGGCGCACAGCACGTCGATCTGGATATCGCCGGCGCCGGAGATAACGGTCTGGTGGGTCTCGGCGTTGTTGGTGACGTGGAAGGTGGGGTCCTCCTCGTTCAGCTTGTTCAGGCCGGTGCCCATCTTCTCCACTTCCTGCTTGACCTTGGGGGAGATGGCCCGCTCATAGCAGGGGGCCGCGTAGGCCATGGGGGCGAAGACCACCACGTTCTTGCCGTCGCACAGGGTGTCGCCGGTCTTGACCTTGTCCATCTTGCCGATGGCGCCGATGTCGCCGCAGCAGATCTCCTTGATCTCCTCGCCCTTCTTGCCCTTCATGGCGTACAGGCGGCCCAGCTTCTCGGTGCTGTTGGTGGTGGGGTTATAGAGGGACATATCGCTGGTAACCTTGCCGCGGATGACCTTGATCATGGAGTACTTGCCGTACTGGTCGGAGATGGTCTTGAACACGATGGCGGCGGTGGGGCCGTTGGGATCGTAGGCCACCTGGATGTCGTTATCCTTATCATCCTTGGCGGGGACGGCGGGCATATCGGTGGCCACGGGCACCAGGTCCACGATGGTCTGCATCAGCATCTCCACGCCCATGCCGGTGACGGCGCTGCCGCACAGCACGGGGCAGACGCTGCCGTCGCGCACGCCGATCTTCAGGCCCTTGGCCATATCCTCCGCGGACAGCTCCATGGTCTCAAAGAACTTCTCCATCAGCTCCTCGTCGGCGCCGGCGGCGGCCTCCATCAGCTCGGCGCGGAGGGCCTCCACCTCGTCGGCTACCTCAGAGGGGATGGGGCACTCGCCCTTGGCGTTATAGGCCTTGTTGTGCAGCAGGTCCACCACGGCGGTGACGGCCTTATTGTTGTCGATGACGGGGGCCACGATGGGGGCGATGGCGGTGCCGAACTTGGCGTGGATGGCGTCGAAGCAGGCCTGATAGTCGGCGTTGGCCTCCTCCACGCGGTTGATGAAAATCATGCGGGGCTTCTTGCCCAGCATCTTCCAGGTGCGCTCCATGCCCACGCTGAGGCCGTCCTTGGCGGCGCCCACGATGACGGCGCACTCGGCGCCGCGCAGGGCGGAGACAGCCTCGCCGGCGAAGTCGAAGTTGCCGGGGGCGTCCATCAGATTGATCTTGACGTTCTTATATTTGACGGGGGCGAAGGCCAGGGAAATAGAAATCTGGCGCTTGATCTCCTCGGCGTCGTAGTCGCAGACGGTGTTGCCGTCAGCGGGGCGGCCCAGGCGGTCGGTGCCCTTGGTCATGTACAGCATCTGCTCGGCAAGAGAGGTCTTGCCGGAGCCGCCGTGGCCCAGCAGCGCGACATTGCGAATGTCATTAGCAGTCATAGTGGTGTATCTCCCTTCATTTCATCAGCGCGGCATGGTGCCGCACTCTAAAAGCTCAACATAGAAATTATATCTCACTTTCCCGGGGCTGACAACATTATTTTTCGGAAGGGCGCCATTTTTAGAACTATTCACCAATCATGGCGGTGGGATTTGTTAAAAATGGCGTACCAGACCCGCCACCAGCACCGTGGGCAGCAGGCCCAGCAGGGCGAAGGAGAGCAGATGCAGGGGCGTGAGGGTGGCAAAGGCGGCCACGGACACGAAATAATAGGTCAGCAGCAGGCCGGTGACGCCGGTGAGGTGGCCCAGAACGGAGGACACGCGGCAGGCGGTGAGAAGCCGCTTGCTGCCCACCACCGCCTCCACCAGGGGCATGAGGCCCTCGCGGTACACCAGGGCGCAGGCCATATCGCCACGGCTCTCCACCGTGTCGGACAGGGCCAGGCGGGTGGACACGTCGGGGTAAATGGGATGGGCGTCCACGGCGAATTTGCGCTTCAAAAGCCGGGGGGTCACGTTGCCGCTGCGCACCGCCAGCACCGGCCGGAGGCGGGCGCGTTTCAGCGCCCGGAGGGCCCACTCCACGTTGCGGGAGGGCTGGTATTTGATGACGAAGATGGCGCACAGCACGCCGTCCACCGCCAGGAAGACGCCGGTTTGCAGCTTCAAATCGTGGGGCAGGGCCACATGGCGGCGGCGCATGAAGTAGGCGCTGCCCATGAGCACCGTCTCGCCGTGGATGGTGCCACCTACGCCGCCGTCCTCATAATACTGCAGGTCCTCACACTGGGAGCGGAAGCCCCCCTCCCCTGCCAGCTGCTGGGCGAACAGGGGATAGAGGCTGCTGCCGGCGGCATGGGACACGGCGGCGGCATAGGACAGCATTTTCAGCCGCTCCTCGCCGAACACCTTATAACCGTTGAAGGCCACGGTGCCGGGAGGGAACAGATCCCCCTCGGTGACCACCAGGCGGCGGCCACGGCTGACAGCCCGGGCACCGGCATAGCCCGCCAGGGCCACGCCGCTGCGGCTGAGGCGATGCTGCAGCCAGGCCATGGGCAGGGGGAAAAACAGGGGCATGCCCAGGGGTACGCAGGCACACAGCATGGTGGACCACACCCACAGGAAGCGGTACATGGCGTGGTGGGTCAGGCAGGTGAGCAGCGAGAGCACCGTGGCGGCCAGCAGCAGCATGGGCACGGTGTAACGCTGCCAGAGGGCGGGCTGGTCGGGCCGGTCGGACAGGTGATAGAACCCGTGGAGGGTGCCCTTTTGCTTGCAGGCGCCGGCGGCGGTGGGGCCCACCACGTAAGGGGGCGTAAGGCCCACGGCGGCCTGATGGAACGATTGGCGGCGGGCGGAGGTGCGCAGGAAGATGCCCCACTGGCACAGCCAGGACAGCACGGCGGCGGCTGCGGCGGCCGGGGACTGGCTCATGCCGAAGCCCACGGCGCCGCCGATGCAGGCGGCCAGGGTGACCACGGTGGTCAAGGCGGCGGCAAACTCGCAGCGGAACGCGCCTTTTGGCAGCCCGGCGAAGGCGGCGCGCCACACGTCGGGGCTGAGGAGGGCGGTGATGGCAAGGGCGGCGGCCAGGGTGGCGCAGCGGATGACATCGTCATCCCACCAGATGTCCGGCAGCCAGGAGAAGGCTTCCAGCACCGCCAACACGCACAGGCACAGGGCGGGGATGGCAGCCAGGAGGGTGAAGCGCCGCAGGTGCTTGAGCTGCCGGCGCTCCACGCGCAGGGCGTCGTCGGGCTCCGGCTCCGGGGGCAGGGGCGCCTCCCGCCGGGGGGCGGGAGCCCACAGCTCCTCGGTGTCCTGGGGATCGCGGGCTTCACGCTGCTTCTCATTTTTCGGCGTCAGCAGGCGGCGGATGCGCTGCCCCAGGGATTCCCGGGGCGGCAGGATGCCGTCGTCATTTTCCGCCATGGCGCTGTCCACCGTGTCCCACATCACGTCACGGACACGGACACGGTCGGGGATGTCCTCCGCCGGGGCGGCAGGGGCGGAATCGTCTGATTCGATGGCGGGGGGCTCCTCCGGCTCCTCCGGCTCTGCCGGGCGGGCGGGGCGGTGGGGGAAGCGCAGCAGGGAGCGCAGGGATTTTTTGTCCGCCATGGCGGTGTCCTCCACAGGGGGCGTCTCCTCCTGCTGGGGGGCGTACAGCTCGGCGGTGTCGTCGGCGGGCAGGTCGGACGTGAGGGCAGGCTCCGCCGCACCGGAGCCGAATTCCGCTAAAATCGACTCCAGTGTGTAGCTCTCCCCCTCCACCGGCCGGACGTTTTGCAGCAGCTCACCGGTGCGGCGCAGGGTTTCATATAGCTGTTTGTCCTGCTCTCTACCCATGGATTACCTCAAAATGTTTTTTTGCCAGGCGTTGTTATAAACGCTGGCGCACGGCCTCATACAATAAGATGGCGGCGGCGGCGCTGGCGTTAAGGGAGGAGATGCGGCCCTTCATGGGGATGCTGACGAGGAAATCGCAGGTCTCGGCCACCAGGCGGCTCATGCCGTCGCCCTCGGAGCCGATGACGATGGCGGCGCCGCCCTTCAGGTCGGCGTCATAGAGGGAGGTGGTGCCGTCGGCGGCAGTGCCGAAGACCCAGAGGCCCTGCTTTTTCAAATCGTTCAGCGTGGCGGCCACGTTGGCCACCCGGGCCACCGGCACGTAGCTGACGGCGCCGGCGGAGGTTTTGGCCACGATGGCAGTGAGACCCGCGCTGCGGCGCTTGGGGATGATGACGCCGTGGGCTCCGGCGCACTCCGCCGTGCGGAGGATGGCGCCTAAATTGTGGGGGTCGGAAATCTCGTCGCACACCACCACCAGGGGCTTCTCCCCTTTGGCGGCGGCGGCTTCCAGAATGGTCTCCACGGTGACGTACTCCCGGACGGCGCCCAGGGCGATGACGCCCTGGTGGGAATGGGTGCGGGACATGGCGTCCAGCTTCCGCTTGTCCGCGTCCACCACCACAATGCCCGCGGCCCGGGCCTTGGAGGCGATGTGGCCCAGGGTCTTGTCGGTGTCGCCCTTCATGAGATAGATTTTGTCGATGGGGGTGCCCAGGCGCAGGGCCTCAATGACGGCGTTGCGGCCCTCGATGATGCCGTCGGCCTCCGCCTCGAGGGCGGGGCGGGCGGTGTCTTTTTCTCTCATACGCATACCTCAAGGTCATATATAATGTGGCGCAGCGCCCCGGGGGCAACTGCCGATATTCCGTAATAGTATACCATAAAAGCAGGCCCAGGAAAAGCCATTTGCGGAAAATTTGGAAAAAAGACAAGGGACGCCCTTTTCCCCGGGAAAATTTCATGATGTAAGGCGCAAAAGAGGATGGAAAATTCCACCGGGATGGGATATAATAACAGGCGGCGGCACAGGCCGCCCATTTACAAAAAAACGGAGGACACGCTATGTCAAAGCTGACGCGCACCCCGGCTACCGACGCGGAGCTGCGGGTAATGGACAAGTACTGGCGGGCTGCCAACTATCTCACCGCCTGCCAGCTCTACCTGCTGGACAACCCCCTGCTGGAGCAGCCGCTGACCGCCGAGCATATCAAGAAGAAGATTGTGGGCCACTGGGGCACCTGCCCGGGCCAGAACTTCATCTACACCCATCTGAACCGGGCCATCAAGGAATTTGACCTGGACATGATCTACATCTCCGGCCCCGGCCACGGCGGCAACGCCATGGTGGCACAGGACTGGCTGGACGGCAGCTACCAGGAGGTGTATCCCGACATCAGCCAGGACCGGGAGGGCATGCAGAGGCTGTTCAAGCGCTTCTCCTTCCCCGGCGGCATCCCCAGCCACGTGGCGCCGGAGACCCCCGGCTCCATCAACGAGGGCGGCGAGCTGGGCTACTCCCTGGCCCACGCTTTCGGCGCGGTGATCGACAACCCGGGTCTCATTGCCGCCACGGTGGTGGGCGACGGCGAGGCGGAGACGGGCCCTCTGGCCACCTCCTGGCAGCTGAACAAGTTCCTCTCCGCCGAGACCGACGGCGCGGTGCTGCCCATTCTCCACCTAAACGGCTACAAGATCGCCAACCCCACGGTGCTGGCCCGGATTCCCCACGAGGAGCTGGAGCAGTTCTTCCTGGGCTGCGGCTGGGAGCCCCATTTCGTGGAGGGCAGCGACCCCGAGAAGATGCACCGGCTGATGGCGGACACCATGGACGAGTGCATCGAGAAGATCCTCCGCTACCAGAAGGCCGCCCGTGAGGAGGGCTGCAAGGACCGCCCCCGGTGGCCCATGATCGTCCTCCGCGCCCCCAAGGGCTGGACCGGCCCGGACTACGTGGACGGGGCCAAGGTGGAGGACTACTGGCGGGCCCACCAGGTGCCCATCCAGCCCGACAGCGCCCAGCACATCCGGCAGATCGAGACGTGGCTGAAGAGCTACCGGCCGGAGGAGCTGTTCGACAAGGACGGCGCGCCGGTGCAGGAGCTGCGGGACCTGCCCCCCAAGGGCAAGAGCCGCATGGGCGCCAACCCCCACGCCAACGGCGGACAGCTGATGCGGGACCTGCGGATGCCCGACTTCCGGCAGTACGGCGTGGAGGTGCCCTTCCCCGGCAGCGTGGAGGCCCAGGACATGGCGGAGCTGGGCAAGTTCGTCCGGGACATCTACAAACTGAACGAGAAAGAGCGCAACTTCCGCTCCTTCGGCCCCGACGAGACCACCTCCAACCGCTTAAACCCCGTGTTTGAGGTCACCGACCGGGCGTGGAACGGCGACGTGTACGACACCGACGACCACCTGGACGAAAACGGGCGGGTGATGGACTCCATGCTGTCTGAGCACGTGTGCCAGGGTATGCTGGAGGGCTATCTGCTCACCGGCCGCCACGGCTTCTTCAACTCCTACGAGGCCTTTATCCGCATTGTGGACTCCATGTTCTCCCAGCACGCCAAGTGGCTGAAGGTATGCAGCCAGCTGCCCTGGCGCCATGCCATCGCCTCGCTGAACTACGTGCTGGCCTCCAACGTGTGGCAGCAGGACCACAACGGCTTTACCCACCAGGACCCCGGCTTCCTGGACCACATGGTGAACAAGAAGGCGGACGTGGTGCGTCTCTACCTGCCGCCGGACGCCAACTGCCTGTTGAGCTGCTTTGACCACTGCGTCCGCAGCCGCAACTATGTGAACTGCATCGTGGCCTCCAAGCACCCCCGGCCCCAGTGGCTGACCATGGAACAGGCGGTGAAGCACTGCACCCAGGGCATCGGCATCTGGCAGTGGGCCAGCACCGACCAGGGTCAGGAGCCGGACATCGTGATGGCCTGCTGCGGCGACACCCCCACCCTGGAGACGCTGGCGGCGGTGACCATTCTCCGGGACGCCTTCCCGGAACTGAAAATCCGGGTGGTAAACGTGGTGGACCTGATGCGGCTGCAGAGCGACACCCAGCATCCCCACGGCATGAGCCAGCAGGAGTACGACCTGCTCTTTACCCGGGATAAGCCCATTATCTTCGCTTTCCACGGCTATCCCAGCTTGATCCACGAGCTGACCTACAAGCGGCACAACAAGAACATCCATGTCCGGGGCTATATGGAGGAGGGCACCATCACCACGCCCTTTGACATGCGGGTGCTGAACAAGCTCGACCGCTTCAACCTGGTGATGGCCGCCATCTACAACCTGCCCCAGCTGGGCAACCGGGGCGCGTACCTGGTGCAGCAGATGGAGGACAAGCTGGTGGAGCATCGGCAGTATATCGCCCAGTACGGCGTGGATCTGCCGGAGGTCACGGAGTGGAAGTGGAAATAATCCGCTGAAACGCTTAAGGCAACACCGCATAACTCGACGAGAGCGAATCCCGAGAAAAATTTGGGTTCTGGTGAAGTCACTTTTTCGCAGGAATACTTTGTGTATTGCAAGAAAAAGTGACGAGACCAGGGCACAAATTTTCCGGGAGGCGCCGAAGACGGGTTGTGCGGTGCTGCCATAATAATGTAAACACCGCCCGCCGCTTTGGGATTGTATGATCCCGGAGCGGCGGGCCGGTTGCGTTATTCCAGATGGCGGTCGTTCCAGCCGCTGACGATGCACAGGCACATGGTCACCACGCCGGTGACGCCGCCCAGCAGCAGGCCCAGAAAAAAGGCGGCCCAGGGATTCATTCGCTTCACCTCCCCTCGGCGTTTATCATGAGTTTACCCCGGCAGGTGGAAAAGTAATCCGCCCGGGCTGCGCCGCCCTTCATAGAAATTTTACAGAAAATGACGGTACGCCGTGCTTGTGGGGGTGGCGGAATTGTGCTATACTGGCCGGGAACCCCATGAAAAGGAGGTTAGACCGTGAATCAGGACCAGAACAACAAGAACAACCAGAACAATAACAATAAAAACAGCCGCATGCGCGGCGTGCTGACCCTGGTGGCCTGGGCCATTGTGGTGACGGTGATCATGAACTACATCGGCGCGTACAGCCAGAACACCGCCAACAAGTCCACCAGCCATGAGGTGAAATACAGCCAGTTTATCACCCTGGTGGAGGAGGGCAACGCCAAGAGCGTGCTGTTCCGGGACGGCGTGATTTATGTAAAGCCCGTGGATGGCTACGTGTACACCGAGGACAAGACCCCCGGCAGCGACGCAGAGCCCAAGAGCTACACCAACACCGAGGATACGCCGCTGACGCTGTTTACCACCCAGCTCCAGGACGACGATCTGCTGCCCCTTTTGAAGGAGCACGGCGTGGAATACACCGGCTACTACAAGGCCCAGATGAGCCCGCTGCTGGAATTCATGGTGCTGTATATCCTGCCCGCCATCATCATGGTGGGAGGCTTTATGCTGCTGTTCCGCTTCATCAGCAAGAGCGGCGGCGGCATCGGCGGCATCGGCAACGTGGGCAAGAGCAACGCCAAGGTGTATATGGAGCGGTCCACCGGCGTCACCTTTAAGGACGTGGCGGGCCAGGACGAGGCCAAGGAGAGCCTGGAGGAGATCATCGACTTCCTCCACAACCCCCAGAAATACACCGCCATCGGCGCCAAGCTGCCCAAGGGCGCGCTGCTGGTGGGCTCCCCCGGCACCGGCAAGACGCTGCTGGCCAAGGCCGTGGCCGGC
The DNA here is from genome assembly GCA_946412355.1 of uncultured Clostridia bacterium. Taxonomy (GTDB): domain Bacteria; phylum Bacillota; class Clostridia; order Oscillospirales; family Oscillospiraceae; genus Vescimonas. The sequence continues at coordinate 10,504 of CAMKGX010000027.1, forward strand.
GAGGCGGGGGTGCCGTTCTTCTCCATCTCCGGCTCCGACTTTGTGGAGATGTTCGTAGGCGTGGGCGCCAGCCGCGTCCGTGACCTGTTCAAGGAGGCCGCCAAGGTGGCCCCGTGCATCATCTTCATCGACGAGATCGACACCATCGGCAAGAGCCGTGACGGCGGGCGCTTCGGCGGCAACGACGAGCGGGAGCAGACACTGAACCAACTGCTGGCGGAGCTGGACGGCTTCGACCCCAGCAAGGGCGTCATCGTGCTGGGCGCCACCAACCGGCCCGAGGTGCTGGACAAGGCGCTGCTGCGGCCGGGACGGTTTGACCGGCGGATCACCGTGGACCGGCCCAACTTCGCAGGACGCCTGGCCACGCTGCAGGTACACACCCGGAACATCCATCTGGCGGAGGACGTGGATCTGGAGAAGATCGCCCAGGCCACCGCCGGCACTGTGGGCGCCGATTTGGCCAACCTGGTGAACGAGGCGGCGCTGCGGGCCGTCCGCAAGGGCCGGAGAGCCGTGAACCAGGAGGATCTGCTGGTGTCCTTTGAGGTGGTCATCGCCGGCGCGGAGAAGAAGGGCAGCGTCATCACTGAGGAGGAGAAGCGGGTCATCGCCTACCACGAGGTGGGCCACGCCCTGGTGGCGGCCAAGCAGAAGAACGCACAGCCGGTTTCCAAAATCACCATCGTGCCCCACACCCAGGGGGCCCTGGGCTATACGCTCCACCTGCCGGAGGAGGAGAAGTTCCTCATGTCCCGGGAGGACATTCTGGCGGAGATCCGCACGCTGCTGGCAGGCCGCTCCAGCGAGGAATTGGTGTGCCACACCATGACCTCCGGCGCCGCCAACGACATCGAGCGGGCCACGGAGCTGGCCCGGAACATGGTGGCACGGTTCGGCATGTGCGAGGCATTCGACATGATGGCCCTGGGCACCATCCAGAGCCAGTATCTGGACGGGGGCTACTCCATGACCTGCGCCCAGGAGACCTACGCCGCCGCCGACCGGGAGACCATTAAGATCCTCCGCCAGTGCCATGAGGAGGCCAAGGCCATTTTGAGCGAGAACCGGGAGCTGCTGGATAAGATTGCGGCGTACCTGCTGAAGAAGGAGACCATTACCGGTCAGGAGATGATGGCCATTATCGAGGGGAAGGACCCGGAGGCCGTGGACGACTACTTCGGCGTGAGCAAAAACGCCTTCCGCCCCTCCCAGCCCAACACCATCGAGGCCCCGGCCAAGAAGATCAGCATGATCTCCCAGCCGGTGCCCATGCCGGAGGAGGCGGAGGAGAAGCCTGCGGAGGAAGCGCCTGCTTCCCAGGACGCCCCTGCCGAGGACGCGCCTGTGGAGGAAGCACACGGCGAGGATGCGCCCACAGAGGAAGCGCGCGGCGAGGACGAGGAATAAGGGCATAACGGATGACAGCCCCGGGCCTGTGCCCGGGGCTGTTTTTTCGTTGCGGAGCCCTTGCCCGGCGGGCAAAGGTGTGGTATACTGTGTGGCGATATGCGGGTATGATGGAATTGGTAGACATGCCGGATTTAGGTTCCTGTGCCGAAAGGCGTGTGGGTTCGAGTCCCACTACCCGTACCATGAAAAAGGCAGCCGTGAGGCTGCTTTTTTCAGCGATATAAATCCACTGCGTGGATTTGCGATATGCGCTTCGCGCGCGATATTGGCCTACGGCCAGCGATATGCCTGCGGGCGCGGGTGGATTTATATCATATCGCATTCGGCGTAAGCCGAATATATCGCTATTTGCGTCAGCAAATCATATCGCATCTCGCGTAAGCGAGATATTTCGCTACTATGCCCCAGGCACAACATCACGAAAATGCGTGCTTCGTCGCCCCCTCATCCGTCGGCTGCGCCGACACCTTCCCCCCAGGGGGAAGGCAGGGCCGCCGGGGCGGCGGCGACACCCCGCGAGGCATGAGCGGCCTGTGGAGCCTGTGCCCTTGGGGTAAGCCCCGCCCCTACGGAGGGTTTGTCGTTGCCGTGTGCCGTTCAGCCCGGGTTGGCGGTGGTTGGGGCAGGTTAGGGCGGAGCAGAGCCCCGCCCCTACGGATAAAGTCGCTGCCTGTTTGCAGCCAACGCACCCTTTCTCAAACCCGTCACCGGGTACGGCGCGCCGGGGTCGTCGCGCCCTACGCAGGCGCGTTGCGGCGTTCCATTCACCCCAGGTTGTTGGTGGGCAGAGGCGATGGGGCGGACAGCGCCAGCGACACCCCGCGAAGAATGAGCGGATGGTGGAGCCAGTGCCCTTGTGGTAAGTCGTCCGCCCCTACGGTGGGTTTGTCGTTACCGTGTGCCGTTCAGCCCAGGGTTGGCGGTGGTTGGGAGCGGGGTTGGCGGGACACATAGGTCCCGCCCTACGGAGGGAGAAGGCCTTGTTTGCCATTCAGCCGCCCTTGGCCATCGTCGCCCCCTCATCCGTCGGCTTTGCCGACACCTTCCCCCCAGGGGGAAGGCTAGAATGAATTCATCAACGTTTGCCTGCGCACATAAAAACCGCCCGGTGGGCGGTTTTTTTATTCTGTGGGCCAGGCGGGGTAGGATTGGCGGATGTAGGTCTCCATATCGTCACGGGCCAGGGACAGGGCGGCGGCCAGCTCGCCGTAGAGCTGATCCTCCGCCCGCCTGGTGAAGCGCTCGTCCAGCTGGCTGACTTTTTTGCCGTGGCGCAGCGCCCACTGGCGGCGGCGGGCGGTGTGCTTCATCATGGCCGCCATAGCGGCGCAGTCGTAGGTGGCGCAGACGGCGTGGTAGTGCTCCTTGGCCGCACGCATGCCGCCCTCCGGGGGCGCCTGGGGCGGCAGGTCGGGCAACGCGGCGATGAAAGCGAGGGCCGCCTCCGCCGTCATGATGGGGCGCATCAGCACCTTTGTGTCCACGGGGGTCAGCACCTGGCCGGAGCGGTAGAGGGGCTGCAGGGTGTAATACTGCCGTTGCTTATCCATGCCGGCGATGGCGGGCACGCCGATGCTCTCCACCCGGCACACGCCCTCACCGCCGTATACCACCAGTTCTCCGATTTGAAACATGGATGCCTCCCGCTTTTTCGCCGCTACTTCCGTAAATCGCGATATTTCGACAGGCATTATAACACGGCTTTTTTCAAAATGTAAGAGTTATTTTATTATTTTTCTGATTTTTTTGCCGTTTTTCATAATGTTGCCATGGTTTAGCTGCTGTTTTTCCGTTTTTCGCCATAATGTCGATAGATGGGGGAGAAAACGGGCGGCTTTGGATGGGCTTGTCAAACAGGCCGGACATGATTATAATGAAGTGACAAACGCTGCAAGGAGGGCGCAGTATGACAGATACTACCGTTGTGACCGAAACCGTAAACGACGTTGTGACCAACATGACGCTGCTCAAGGCGTTGACCACCCTGGCCACGCTGGCGGTGTGCCTGGGCGTGACGAAAATCGTGGACGCCATTATGGGCAAGATACTGGCCCGGGGCAAGCTGGACAAGCGCATTGGTTCCTTCCTGCGCAGGGGCGTGAAAACGCTGATGCTGGTGGTGACGGTGCTGGTGGTGGCCGACCAGTTGGGCGTGCCCATCACGTCACTGGTGGCGCTGCTGAGCGTGCTGGGCCTGGCGGTGACGCTGGCGGTGCAGACGGTGCTGAGCAACGTGGCAGGCGGGCTGATCCTGCTGGGCACCAGCCCCTTCGCCATCGGCGACTACATTGAGGCCGGGTCCACCGCCGGTACGGTGGCGGAGATCCACCTGACACACACCTGCCTGGACCACCCCGACGGGCTGCGGATCGTGGTGCCCAACGGCTCCCTCAGCGCCGACAGAATCACCAATTACACCCGGCTGGGGAAGCGGCGCATCAACATCACCGTGACCGCCTCCTACGACGCGGCGGCCCAGACGGTGCGCCAGGCGCTGCTGGAGGCGGTGGGCATGTGCCCCCAGGTACACAGCGACCCGGCCCCCGTCGTGCTGGTGGACAGCTACGGCGAGAGCAGCATCGCCTACATCGTGCGGTGCTGGTGCGACGCGGCGGCGTACTGGGACGTGTATTACCCGCTGATGGAGAACATCCGCACCTGCTTTGACAAGTACGGCGTGGAGATGACGTACAACCATCTGAACGTACATATTTTGGAAAAATAAAAAGGTCGTTTTGCGGCGAAAATAGAGAGGAGCGATTGGGTAATCGCTCCTCTTTTTATTGTATTGTTATATTGTTGCCGGGGTGCGGGCCGCCGGGGGCGGCGGCCCCTACGGAGGCGGTTGTCCTTTGCCGTTCAGTCGGGGTTGTGGCATTGTCGCTGGCATAGGGCGGAGCAGCGCCAGCGACACACCGCGAAGCATGAGCGGCCTGTGGAGCCAGTGCCCTTGGGGTAAGTCGTCCGCCCCTACGAATAGAATCGGTGCCTATTCGCAACCAACGGGCCTTTTGCCAAACCCGTCACCGGGTCCGGCGCGCCGAGTCGTCGCGCCCTACACAGGGATGAGGCGGCGCCGTTTGCCATTCAACCGCCCATGTCCATCGTCGCCCCCTCATCCGTCGGCTGCGCCGACACCTTCCCCCCAGGGGGAAGGCAGGGCCGCCGGCGCCAGCGACACTCCGCGAGGCACGAGCGGCTGGTGGAGCCATTGCCCCTGGGGTAGGCGGCGGCCCCTACGGGAAAAATCGGTGCCTATTCGCAACCAGCGTGCCGTTTATCAAACCCGTCACCGGGTACGGCGCGCCGAGTCGTCGCGCCCTACGGTGGGTTGTTGTTGCCGTGTACCATTCAACCGGCCTTGGCAAGCATCGCCCCCTCATCCGTCGGCTTCGCCGACACCTTCCCCCCAGGGGGAAGGCGGGGCGGGGTTCCGCTCAGCGGGCGGCGGCGCGGTCGGCTTCTATGAGGCGGCGGAGGGCCTCCACGCCTACCTTTACGGCGGAGGAGGTGTCCTCGTTCATCTTCTGGTCCAGGCCGGCGGCCTCCCGCTCCTGGTTCCAGATGACGTGGAAGCAGGAGCCGCAGCGGCAGCCCAGGGCGGCGGCCACCACGAACATGGCGGCGCTCTCCATCTCGCTGGCCTTGACGCCCAGGCGCTTCCAGGCCTCCCACTTTTGCAGCAGTTCGTAGCTGACGGGCATACGGGCGGGGCTGTGCTGGCCGTAGAAGCTGTCCTTGCACTGGACGACGCCGGTATGGTGGCGGTAGCCCAGGGCGTTGGCCGCTTCCACCAGGGCGCCGGCCACGGTAAAGTCCGCCACGGCGGGGAACTCGATGGGGGCGTACTCACGGCTGGTATGCTCGAAGCGGATGGCGCCGGTGGCGATGACCACATCGCCGGACTGGACATCCAGGTCGATGCCGCCGCAGGTACCCACCCGGATGAAGGTGTCCGCGCCCACGGCGTGGAGCTCCTCCATGGCGATGGCGGCGGAGGGGCCGCCGATGCCGGTGGAGCAGACGCTGACCTTCTCCCCCAGCAACGAGCCGGTGTAGATGGTGAACTCCCGGTTGGACACCACAAAATGGGCGTCATCCAGCAGGGCGGCAATTTTCTCACAGCGGCCCGGGTCGCCGGGGGTGATGACGTAGCGGCCTACGTCGCCCTCCACACAGTGGAGATGGAACTGCTTATCCAGCTTCTGCATGGCCAAATCCTCCTTATTTTGAATACAAATAGTTGATTTTGTGCAGGATATTACAAATCGTTTTCATTTGTGGGATGGTTTTATTGTACCATAGGCGGCAGCAGATTGCAACGCTGCCACCATTTCCCCGCCATAAAATCCGCAGGGTGCGACATACTACCATTGGCATCGTGGCGGACCCGTTTTGCGGATGGGGCCGCGCCATGGACGCCCACAAAATGGGAGGAGAGAGAACATGAAGCACACTTTACTGGCACTGGCCCTGTGCGCCGCGCTGGTGTTGGGCGGGTGCGGGCAGCAGGATCGGCAGCCTGCCACCGGCACCGACAGGACGCCCGGCGTGACGGACCATAACGGCAGCATCGGCACCAACGGCGGCGACAACAACGGTATCACCGGCAACGGCACGGAGAACGGCGTGGTGGGCAGCGGCACCAACGGCACCGGCACCGACGGCACCCTGGGCGGCACGGCGGGCACCAGCATCTACGGCGCCCGGCGGGGCACCGGCTGGCGCTACCGGCCCACCTCCTGGGATCAGATGGTGGAAAACGGCATGGTACACGACCGGGACGGCTTTCTGCTGGACGGGGAGAACACAAATTGGTAAAACCCGGGGGACGGATCATCCGTCCCTCGGGTACATAGTATACGATACCGTGTGCGTTGTCACCCTTGTGGGGGCGGCGGCCTATACTGGAGTAGGCGAGGCTTGCGCCCCTGGGTGCGCCCTTGCCCAGACTGACAGGATAAGGGCGCTGATGGATTTTGACGACGCAAAACATAGTGTGGGGCGCTGCCGGCACAGGGTTTACCTTTGCCCTGACGGCGCTGGGAGCGGCCACGGTGTTTCTCTTCGCCGGGGAGCTGCCCAGGCGGTGGGAACAGGTGATGCTGGGGTTTGCCGCGGGAGTGATGACGGCGGCCAGCGTATGGAGCCTGCTGCTGCCGGCGCTGGCGCGGGCGGCGGAGGGGGCGCTGCCGGTGTGGATGCCCTGCGCCATCGGGCTGACGGCGGGGATGGTGTTCCTCTCCGGGCTGGACATCCTGCTGCCCCGGCTCCACAGGCAGGAGACGTGGCGGCGGAACACGCTGCTGATGGCCGCCATCACGCTGCACAACGTGCCGGAGGGCATGGCGGTGGGGCTGGCCTTCGCCCTGGCACGGGACAGCGCCTCTCTGGCGGCGGCAAGCGCCCTGGCGCTGGGCATCGGCATACAGAATTTCCCGGAGGGGGCGGCCATCTCCCTGCCTATGGGGCAGCAGGGTGTGGGACGAGGCAGGGCCTTTCTGTACGGCGCGGCCTCCGGCGTGGTGGAGCCTATTTTCGGCATGGCGGTGCTGCTGTGCGCCGCCGGGGCGGAGGGGTGGATGCCCTGGCTGCTGAGCTTCGCGGCGGGGGCCATGCTGTATGTGGTGGTGGCGGAGCTGGTGCCCCAGGCCAAAGGACTGGCGGGCACGGCGGGCTTTGGCGTGGGGTTTTTGATTATGATGGTGCTGGACGTGGCGCTGGGGTGAGCAATGGAATGACGTGCTGCAAGGCCGCCCCCTCATCCGTCACGGCCGGAGGCCGTGACACCTTCCCCCCGGGGGGAAGGCGGGGCGGGTGTTGTGATCTTGTGCCATGCAACCGAGGTTGGCGGTGGACGGGGCCGGGATAGGGCGGAGCAGCGCCCCGCCCCTACGGAGGGGTGTCATCAGCGCGTGCCATGCAGACGGGAGTGGCAATGGACGGAACGGGGTGGCGGGCGATTCGTGAATCGCCCCTACGGTGTCGCGGAGACCGTGTTCCATTCAACCGGGCGTAACGATAATCGACGCCGGGTTGCGGCGCGCCGGGTCGTCGCGCCCTACGTGGGTGATGCCGTGTTCCATTCAACCGGGGGTGGCGGGCACTGTTGGCGGGGTAGGGCGGAGCAGCGCCAGCGACACACCGCGAAGTATGAGCGGCCTGTGGAGCCAGTGCCCTTGGGGTAAGCCCCGCCCCTACGGAGAAACGGCGCCGTTGCGGCACATATTAATATCATCCGCGAAGCGGATACCATTATTATTCCGTTTTCATTATATGATAAAATTTGAGCGGCGGCCCCGTTGGGTGGGCCGCCGCTCATTTTGAAAAGGAGAGAGAGAAAAACAATGGACAAGTTAGAATGGCAGGTTTTCTTGTCTTGGGTAGATGATAGCAGAGGCTAACTGGTCTGTCAACAGAATTGTGATAGTATTCACAATTTGTTTACACCCTCTCTCCTGTTTCGCCTTGACGGGTACGCCGGGCCGTGCTATTATTTAGCTCGCGAAATTTTAGCGGACTAACTAATTTGGCGAAAGGGGGATGGCCATGGACAAGCAGGACTGCTTACAGCACCTGGGGCCCCTGCTGGGGTACTGCAACCACCGCGTTTTGCAGCGGCTGGGAGACGCCCTGCGGCAATACGACGTGACGCCCATACAGTGCCGCACCCTCACCTTCCTCCACGAGGCCAGGGAGCCGGTGAACCAGCGGACACTGGAGCAATTTCTCCACGTGAAGCCCTCCACGGTGAACGGCATCGTGACCCGGTTGGAGGAAAAGGGGTTTTTGCGCCGCCAAAGCAGCGCCGCCGACGGGCGGTGCCGCATTCTGACGCTGACGGAGCAGGGGGCGGCGTTTTACGACGTGTTCTGCGCCATTGCGGAGGAGAACAACGACTTTATGGAGCAGGGCTTTACGCCCGAGGAGCTGGACACGCTGCGGCAGCTGTTGCTGCGACTGGCGCAGCGTCTGGCGGGAAAGGAGGAAGGCCAATGATTCGCAAGCTGGCCGTATATACAAAGGGATACCGCATCTGGATACTGCTGGGTGTGGCCTGCTCGGTGGCGGAGGCGGTGCTGGAGCTGCTGCTGCCCCGGGCTATGAGCGACATTGTGGACGTGGGTATCGCCGGCGGCGACCGGGCCTACATACTGGCCACCGGCGTGAAGATGGTGATCCTCTCGCTGCTGGCGCTGGGCGGCGGCATCGGGGCGGCGGTGTTCGCCTCCAAGGCCGCCATGGGCTTTGGCGCCAACATCCGGGGGGCGGAATATGAGCAGGTGCAGCGCTTCAGCTTCGCCAACATTGAGCATTTTTCCACCGCCAGCCTCATCACCCGGCTGACCAGCGACGTGTCCGCCGTGCAGATGATGCTGTTTATGGGCATGCGCATTACGGTGCGGGCCCCGGTGATGCTGATTACCGCCATGGTGCTGGCGCTGCGCACCAGCTTGCAGCTGAGCCAGGTGTATCTGGTGAGCATCCCCATTCTGGTGGTGCTGGTGCTGATCGTGGTGCGGTACGTGGGGCCGTTTTTCACGGCGCTGCAAAAGAGCACCGACGCGGTGAACCTGGTGGTGCAGGAGGATTTGAACGCCATACGGGTGGTGAAGTCCTTCGTGCGGGAGGACCGGGAGATCGAGAAATTCGACGGCCGGAACACCCAGCTGCGGGAGACGGCGGAACGGGCCTTCGGCTTCGTGGTGACGTTCATGCCCATTATGATGACGCTGATGGGCGGTACCATCATTGCCCTGACGTGGATCGGCGGCCATTACGTGTATGAGGGCACCATGCTCTCCGGCGATCTGATGGCCTTTTTCACCTATTCCAGCGAGATTTTGATGAGTCTGATGATGGTGTCCATGGTGATGATGATGCTGACCCGGTCCATCGCCTGCGCCCGGCGCATTGTGGAGGTGCTGGACGAGCAGCCGGAAATCACCAACGACACCGCCCAGGCCGGTCTTGCCGTGGCAAACGGGCAGATCGACTTCGACCACGTGTACTTTAAGTACCACCCCACCGCCGAGGGCTGGAACCTGCGGAACATCAACCTGCACATCCCCTCCGGGGCCACGGTGGGCATTTTGGGCGGCACCGGCAGCGCCAAGACCACGCTGGTGAGCATGATCCCGCGGCTGTACGAGGTCACAGAGGGCAGTGTGGCCGTGGGCGGGCGCAACGTGAAGGACTACACCATGGAGGCGCTGCGTGACGCGGTGTCCATGGTGCTGCAAAAGAACACCCTGTTCTCCGGCACCATTGCGGAAAACCTGCGGTGGGGCAACGAAAACGCCACCGACGACGACCTGCGCGAGGCCAGCCGCCTGGCCTGCGCCGACGAGTTTATCGACAAGATGCCGGACGGGTACGACACCCACATCGAGCAGGGCGGCACCAACGTGTCCGGTGGGCAGAAGCAGCGGCTTTGCATCGCCCGGGCCATTCTCCGCAGGCCAAAGGTGCTGATTCTGGACGACAGCACCTCCGCTGTGGACACGGCCACCGACGCCAAGATCCGGGAGGGCTTCCGCGCCATGCTGCCGGACACCACCAAGCTGATCATCGCCCAGCGGGTCAACTCCGTGATGGACGCGGACATTATCGTGGTGATGGACGACGGCGCCATTGTGGGACTGGGCAACCACGCGGAATTAATGGAAAATTGCCCGATTTACAAGGAAGTGTATCAATCGCAACAGGAGGGGGTGAGCATCGATGGCTGAGAACAAGGCTCCCCGGGGCGGCGGCCCCAACCGGCACGGCTTTCAGCGGCCCCAGAACATGGGCGCCACGGTGAAGCGGCTGCTGCAATACGTGGTGAAGAGCAAAGGGGCGCTGGTGCTGGTGGCGGTCTGCCTGGCGGTCAGCTCCCTGGCCAGCGTGGCCACCAGCTATCTGCTCAAGCCCATTTTGAACGACTACGTGATCCCCGGCGACTTCAAAGGGCTGCTGCGGATGCTGCTGCTGCAGGGCGGACTGTTCGCCCTGTCCGCTATTTGCTCCTATACCTATGCCCGGATCATGGTGCACATCTCCCAGCGGTCTGTGGCGGCCATCCGAAAGGATTTATTCGCCAAATTGCAGACCATGCCGCTGCAATACTTCGACACCCACCAGTCCGGCGATCTGATGAGCCGGTTTACCAACGACATTGACACGGTCAGCGAGCTGATCAACAACAGCTTTGCCAACATCATCTCCAACACCATTACGTTTATCGCCACGGTGGCTATGATGCTGTACCTCAACTGGCTGCTGACGCTGATCACGTTCTTCTTCCTGTTTATGATGGGCTTTGTGGTGAAGACCGTGGGCGGGCGAAGCCGGGTGAATTTCCAGCGGCAGCAGGCGGCTCTGGGCGCCCTCAACGGCTACATCGAGGAGATGATCGAGGGCCAGAAGGTCATCAAGGTGTTCAACCACGAGGAGAAGGCCATCCGCCACTTCCGGGAGCTGAACACCACCTACCGGGACGCCGCCGTGTCGGCCCAGGCCTACGCCGGGTCCATGATGCCCGCCATGGGCAACCTGAGCAAAATCAACTACGCCGTCACCTGCTGCATCGGCGGGCTTCTCGCCATCGGCGGCATGTTCGACGTGGGCTCATTGGGGGCGTACCTGCTGTACGTGCGGCAGGTGGGCCAGCCGGTGGCGCAGCTGAGCCAGCAGGTGAACACCATGCTGGCGGCCATCGCCGGCGCGGAGCGTGTGTTCGCCGTGATGGACACCCCCTCCGAGGAAAATGAGGGCAAGACGGTGATTGTGCGCCTCCAAAAGGGCGGCGACACCCTGCGGGAGACCACCGAGCGCACCGGGCGGTGGGGCTGGAAGCGGCCCGACGGCAGCCTGGTGGAGCTGCGGGGCGACGTGCGGCTGCACAACGTGGTATTCAGCTACGTGCCGGAAAAGGTGGTATTGAACGACGTATCGCTGTGGGCCGAGCCGGGGCAGAAAATCGCCTTCGTGGGCTCCACCGGCGCGGGCAAGACCACCATTACCAACCTGATCAACCGCTTCTACGACATCCAGCAGGGCACCATTACCTACGACGGCATCGACATCCGGGAGATCGACAAGGACTCGTTGCGGCGGTCGTTGGGCGTGGTGCTGCAGGACACCCACCTCTTTACCGGCACCATTGCCGACAACATCCGCTACGGCAAGCTGGACGCCACTGACGAGGAGGTCCGGGCGGCGGCGCGGCTGGCCAACGCCGATACCTTTATCCGCCACCTGCCCCAGGGGTATGACACGGTGATCACCGCCGACGGCGGCTCCTTGAGCCAGGGCGAGCGGCAGCTGCTAGCCATTGCCCGGGCGGCGGTCAGCGACCCGCCGGTGCTGGTGCTGGACGAGGCCACCTCCTCCATCGACACCCGGACGGAGAAATTGATCGAAAAGGGCATGGACCATCTGATGGAGGGCCGGACGGTGTTCGTCATCGCCCACCGCCTGTCCACCGTGCGGAACGCCCAGGCCATCCTGGTGCTGGAGCAGGGCCGCATCATCGAGCGGGGCGACCACCAGGCGCTGCTGGACCAGAAGGGACGGTATTACCAGCTGTACACCGGGCAGGCGGAGCTGGGTTGACGGACGGGGCCCGAGGGCGTACAATAGGGAAAACGGAAGGAGTGGTACCCATGACGGAAAAAGAGCTTTGCCAAAAGGCCATCGACATGCTGGACATGGCCTACATCCCCTATTCCCACTTCCCGGTGGGGGCCGCGCTGGAATGCAGCGACGGCACCGTGTTTACCGGGTGCAACATTGAAAACGCCGCCTACGGCTGCACCATCTGCGCCGAGCGCACCGCCATCTTCAAGGCGGTGAGCGAGGGGCACAGGGATTTCGTGCGCATCGCCATTGCGGGACGGTCGGAGGACTACTGCGTGCCCTGCGGCTCCTGCCGCCAGGTGATGATGGAGTTCGCGCCGGAGATGGAGGTCATCTGCCTCAACGGAAAGGGCGAGGCGAAGAAATTCGCCCTGCGGGAATTGCTGCCCTATGGGTTTGACCAGTCGTGGCTGTGAGGGCGAGACTGCGCGTATTGTGTAAAAAAGGAACCGCCGCTGATGCGGCGGTTCCTTTTTTTGGGGGGCGGGGGTATACGGTAAGTTGGCGATTGTCGCCCCCTCATCCGTCACGGCCTTTGGCCGTGCCACCTTCTCCCCAAGGAGAAGGCGGGGCGGACAGAGTCGTCCGCCCCTACGGGGGAACGGTGGCCTTTCGCGGCCAACGGGCCTTTTATTTTGCCTGTCGCTGGGTACGGCGGGCCGAGGTCGTCCCGCCCTACGGCAAAACGTTGTTTCTTTTGCGTAGGGCGGCACCTGTGTGTGCCGCCTTTGCCGGGGGGCGTCGTTACGGAAAGAACGGTGCCGGGTGCGTGGTCGCCCCCTCATCCGTCGGCTTCGCCGACACCTCCCCCCCGAGGGGAAGGCGGGGGGCGGGCGCGACCTGAAGCGCCCCTACGGGGGAACGGTGCCCGTTCGCAACCAACGTGCCTTTTATTTTGCCTATCGCGGGGTACGGCGGGCCGGGTCGTCCCGCCCTACGGGGTTTCTCGGGGGTTTTCTTTATTATATTGGGCAAAAAGGCATCCCGCTGCTTTGGCGGGATGCCTTTTTTTAGGATTACAACTCCGGGCTGCTCTTTTGGCGGTCGGGCTTGTAGAGGAGGGGCTTGCCCTCCTGGTCTACCAGCACCGTCAGGCCGCCGGCGTAGCCGGACTGGGCGAAGAGGTACTGGACGGAGGTCTCGGTGTCCACATAGATTTCCAGGCCGCCCAGGGCGCCCTGGGCATAGACCTTGGTGAAGCGCTTATCCTTGGCCATTACTTCTTATCCTCCCCCAGCAGGGCCTGGGCGGAGGCGGCGAGGCCGGCAAGACCCTGGATCTCGCTGGGGATGATGATCTTGGTGGCCTGGCCGTCGGCCACCTTCTGCATGGCCTCCAGGGCTTTCAGCTTAATGACCTGGTCGTTGGGGGCGGCCTCGTTCAGCAGCTTCATGGAGTCGGCCAGGGCCTGCTGCACCTTCATGATGGCGGTGGCCTCGGCCTCGGCGGCCATGATCTTGGCCTGCTTGGCGGCGTCGGCCTTCAAAATGGCGGACTGCTTCTCGCCCTCGGCCACCAGGATCTGGCTCTGCTTCTGGCCCTCGGCCTGGAGGATGGCCTCACGGCGCTCGCGCTCGGCCTTCATCTGCTTCTCCATGGCGTTCTGAATCTCACGGGGCGGCAGGATGTTTTTCAGCTCCACGCGGTTGACCTTGATGCCCCAGGGGTCGGTGGCCTCGTCCAGGA
>CAMKGX010000028.1 GCA_946412355.1 uncultured Clostridia bacterium
CAGCAGGTTGCCGGCGCCCCGGATCTCCAGGTCCCGCATGGCGATGCGGAAGCCGCTGCCGAACTCCACGTATTCCCGGATGGCGGTGAGCCGCTTGGCCGCCACCTCCGTCAGCACCTTGCCGGGCCGGTAGGTGAGATAGGCGTAGGCCCGGCGGGGGCTGCGTCCGATGCGGCCCCGAATCTGGTGGAGCTGGGACAGGCCCATCCTGTCAGCGTCCTCGATGATGAGGGTATTCACGTTGGGAATGTCGATGCCGGTTTCGATAATGGTGGTGCACACCAGCACGTCGATGTCCCCGTCGGCCATGCGCTGCATCACGTCGCTGAGCTGGCTCTCGCTCATCTTGCCGTGGGCGGTGGCGATGACCACGTTTTCGCCCAATAGCTGTTGCAGCTTAAAGGCGGCGGAGTCGATGCTCTCCACCCGATTGTGGAGGTAGTACACCTGGCCGTGGCGGTCCAGCTCCGTGCGGATGGCCTCCGCCACCACGCCCCAGTCGTGCTCCAGCACGTAGGTCTGCACCGGCAGCCGGTCGTGGGGCGGCTCCTCGATGGAACTCATGTCCCGGATGCCGGACAGGGCCATGTGCATGGTCCGGGGGATGGGGGTGGCGCTGAGGGTCAGGGTGTCCACCTGCTGCTGGCGCTGGCGCAGCGTCTCCTTGTGCTTCACGCCGAAGCGCTGCTCCTCGTCGATAATTAACAGGCCCAAATCCTTGAATTCCAGGTTTTTTTGCAACAATTTGTGGGTGCCGATCAGCAGGTCAATGCGGCCCTGCTTGGCCCGCTCCATGATCTCCTTAGCCTGCTTGGGGCTGCGGAAGCGGCTTAACACCTCGATGTTCACCGGGAAGCCCCGGAACCGGCTCATGGCGGTGGCGTAATGCTGCTGGGCCAGCACCGTGGTGGGCACCAGAATGGCGGCCTGCTTGCCGTCCATGATGCACTTCATGGCGGCCCGGAGGGCCACCTCCGTCTTGCCGTAGCCCACGTCGCCGCACAGGAGGCGGTCCATTGGCACGGGCTTTTCCATGTCGGACTTGATCTCCCGGATGGCCTTGAGCTGGTCGCCGGTCTCCGGGTAGCCGAAGGCGTCCTCAAATTCCTTTTGCCACGGGCTGTCCGGGGAGAAGGCAAAGCCCCCCAGCCGCTGCCGCTGGGCGTAGAGGCGAATCAGCTCCTTTGCCAGCTCCCGGGCGGCGGCCTTGGCCCGGTAGGTGGTCTTGGCCCACTCAGTGCCCCCCAATTTGTTGAGGTGTACGGGCTTTTCGCCCTCCTCGCCGTTGCCGCCGCCGATGTATTTGCTCACCAGGTCCAGCGCCGTGCAGGGCACGTACAGGCAGTCGCTGCCGGCGTAGGCGATTTTCATGTAGTCCTTTTCCACCCCGTCCACCGGCATGCGGATGATGCCGGTAAAGCGGCCGATGCCGTGGTGGGCGTGTACCACCAGGTCGCCGGGGGAGAGGTCGGTGTAGGATTGCAGCTTGCGGCGGCTGTCGTCCCGCTTCTGGCGGACGCGGCCCGCTTTGCCCGCCACCCGTTCCGTGAGCTGGCCCTCGGTGAGAATGGCCAGCCGGAGGTCGGGAAACTCGCTGCCGGCGCTGAGGGCGCCCAAGGAGATGCGCACCTGATTTCGCTCCGGCAGGGCGGCGCCCTGCAAATCCAGAGCGGCGGTCACGCCTCTGTCCTCCAAAAGCCGCAGCATATTCCGGGCCCGCACCTCGCCGCCGCACAGCACCAGCACCCCATAGCCCATGGTGAGGTAGTGGGTGATGTCGAGACAGGCGGTGTCCAGGCTGCCGCCGTAGGTGGACAGCTGCTTGCAGTTGAATTGTAAAAGCGCCTGGGGCGGCACCAGGGGCCGGGAGGTGAGGAAGTTGTCCAGCTCCACGGCGGCAAAGGCGGCAATGGCCCTGCCCAGCTCCGTTTCGTCCATCCCCATGGGCCCGGCGGACACGTCCTCGCCCTGGGCCCGGCGCATCTTACGGTCGGTCTTGGCCTCCCGCAGGGCGTCCCGCAGCGATTCGGCGCAGCGGCTGCTGTCGTGGATGGTCACCAGGGTGTCCGGGGAGAGATATTCCCACACTGTGGGCCGGGCCGGGCCGATGGCCTCGGCGGCGGGCAGCAGCAGCGCCGTGTCCACGTTCTCCGTGCGGCGCTGGGTCACCGGGTCGAATACGCCCATGCCGTCCAGCTCGTCGTCAAAGAAATCGCACCGCACCGGCAGCTCCATGCCGGGAGAAAACACGTCTAAAATGCCGCCCCGCAGGGCGAACTGCCCCGGCCCCTCCACCTGGTCGCAGCGGGTGTAGCCCATGTCCACCAGGCGGCGGGAAAGGTCGGTGATGTCATAGCTTTCAGCGGTGCGGAGGGTCAGCGTGTGGGCCATGAGGTCGTCCCGGCCCATGCAGAACTGGGCCGCGCCCACCACCGTGGTGATGACGGCCCGGGCTGTGCCCTCGGCCATGCGGTGCAGCGCCAGCAGCCGCCGGTGCTCCCACTGGTGGCTCTCCGCCGCGGCGGCGCCCACGTGCCAGTCCCGCTGGGGCAGCACCACCGCGTCCCAGCCGGTGAGGGCCGTCAGATCGGCGCCCAGCCGGGTACATTCCTTTTCGTCGGCGCAGATGGCCAGCAGCGGGCGGTCGCCGCCCCGGCAGAGGGCGGCGCTGCACAGCGCCCGGTGCACCGGGGAGAGGCCCGTCAGAGACACAGGCGACTCACCCCGGCCCAGCCGGGCCGCGGCGTCCTGCATTTCCGCCATGGCGGATAGCGCACGCAGCAGTGCGTCCATGTCTCCCCTCCTCTCGCGTTAATCGTTAATACAATATGGTATGTTTTGTGAATTATCCGTTAAACTTGTTCATCGCCTCAGTGGGGCCGTGGGCGATGAGGTAGGGCACCGCCTCCACCGCCTTGTCCAGCGCCGCCATCAGCACCTTCTCGTCCTCCCGGGAGGGGCGGCTTGTCACCCAGTCGATGGTGTCGGCCCCCACGTCCTGGGGGATGCCCACGCCGATTTTGATGCGGGGGAACTGGTCGCTGCCCAGGTGGGCGATGATGTTCTTCAGCCCGTTGTGGCCGCCGGCGGAGCCGCCGGGGCGGATGCGCAGCTTGCCGGCGGGCAGGGAGATGTCGTCGGAGATCACCAGCACGTGGTCGGGGCTCACCTTGTAAAACCGGGCCGCCTCGCCCACCGCCTCGCCGGACAGATTCATATACGTCTGGGGCTTCATCACCAGCACCTGCTCGCCGCCGCAGCGCCACAGCGCCGTCCAGGCCCGAAAGCGCAGCTTGTTGAACGTAAAGCCCTCTTTATCCGCCAAGCCGTCGGCGGCCAGAAAACCCATATTGTGGCGGGTGGACTCGTAGCTCTTGCCCGGGTTGCCCAGACCCACCACGATCCAGCTCACGCCGCCGTTTCCGCGGGAAAAAATCATGTTGCTTCCTCCTTCTCGCCGCCCCGACATAGAAAATAGGGGGACCGCTTACGCAGTCCCCCTATTATATCACACCATGTCAATCAGTTGAACAGCTTTGCGATGGAAATTTCCTGGTAGGTGCGCTCAATGGCCTCGGCGAACATGGGGGCCACGGACAGGTACTTGATCTTGCTGCAGCCCTCGCCGGTGGAGGTGGGGATGGTGTTCAGCAGGGCCACCTCTTTGATGACGCTGTTTTCAATGCGCTCCAGGGCCGGGCCGGACAGCACGCCGTGGCTGGCGCAGGCGTACACGGTCTTGGCGCCGCCCACCTCCACCAGGGCCTTGGCGGCGTTGCACAGCGTGCCGGCGGTGTCGATCATGTCGTCGAAGAGGATGCAGTCCTTGCCGCTGACGTCGCCGATGATGTTCATGACCTCGCTCTGGTTGGCCTTCTGGCGGCGCTTGTCCACAATGGCCAGGTTCATGTGCAGCTTCTGGGCGAAGGCGCGGCTGCGGCCCACGGAGCCCACGTCGGGGGACACCACCATAATGTCGTCGAATCGCTCGCCGAACTTCTTGGCATAATAATCCACGAAAATGGGGTTGCCCAGCAGGTTGTCCACCGGGATGTCAAAGAAGCCCTGGATCTGGTTGGCGTGCAGGTCCATGGTCAGCACCCGGTCGGCGCCGGCGGCGGTGATCATGTTGGCCACCAGCTTGGCGGAGATGGGGTCGCGGCTCTTGGCCTTGCGGTCCTGCCGTGCGTAGCCGAAATAGGGGATCACGGCAGTGATGCGGCCGGCGCTGGCCCGCTTGCAGGCGTCGATCATCACCAGCAGCTCCATCAGCCGGTCGTTGACGGGCTTGCAGGTGGAGTTGATGAGGAATACGTCGCTGCCGCGGACGCTCTCATACAGGGAAACGGAGGCCTCGCCGTCGGCGAAGGTCTTGACCTCTGCCTCGCCCAGCTTGATGCCGATGATTTTGCAGATCTCCTGCGCCAGGGCGGGGTTGGCGTTGCCGGTGAAAATTTTGATGTCCTTGCCGTGAGAAATCATAGTTACACTCGCTTTCTGTCAGTCGTAGAAGTGGATTGGTTCTGCCTGCAGCGCAGTGGGCGGAGGGGCCCAAAAAAACCGCCCCCGTCCGGCCGGAAAAGACGGCGCCGGCAAACGGCGCATCAAACCCGGCCGCACAAGGCGGCAAAAAAGGAGCAAACGGCATAAATACAGCGATTCATATGTCATCCGCCCCCCTCCGTAGCTTGGTTCGCAGACAGTATATCATATTTCGCGGGAAAATCCAGTGTTTTTTGCTAAAAAAGCAATGTTTTTTTCACGGTGTCTCCGCAGGATGAATAAAATCCGGATGCTTTCTCGTCAATCAACAAAGAAAATATATTATTTTCAAAAAAGAGCGGGAATTTAATAAAATTTCAGTTGAAATCCGTTCCGATTTGCATTATACTGGCGTAGTTGTTTTGGGCAAATGCACAGTAAAGAGGGGATGGCGCCTTGCTGCATATCGTGTTGGTGGAGCCGGAGATTCCGCAGAACTGCGGCAATATCGCCCGCACCTGCGCCGCCACCGGCGCCTCGCTGCATCTGGTGCGCCCCCTGGGCTTCGACATCTCCGACCGGGCCGTGAAGCGGGCCGGGCTGGACTACTGGCACCTGGTGTCGGTCAGCGACTACGAGAACCTGGCGGAATTGTTCGCCCGGCACCCCGAGGCTGCCGACGACCTGTGGCTTGCCACCACCAAGGCCCCCCGGGACTACACACAGGCGTCCTTTTCCCCGGACTGCTGGCTGTTCTTCGGCAAGGAGACGGCGGGTCTGCCGGAGGATTTCCGCCGGGCCCACTACGATCGCTGCCTTCGCCTGCCCATGGTGGGCGGCGCCCGCAG
Source organism: uncultured Clostridia bacterium (assembly GCA_946412355.1). Taxonomy (GTDB): domain Bacteria; phylum Bacillota; class Clostridia; order Oscillospirales; family Oscillospiraceae; genus Vescimonas. Next base: position 5,331 of record CAMKGX010000028.1, read on the forward strand.
CCTGAATCTCAGCAACAGCGTGGCCATTTTCACCTACGAGGCCCTGCGGCAAAACGGCTTTCCCGGCTTGCAGGGCAGGGGGGAGATGGCCCGTTGGAATACCCCTTGAACACCGTTAACCCTATCCTATCAATATAAGGAGAAAAAAGGCATGAATTACAACAAGAAGACCGTTATGGACGTGGATGTGGCCGGCAAGAAGATCCTGCTGCGCTGCGACTTCAACGTGCCCCAGGACAAGAAGACCGGCGCCATCACCAGCGATAAGCGCATCGTGGCCGCGCTGCCCACCATCCGCTACCTGCTGGACCAGGGCGCTGCCGTCATCGCCTGCTCTCACCTGGGCAAGCCCGCCGCCACCTTTGAGTCCTTCGTCAAGAAGCAGGCCGAGAAGGGCAAGACCGACGTCACCCGTGAGGACTGGGAGAAGTCCCTGAAGAAGCTGACCCTGGCCCCCGTTGCCCAGCGTTTGAGCGAGCTGCTGGGGCGTGAGGTCATCTTTGCCGCCGACACCGTGGGCCCCGACGCCCAGGCCAAGGCCGCCGCGCTGCAGCCCGGCCAGATCATGCTGCTGGAAAATACCCGTTTTGAAAAGGGCGAGACCAAGAACGACCCCGAGCTGGCGAAGAAGCTGGCCGACATGGCGGAGCTATTCGTGTCCGACGCCTTCGGCACCGTCCACCGTGCCCACGCCTCCACCGCCGGTGTGGCGGCCTATCTGCCCGCCGTCAGCGGCCTGCTGGTGGCCCGGGAGCTGGAGGTCATGGGCGGCGCGCTGAACGATCCCAAGCGCCCCTTCGTGGCGGTGCTGGGCGGCGCCAAGGTCAGCGATAAGATCGGCGTGATCAACAATCTGCTGGAGAAGGCCGACACCATCATCATCGGCGGCGGCATGGCCTACACCTTCGCCAAGGCCCAGGGCGGCTCCATCGGCAACAGCCTGTGCGAGAACGACAAGCTGGACTACGCCCTGGAGATGATCGACAAGGCCAAGCGCAACGGCGTGCAGCTCCTGCTGCCCACCGACACCGTGGCCGCCTGCGAGTTCTCCGCCGAGGCCGAGCCCCACGTGGTGCCCACCAACGCCATCCCCGACAACATGGAGGGCCTGGACATCGGCCCCGAAACCACCAAGGTTTTCTGCGACGCCGTTCGCGGCGCCGGCACCGTGGTGTGGAACGGCCCCATGGGCGTGTTTGAGTTCGACACCTTCGCCAAGGGCACCCGTGCCATGGCCCAGGCTCTGGCCGACAGCGGCGCCGTCACCATCGTGGGCGGCGGCGACAGCGCGGCAGCCGTGGAGCAGATGGGCTTTGCCGACAAGATCACCCACATCAGCACCGGCGGCGGCGCCTCTCTGGAGTTCCTGGAGGGCAAAGAGCTTCCCGGCGTAGCCTGCCTGCTGGATAAGTAATAAATAGCGCCCATAGGCGCATGAAAATAGATTGAGGAGTACACAATTATGAATCGCAGATATCGCAAGACCATCATCGCCGGCAACTGGAAGATGAACATGACCGCCAGCGAGACCCGCAAGTTCGCCGAGGATATGCGCGCCATCGCCCCCCGCGCCAAGTGGTGCGAGGTAGTGGTGTGCGTCCCCGCCTGCAACATCACCGCCGCCACCAAGGCCTTCAAGGACCTGCACGTGTCCGTGGGCGCCGAGAACCTGTACTATGAGAAGTCCGGCGCCTTCACCGGCGAGATTTCCGCCGATATGCTGAAGGACCTGGGCGTGAAATACGTCATCATCGGCCACAGCGAGCGCCGCCAGTATTTCGGCGAGACCGATTTCTCCGTGAACAAGAAGGTCCACGCCGCCCTGGAGGCCGGTATGCACCCCATTATATGCGTGGGCGAGAGCCTGGAGCAGCGTGAGCTGGGCATCACCATGGAGCTGATTGCCCTGCAGGTCAAGTCCGCCCTGGCCGGTGTGTCCGCCGAGAAGGTGCGCAAGTGCGTCATCGCCTATGAGCCCGTGTGGGCCATCGGCACCGGCAAGACCGCCACCTCCGAGCAGGCCGCCGAGGTCTGCACCTTCATCCGCACCACCGTGCGCCACCTGTACGGCGCCCGTGTGGCCCGCTCCGTCACCATCCAGTACGGCGGCTCCATGAAGCCCGCCAACGCCGCCGAGCTGCTGAGCCAGCCCGACATCGACGGCGGCCTCATCGGCGGCGCCGCCCTGAAGGCCAAGGATTTTGTGGAGATTATCAACGCCGCCAACCAGGACTGATGCTGTCCTCCCCGCGACATCCACTGTGACGAGATAAGGAGGATTATCATGACGAAAACCCCTACCACATTGATTATCATGGACGGCTTCGGCATAGCCCCTGCCGCCGATGACAACGCCATCTCCCTGGCCAAGACCCCGGTGCTGGACCGGCTGATGCAGGAATATGCCCACACCACCCTCAGCGCCAGCGGCCTGGACGTGGGCCTGCCCGAGGGCCAGATGGGCAACAGCGAGGTGGGCCACACCAATATCGGCGGCGGCCGGGTGGTGTTCCAGGACCTGCCCCGCATCTCCCTGGCCATTAAGGATGGCAGCTTCTTCAAAAACCCCGCCTACAACATGGCCATGGACGAGTGCCTCAAGCGTGGCACCGCCCTGCACCTGTACGGCCTGCTGTCCGACGGCGGCGTCCACTCCCACATCGACCACCTTTACGCCCTGCTGCAAATGGCCAAGGACAAGGGCTTGCAGCGTGTCTACGTCCACTGCTTCCTGGACGGCCGGGACGTGTCCCCCACCAGCGGCAAGGGCTTCGTAGAGGCCCTGCGGGACCACTGCGCCGCCCTGGGCGTGGGCAAGATTGCCACTGTCATGGGCCGCTACTACGCCATGGACCGGGATAAGCGCTGGGAGCGTTTGCAGATGGCCTATGACGCCATGGTCTACGGCGAGGGCATCCAGAATCCCGACCCCGTGGACGCGGTGGCCCAGTCCTATGCCGCCGGTGTCACCGACGAGTTTATGGAGCCTGTGGTGTGCGACAGCCAGGGCACCATCTCCGACCACGACAGCGTGATTTTCTTCAACTTCCGTCCCGACCGGGCCCGGGAGATCACCCGCGCCATCGTGGACGAGGCCTTTGACGGCTTCCAGCGGGAGTATTTCCCCACCACCTACGTGTGCAACACCGAGTACGACGCCGCCATGCCCAACGTCACCGTGGCCTGGCCCCGCATCCGGGTGAACAACGGCCTGGGCGAGTACCTCAGCGCCATGGGCATGACCCAGCTCCGCATCGCCGAGACCGAGAAGTACGCCCACGTCACCTTCTTCTTCAACGGCGGCGTGGAGACCCAGTACCCCGGCGAGGACCGGGTTCTGGTGGCCTCCCCCAAGGTGCCTACCTACGACCTGCAGCCCGAGATGAGCGCCTATGAGGTGTGCGACAAGTGCGTGGAGCGCATCCGCTCCGGCGCCTACGATGTCATCATCCTCAACTTCGCCAACTGCGACATGGTGGGCCACACCGGCGTCCTGCCCGCCGCCATCAAGGCGGTGGAGACGGTGGACGAGTGCGTGGGCCGGGTGGTGGACGCCACCCTCTCTATGGGCGGCATCGCCATGATCACCGCCGACCACGGCAATGCCGACGATATGCGCCAGAGCGACGGCAGTCCCATGACCGCCCACACCACCAACCCCGTGCCCTTCATCGTCTGCGGCGCCGCCAGCGAGCTGCGCCCCGGCCGCCTGGCCGACATCGCCCCCACCATCCTGGATGTGATGGGCTTGAAGCAGCCCGCCGAGATGGACGGCAAGACCTTGATTGTCAAATAATTCTCCTTAAATGGAATAAAAAGACCTCCGGGCGTCCACAATACGCCCAGAGGTTCTTTTTTTATTCCGGAGCGCCGCCCCTCCGAATCCACGGCGGCGGCCGGGCCGGGCCCGGTCAACAGGAGAAACCATGAGTGAATTCAAGAAAGGCGCCGCCTCGTTGCTGCGCAGCCGTGGGCTATACATAGCCCTGGCGCTATGTTTGGTGGCAGCGGGAACGGTGGGCTATCTCACCACGCTGCAACGCCCCGCCGTGGAGACGGTGGTGCCGGAGGAGGTGGAGGTGGAGATCATCAAGCCCCCCGTCACCATCCCGGAGATTAAAAAGCCCCTTCCCGCCGCCCCGGTGATCACCCCGGTGGAGGAGGAGACGGTGCCGGTTTCCAGCGCCGAGGAGCTGCTGCCCCAGGTGGTCTCGCCCCTGGACGGCACCACCGTCACCGTTTTTTCCATGACGGAGCTGATGTATGACGACACCATGGCCGACTGGCGCACCCACAACGGCCTGGACATCCAGGCCGGGGAGGGGGACGCGGTGAAAACCGCCGCCGCCGGCACCGTGGCCTCCGTCATCAACGATGAGATGATGGGCACCACCGTCACCATCGACCACGCCGGCGGCTTCACCACCACCTACGCCAGCCTCCAGAAGGATCCCCCCGTCACGGCGGGCCAGCAGGTGGCGGCGGGGGACATCATCGGCCGGGTGGGCTCCACCGCCAGCGCCGAGAGCAGCATGGGGCCCCATCTCCACTTCTCCGTCTATCAGGACGGGGAGCTGATCGACCCCAGCGAGTACGTGGCGCAGTAGATTATTTTGAACAAAAAATGCCTGCGGAGAACATTCCGCAGGCATTTTTTGCTGTATCGGGAACCTTTTTCCGCAGCCCGGCGTCCAATAGGCAACAACCATAAAGGAGGCTGCTCCCCATGAAAAAAACCATTACCATTCTGCTGGCTCTGACGCTGGCCCTGACCCTGGCGGGCTGCGGACGCAGCGCGTCCTCCGGCAACAGCTATTATAAGGCCGACCAGGCCGCCCCCGCCGAGGCGGCGGAGGCCTATTGGGAGGGGGATTACGTCACCAACGAGTCCGCCTATACCACCGCTTCCTACGTCGGCGGCACGGAGGCGGTCCCTGCCCGGCGGGAGGCCAAGCTGATTTACACCGCCGAGCTGGAGCTGGAGACCACGGCCTTTGACGACGCCATTGCCGCCCTGGACGACCTTGTGGCCGAGAGCAAGGGCTACTACGAGGATCGCAGCGTCCGCCAGGGGGGCTATCGCTACGGCAGCTTCACCGTCCGTGTCCCGGCGGCGGAGTACGACGATTTCTGCCGCCAGGCCGGGGAGGTGTGCCACCTGCTGTACGCCAATTCCTCCGCCCAGGACATTTCCGACAGCTACTATGACACCGACTCCCGGCTGCAATCCGCCCGGGCCAAGCTGGCCCGGCTCCAGGAGCTGCTGGCCAAGGCGGAGAATATGCAGGACATCATCACCATCGAGTCCGCCATCTCCGACACCCAGTGGGAGATTGACAATCTCTCCGGCACCCTGCGGGACTACGACTCCGTGGTGGACTATTCCACCGTCCGCATCGACCTGCGGGAGGTGTACCAGCTGTCCGACGCGGCCCAGGCGCCCCTGACCTTCGGCCAGAAGCTGGTGGGTGCCTTTACCTCCGGCCTGCGCAGCGTGGGCAGCGCCCTGGAGGACTTCGCCATGTGGCTGGCGTATAGCTGGGTGTGGCTGCTGCTTCTGGCCGCCGCAGCGGTGGTCATCGTGCGTATCGCCCGCCGCCGGGGCTTCCATTTCCGCAAAAAGAAAAAGGCCGCCCCCGAAGCCGCCGAAACGTCGGAAACGAAATAACGCAGCGGACACTTTCTCAGGCCGACAGCACCGTACCGCTTCGTAGGGCGGCACCTGCGTGTGCCGCCATTCGTTGCCCATATAAATAACAGGGGGAGAGACATGGTCTCTCCCCCTGTTATTTGCAATAGTCAGAAATCAATAGCCCCAATCGTTGAGCTCTTTCTTGCAATCGCTGCAGATGTATATGCTCGTGCCTAAAATGGATCTCTCGTCGCACATCTTCTTTTCGCCACAGAAGTCACAGGTGTGGTAACTACAGCCGGTCAAGAGGGCCAGGATCATTGCTGAAAGCAGGAAGATTGCCATCAGTCTCTTTTTCATTTGTTTCATTCACTTTCTTCTTTCTGCTATACCAAGCGTAATTGTTTTGGAAAATCATTGCAATCTGTCTGTTTCACAGCACAGAGAATATGCTTCATCGTCAAAGATGGATGCTTCATAACTCATTGCGGGCTCTTATTTGAATTTAATGGGAAGAGTTCATCGTCAAAGTTGATTTTGTGCGCAAGTATTAATGCCGACAAGGCAATCGAACCTGCCAACGCGAGCATGTTAATTACAAACCAGCCGGTTATCCCAAATTCACAGTAGCTTTTTTTTGCAAAGTTTTCAACTCCGAGCCAAAACGCTACCCAAGTGATCAAATCAATAACAGCGCCAACAAAGATGGCTTTTGCATCCTTTTGGGTAAGTACCTTTTTTATCAGCAGAAGTAGGAGTATTGCAGCGGGTATTATTAAGCATATCACAATAATGGGGTGCGGATCCACCACGCGGCTTCCATACATTGTGACGCCTTCTACTGCGGTAAAGACGGAAACTTTCACGGTTTCCCCAGAGCATGAAACCATAAATGCCGGGCAGAATGCCATAATCATACACAGCAGGGCAAGAATCTTTAATGCGCTCTTTGTTTTGAGCGCATGTTTTTTTTCGGTTGTTCCATCCATAGTAAACCTCCAAGTACTTGCATTCGGAATATGACAGTTACTTTTTTTCGTCGCCCTCCTTTTGCGACAGCATTAACCGATATTGGTCAATATCATTATATACCGCTTTCGGATAATATGCAAGGGGGAAGTGAGGTATACTTGCATGATTTCATATGCAGGACTGTGGGAATTAATGAAATCTCGAAACATCTCTCAATATGCCTTAATCAAGCGATATCATATAAGTCCTGGACAAATCACGCGACTCAAACGAAATGAAAGCGTGAGTACGCATACCATAGAGATGTTTTGCGCCATATTGCATTGTCAGCCGGGCGAAATAATGGAATATATTCCTGAGAAGCAAGATTCTTGAATTTGCGCATAGGCTTAGGGCAATGCCGTACAAAGTGAACTGTGACAATTGGGATTCGATGCTATGGGCCTGGATAAACAAACGATTCTGCCCACGCACAATGACGAATTGGCGCAAGCGTGAACTTGGTGTATATGAACAACCAACTGGCAGCGTAATTTCTGCGGATTTGGGATAAATGATTAAGACAAGGGGCAAGGCGTGTGCCTTGCCCCTTGTCTTAATCATATTATGCTTATTTAGGCCGGTCGGTTGCTTGCGCTTCGCTTATTTCAGCTCCCCGTTGGCGGCCGCCGTCAGGTAGGCGTTGATGAAGCCGTCGATGTCGCCGTCCATCACGCTGTTGATGTTGCCGTTTTCATAGCCGGTGCGGGTGTCCTTCACCAGCTGGTAGGGCATGAACACGTAGGAGCGGATCTGGCTGCCCCACTCGATCTTCATCTGCACGCCCTTGATGTCGGAGATCTTCTCGGCGTGCTGCTGGATCTTCAGCTCCACCAGCTTGGCCTTCAGCATCTTCATGGCGTTGTCCCGGTTCTGGAACTGGCTGCGCTCTGTCTGGCAGAACACCACGATGCCGGTGGGCAGGTGGGTCAGGCGGACGGCGGAGCTGGTCTTGTTGATGTGCTGGCCGCCGGCGCCGGAGGAGCGGCAGGCCTGCATTTCAATCTCGTCGGGGCGAATTTCGATGTCGTTGTCGTCGGGCAGCTCAGGCATCACCTCCACGGCGGCGAAGCTGGTCTGGCGGCGGGCGTTGGCGTCAAAGGGACTGACGCGCACCAGGCGATGCACGCCGTTTTCGCTCTTGAGGTAGCCGTAGGCGTTCTCGCCCTCGATGGAGATGGTGGCGGTCTTGATGCCCGCCTCGTCGCCGTCCTCATAGTTCAGCGTCTGGCAGGTGAAGCCGTGGCGCTCGGCCCACCGGGAGTACATGCGGAACAGCATCTCCGCCCAGTCCTGGGCCTCGGTGCCGCCGGCGCCGGCGTGGAAGGTGAGGATGGCGTTGTTGGCGTCGTATTCGCCGCTCAAAAGGGCGGCCAGCCGCCGGTCGCTGATCTCCTTTTCCAGCTGGTCGTAGCCGCCGGTGACCTCATCCAACAGCGAGGCGTCGTCCTCCTCCTGTGCCATTTCGCACAGCGTCAGGCAGTCCTCCCACTCGCTGACCAGCCGGTCGTGCTTGCGGATTTTGTTTTCCAGCCGCTTGGTCTGCTGGGCCACCTTCTGGCTCCGCTCCAGGTCGTTCCAGAAGCCCTCGGCCTCCGTCTCCTTTTGCAGCGCCGCCAGGTCCTCCCGGGCCTTGGGGATGCCTAGGGCCTTCTCCAGCTCCTCCAGGGTGGGCTTCAGTGCCAGCAGCTTCTGCTTGTACTCATCGTATTCAATGACAGCCATTGTCGTGATTCTCCTTATGGGTAAATTTCATTAGCCTTTCTATTATAATGACAATCGTGCCCTATGTAAAGGGGAAAAACGGTGATTTTTCCTCTTTTACGGCCGATCGGTACAAAAAAGCAACTCCCGCGTTGACAATTCCACCCCGGGCGGTATAATGAAAGGTGGAACAAAGTAACGCAACAGGAGGATGACCCTATGAACGAGATCTACGTTGCCGGTCACCGCAACCCGGACACGGACTCCATCGTGGCCGCCCTGGCCTACGCGGCGCTGCGCAACGCCATGGGCGACCGGGACTATGTGCCGGTGCGGCTGGGCCAGGTCAGCGACGAGACCAAGCGCATCCTGGACTATTTCGGCGTAGAGCCGCCCCGCCTGATCAAAAACGTCCGCACCCAGGTGCGGGACCTGGACTATGACACGCCTCCCACCCTGGACGCCACCGTCACCATGGACCGGGCCTGGCACATCATCAGCGAGCAGAACATCAGCGGCATCCCCGTCACCAACGCCGACGGCACGCTGTACGGCATGCTGTCCGCCGGCGACATCGCCACGTACAGCATGAACACCATCTCCGACCCCCGGGTGGAGAACGTGCCCCTTTTTAACCTGGTCAGCGTGCTGGAGGGCCGCATCCTCCACGACGGCGGCCAGACCACCGACACCATCAGCGGCACCGTGGCCATCGCCCTGCCCCAGAGCTGCGACAACCTGCTCTTCGGCTGCCGGGAGACCATTGTGGTCTGCGGCCACCAGCCGGATATGGTGCGCCGGGCGCTGGAGGTGGGCGTGGCCTGCCTCATCCTCTGCCAGACGGACATCGACCCGGAGTGGCTGCAAAACGCCGGGGAGACCTGCGTCATCTCCACGCCCCTGGACGCCGCCCGGGTCCACCGGCTGATTTACCAGGCCATCCCCATCTCCCGTCCCTGCTTCACCGACGACATTGTCTGCTTCCACCTGGACGACTACATTGACGACGTCCGCGAGGTGGTGTTGAAGTCCCGCTACCGCTGCTACCCCATTCTGGACGAGAACGAGCGTGTGGTGGGCACGTTGAGCCGCTACCACCTGCTGCGCCCCCGGCGCAAGCGTGTGGTGCTGGTGGACCACAACGAGATGTCCCAGGCGGTGGCCGGGCTGGACCAGGCGGAGATTTTGGAGATCATCGACCATCACCGCCTGGCCGACATCCAGACCAGCCAGCCCATCCGGGTGCGGAATGAGCCCGTGGGCAGCACCAACACCATCATCACCGCCATGTACCAGGAGCACGGCGTGCTGCCCTCCCCCAAGATGGCGGGGCTGATGGCGGCGGCCATTTTGTCCGACACGGTCATGTTCAAGTCCCCCACCTGCACCAAGCGGGATATCGCCATGGCCGAGCGGCTGGCCCGCATCGCCAACGAATCCCTGGATGAGCTGGGCCGTCAGCTGTTCTCCGGCGCCGTGCTCACCAAACCCGCCGGGGAGCTGCTGATGAGCGACTTCAAGGAGTTCCACATCGCCGAGCAGGTGCTGGGCGTGGGCCAGATCACCTGCATCGACTCGCTGAAAATGCTGGACCGCAAGGAGGAGTTCCTCGCCGAGATGGAGAAGCTGCGCACCGACCGGGAGTACGACATGGTGATCCTCATGCTCACCGACGTGCTGCTGGAGGGCACCCAGCTGCTGTATCTGGGCAGCGACGACACCATCCGCCGGGCCTTCGACGTGGAGCCCAAGGACAACGCCGTCTTCCTGCCCAAGGTCATGTCCCGCAAGAAGCAGATCATCCCCATGCTGACAGCGCTATGGGGCTAATGCCGAAGCGCCGCCTGCGCCAGCGACACCCCGCGAGGGACGAGCGGCTGGTGGAGCCAGTGCCCTTGGGGTAAGGCGGATGAAGCGAGGCATTTATTGATTGTTCATTACATAAAAAAGGACCCTGCCGGGTCCTTTTTTTGCTGCGCCATGCGTCACATGTTCTTAATGTCCCGCAGCAGCTCGTCCAGGCTCATGCGCTCCACGTCCCGCTCGTCGTTCTGCACCGGCAGTCCCACCGGCACGTCCTTGGCTTTGGCCGGCTGGGGGGTCTGTGCGGGCTGCGTGGGTTGCTGGGGCCGCGGCGGCTGGGGCGTCTGCTTCCGGGGCTGCTCCTGGGCGGGGGCTTCCTCCGCCTGGTCGTTTCCGAATTTCAGCACCATCTTCCGCCGCCGGGGCACCTCCAGGTTTTCTGCCCGGAACGCCACCGGCGCTGCCGGGTCGATGGGGGCCGCAGGCGCCTGGCGGATCACGGGCTGCACCACCGGCGCCGCCTTGGGCTGGGGCGCAGCTTCCGGCGCTTCCTCCTCCGGCTGGTCATCGTCGGGGCCGTCATCGTCGTAGTCATCGTCCTCGTATGCGTCGCTCTTGGGCTGGCCCAGCAGGTAGCCCAGCAGGAACACCACGATCAGCAGCAGCACGCCCAGGATGGTGGCCACCGCCAGCAGCGACACACCGCCTACCAGGGGCAGGTTCACCTTGGCGGGCAGCGTCCAGGTGCCGGGCCTGTGAACGGGTTCCTGGGGAGCTACGTACAGGGGGCAACCTTCGGCGTGGGCCTCGCCCTCCGCCGCGCCGCAGGTACACTCCAGCGGCTCATCGCCCAGTATGATGGTGGGCAGCATGCCCTCATAGGCCGGCATCCGCACCACGTGTACGGTGTAGCTTTGGCGGCTCACGCCGTCCTCGGCGGTGCAGGTCACCGTTAAAAGGGTCTCGTCCTCCTCCGACAACGTCACCTCCCCGGTGCCGGTGACGCCGGCGGCCTTGCTGCTGGCGGCGGTGGCGCTTACGGTGAGGGCCTTGGTCTCAAAGGGTACGTAGGCGGCGTAGTCGGTGACGCCGGGGGCAAAGGCGGGGGTCAGGTCGCCTACGCTGAGGCCCAGGGCGGACAGGGAGGCGTCGTCGCTCTTTTTATAGTTGGGGTCCGGCTGCCGGGTGATGATTAATTTATAGTAATTGGTGCGGCTGCCGTCCTCGGACACCACCTTGAAGGTGATGGTGTTCTCGCCGACGGCCAGCGTGTTGCCGCTGACGGACACCTTGGAGCCGTTGTTGTTGCGGAAATAGTCCAGCCCCTCCAGCTTCTCCGTGGCGTAGGGCACGGTGGCGGTGTAGGTGAACACGTCGCTGCTGAAAGCGGGGGAGAGGGTGGCGTTGGTGCAGGTGATGCCGTAGAGCTTGGCGTCATTCCGCAGGGCCGCGCCGGTGGAGCCGTTCCAGGTGACGGAGCTGAGGGGGATGTCCGAGCCGTCGGAGGCCACCAGATTGGTAAAGGAGGCGGTAAGAGCGGTGCCCGCCGCCAGGCCGTCCGCCACCTTCAGCGTCACGGACAGAATGCGGTTACTGTCCGGGTTGGCGCCGTAGGCGATGAAATGGTAGCCGCCGGAGGTGGCGTTGAAGTCCAGCGTCCAGCCGCTGTTGAACTTGTCGTAATTGGTCAGCGTCAGGCCGCTGCCGCAGGTAAAGGTGCCCTCCAGGCCCATGATGCTGCTGTCCACCGACAGGGTAAGCGTCACGGATTTGCCGGGCTGCACAGTGCTTTCACCGCTGACAGAGGCCGAGGCCGCCATAGCGCTGCGGGGCGCGATGGTCAGCAGCACCGCCGCCGTCAGCGCCAGGGTGATGATAAAATGGGTAAATCGTCTCATACTGTTCCTCTCCTGTTATCCCAACGTACGCTTGCCCACTACCACCTGGGCCGCCTGCACCACGTCGGTGATGCTGATTTTGCCGTCGTCGTTCAGGTCACCGGCGGTGGCGTAGGCCCCGCTGAGGGAGGCCCGTCCCACCACGTGGGACTGGAGCTTCACCACGTCGGAAATGCTCATGGCGCCGTCGCCGTTGGCGTCGCCCTTCACCACGATGGTGTAGCTGCTGCCGCCGATTTTGGCGATCATGCCGGTGGCAATGTTGCCGGAGGTCACCTGGGTGGCGCCGTCGGCCTTATACACCGTGGCGCCCATGGAGGCGCTAAAGCTGCTCACGGACGTGCCGGGCACGAAGCCGGTCAGCTCCGAGCCGCCCACGGTCACACCGCCGCCGGTGCTGCCGCCTGTGGAACCACCACCGGTGCTGCCACCGCCGGTAGAGCCGCCGGTGCTGCCGCCGCTGAGGGCCTGCTTGTTAAACTCGGGGGTGAAAACCATGTCGCTCTCGCCCATGACGGTGACGCCGTTTTCATACACGGTGCTGCCGCTGACCCACTGCTTAAAGGTGTAGGCGTAGCTGCCGTCGGACCAGGCGGCCGGTACTGCGGGGGCGGGAATCAACGCCCCGGGCGCCAGCGCCCCGGTGGCAATCACGTTGTCGCTGCGGTCCTTAAAGGTGTAGCTGGCCATGCTGGTAAACCGGGCATGGAGCGTCAGGCTGCTGCCGGGCACGGTGGAACTCTCTGTGACCTGATTGCCGTCGTCGTCGAACCAGCCCACAAACAGATCTCCGTCCCTTGTGGCGTAGGGAAGCGTAATGTAGGCGTTACCCACTGTCAGCACGGCAGAGCGGTTGCCCACCAGAGTGCCGCCGTTGGCGTCAAAGGTGACGGTAATCTGCGCCGGGGCGCATACCGTAAAGGGAGATTGAATCAACGGCTCCGTGCCGCCATCGTTGGTGGCTTCCACAATGTAGGTGTATGTACCGGCGCTGAGCTGACTGATGGCGATTTTGCTGTCCAGCGCACGCAGGTTGTACTGGGTGCTGTACGGTGTGGCTTTGGCGTAGATGACGGCCGCGCCATTTTCGTTACGTACCGACACATTGACCGATTTGATGGTGCTGTTGCTGCGGATGGTGCCCCGGATGGGGAAGGAGGACTGGCCGCTGATCAGCGTGGTGGCCTCCGAGGGGTAGAACATACCCACCGTGGACCAGCCGTTGCCCGCCAGGGCAAAGCGCCACGCCGTGGCGTTCTCCGCCGTGTCGGTAAGGCCCAGCCGCTTGCCGTTGTCGTCAGAATAGATGGTGAGATACGTGCCGGCGCTGCGGTTTTTCAGGGTGTAGCCGCCATTCACGTTTTCCAGCCGCCACATTTGCGCCTGGCTGCTGGAGGCGCTCTCCGGCACCACGGCGCCATTGGCCACGCTCAGCCGGGTGTCGGTGCCCGAAAAGGTGATGGTGTAATAGTCGCTGGCGAAGTAGGTCAGCATCAGGTCGGAGCCCTCGCTGCCCAGGGTCAGCTTGCCCTGGTCGGACAGCAGATAACGTCCGTCACCATCCGACAGCCGGTAGGTGCCCTCGTCCACGATAAGGCGGCTGCTGCCGTCTTTGTTTACATACTGGTTGTTGAACAGCATTAGCTGCGCATCAGAGGACTCGTTGAGCCGCAGCCGGGTGTAGACGCCCAACTGAATATCGCCGCTGCAGCCGGTGAAATAATACAGGCTCTTGCCGCTTACGCCGTATTTCTCCGCGGTTGTGCCGGACATGACGCTGCTGTAGCCGGTGGTCAGCTTGCCGCTCTCGGCGTAGATGGCGGCAATCAGCTCCGCCTCGCTCTGGTTCTTGAAGCCGCCCAGCTCCGCCATGGCCCGGGTCACCACGTTGTAGGCGCCGCCGCCTACGCCGTGCTGCACCGCCCGGGACCAGAACACATTCTGCAGCGCGATGCTGTAATTGTCCATGTCAAAGCCGGGTACGGCGGCTTCCACCTGCGCCACCAGCTTGTCGTAGAACAGGGACTTGGTGAACTCCGTCTGGGCCTCGCCGAAGAGGACGGGATGCGTGGCGGCCAGGCTTGTCCACGCGGCGTCAAAGTTGGGGCCGCAGCCGGCGCCGCCCTGATAGTAGGCATCGTTGAGCGTGGCACCCATGCTACGGTACACGCTGTTCTCCTGGCCCAGCAGCCACTCGAAGAACAGCTTAGGCGTGCCGGGGTTGGAGGCGAACATATACAGGCCGTAGCTCTTGCCGCCGGCGTCACCGGACACGGTGGCGATTTTGCCCGGATCGGGATTGGTGCCCGTCTCGTAGAGCTGGCTCAATTCACCCAGCTTGGCGTTGAACCAGTCGTTGGCCGCGTCCGCCACGGCGTACAGCAGCGCGCCGCTGCAAGCCAGCGCCACCGCCAGCACCAGTCCGGCGGCCCGGCGGCTCAGACGTTTCATCTTTCTCATAGCATCGACCTCACAACCATACTTGTCTATGTCCTCGGCAGGGGGCACTCCACCCCATACTGATTTACATAATTCTAATCATAGCCAGTATAGCATCGACGGGAGGGCTTGTCTACCCGAAAACCACAAAAAACACAAAAAATTGGTGAAAGTTGTCGCCGCCACCACTATATTTTGGCCCGTTTTTTGCCGTAAATGGCATAAAAAGACACCCCCGCCGCCATTTAACCCTGTAAATGGTATATTATGTAAATCCATTGACAGCCAAAACGCCGCCGTGGGAAGGGGAGAGGCCCCCTCCCGCGGCGGCGGCGCATCACCGCGCTGCGGCGGCGAAGCTGTTGTCCACCATGGCGTCGAAGTCGCCGCTGTCGGCTTGCTCCAGCACCCCGGCGGTGACCATGATCTCCTCCAGCCGGGCCAGGGCCTCACGCTCCATGGTCAGGGGCGTGTTCCAGGCGTCGATGGCCCTGTGGCGGGCCGTCACCGCCTCCAGCACAGAGAGATCCGTGTCCGGGAACTGGGGGGCAATGGCCTGGGCCACCTCGGCGTCGCTGTGGCTGTTCACCCAGTCCATGGCCTTGGCCATGGCCCGGCAGAAGGCCGCCACGGTGTCGCCGTGGCTTGCCACGTAGTCCGCCGTGGCGAAGTAGGCGGTGTAGGGCACCTCACCGGAGGCCTCGCCTACGGAGCAGAGGATGTAGCCCTGCCCGCTGCGCTCCACCTCCGTGGCGGTGGGCTCAAAGAGGGTCACGTAGTCCCCCTGGCCGCCGGTGAAGGCCCCGGCCATCATGTTGAACTGCACCGAGGTATCCACCTCCGCGTCCTCGCCGGGCATGACGCCGTGCTGCTTCATCACGTATTCCAGCGTCATCTCCGGCATGCCGCCGGCCCGGCCGCCGATGATGGTTTTGCCCCGCAGGCTGTCCCAGGTGAAGTCCTCCGGGGTGCGGCCCACCACAAAGGAGCCGTCCCGCTTTGTCAGCTGGGCGAACACCACCGGGTGGTCCTCCTTGCCGCTGCGCAGCAGGTAGACGCAGCTCTCCGGCCCGGCCAGGCCGATGTCGCTCTGGCCCGCCACCACCGCGGTCATCACCTTGTCGGCGCCGCCGCCGTTGGTCAGCTCCACGTCCAGCCCCTCGTCGGCAAAAAAGCCCTTTTCCAGCGCCACGTACTGGGGCGCGTAGAACACCGAGTGGGTCACCTCATTGAGCCGCACCTTCGTCATGCCGGCGTCCTTTGCGCCGCAGCCCCACAGGGTCGCCGCCACCGCAAGGGCGGCAACCGTCGCCAGTAATCGTTTCATTCCGTTACCCTCCACATTCGATAGAATCCTTTTTCCGCCAGCAGCACCAGCCGGTACATCCCCACCGCCGCCACCGCCAGCAGCAATACGCTGGCCATCACCAGATCCATGTTGAACACCTGGGAGCCGTACACGATGAGATAGCCCAGTCCCGCCCGGGACACCAGGAATTCTCCCATGATGACGCCCACCCAGCTCAGCCCCACGTTCACCTTCAAGGTGTCCAGCAGGGTGGTCAGGTTGGCCGGCAGCACCAGCAGCCACAGGGTCTGGCCTCGGGTGGCCCCCATGGCCCGCAGCAGCCGCAGCTTCTCCGGGTCGGTCTGCCGGAAGCCGCCATACATATTCATAATGGTGACAATCAGGGAAATGGCCAGCGTCATGGCGATGATGGCCCCGGCCCCGGCCCCCATCCACACGATGAAGATGGGCCCCAGCGCCGTTTTGGGCAGCGCCCCCAGCACCACCAGATAGGGGTCCAAAATCCGGCTCACTGTGGGGCTGCACCACATGAGCACGGCCACCGCCGTGCCCAGGGCCGTGCCCAGCAGAAAGCCCACCGCCGTCTCGCCGCAGCTCACCGCCACGTGGCGCCACAGCGACCCATCCTGCCAAAGCCGCCCCACCGTGGCCAAAACCCGGCTGGGGCAGGACAGCAAAAAGCCGTCGCTGAGCCCCAGGCGCACGCTCCATTCCCAGGCCCCCAGCAGCCCCAGGGCCAGGGCCCACTGCCAACGCCGCACGGTGCGGCCCTGCCGCCGCCGCGCCAGCAGATACGCCTGCCGCTGGGGGCTGTCATTCGTTGTCATCCAGCTCCCTCCATATCCTGTCAAACCACCGGGCGAACTGTGGCTTTTCCCGCCGCTCCAGGGGCGGCAGGGGCCGCAGCTCCCCCATGTCCAAAATCGCCTTCACCCTGGCGGGCCGCCGTGACAGCACCACGATCCTGTCCGCCATGCTGACGGCCTCGGCAATGTCGTGTGTCACCAGCAGCGCCGCCTTTCCCTCCTGCCGGATGATCCGCCAGATGTCGGCGGACACCTGCAGCCTGGTCTGGTAGTCCAGGGCGGAAAAGGGTTCATCCAGCAGTAAAATGTCCGGGTCCGTGGCCAGGGTGCGAATCAGGGCCGCCCGCTGCCGCATGCCGCCGCTGAGCTGGGACGGGTGCTTGTCGGCGAACTCCTTGAGACCGTACCGCGCCAGCAGCATCTCCACGTGCTCCCTATGCGCTGCGTCGGCACAGTGCCGTACCTGTAAACCCAGCAGGGCGTTGTCCTCAATGGTGCGCCATTCAAACAGCTGGTCCCGCTGGGGCATCAGCCCAATGTGGGACGACGGCCCCGCCACCTCTCTGCCGCACACCGTCACCTCCCCGCCGCTGAGCGTTTCCAGCCCGGCGATGGCACCCAGCAGCGTGGATTTGCCGCAGCCCGACGGCCCCACCAGCGCCACGAACTCCCCTTCTTGCAGGTCAAAGGACACGTCGCTCACGGCCTCTACCTCTGCCTGGGGCGCCTGGTAGCAAAGCCGCGCCCGGTGCAGAGAAATCAGATTGCCCATGCTGACCTCCTCTTGTCGTACTTCCGGGAGGCACGCCTCCCTGGGTCATTCTATGGCGGGGCGGGGATGGGGGTGCGGGGGACGAAATTCATTTTACCTATTGACTTAATAGGTAATTATCTCTATACTGCGACATCATGGAGAAAAGGAGGCGGGGGAATGGAGAACCGGGGCTTCATCTGCGCGGTGTGTGTCAGCGCCCATAAGGGAGAGGCAAAGGCTCCGGTGGACGTTATCCGCCTGCGGCCGGGCCACGGTATAGAGGGTGACGCCCATGCCGGACAGTGGCACCGCCAGGTCAGCCTGCTGGCCCGGGAGAGCGTGGAGAAACTGGAGGCGTCGCTGGGCCGGGCGCTGCCGCCGGGGGTCTTCGCCGAAAACGTGCTGTGCCGGGGCGTGGCGCTGTGCCGTCTGCCGGTGGGCACGCGGCTGCGTGTGGGCACCGCCGTGTGCCAGATCACCCAGATCGGCAAGGAGTGCCACGCCGATTGCGCCATCCGCCGTCAGACCGGGGACTGTGTCATGCCCCGGGAGGGCGTGTTTGCCGTGGTGCTGACTCCCGGCGAAGCCCGGGCGGGGGACGGGGTGGAAGTGCTGCCCTGATTTTCGCCTTTTCTCCGCCGTTATCTTTTGAAAAGATGGGTATATTACCGTTTACATTATCTTTTCGCTGTGCTATCATCGCAAAGGATTCTACGCAATGCGGAAAGGAAGCATGACAAAAATGTTGGTTCCCGTTTTACTGTTTTTGGTGGGCTTCGGCCTGTTGATCAAGGGCGGCGACTGGTTCGTGGACGGTTCCGTGGGCATCGCCCGCCGGTTTCACCTGCCGGAGCTGCTCATCGGCGCCACCATCGTCTCTATCGGCACCACGCTGCCCGAGGTGATGGTGTCCAGCCAGGCGGCGCTGGAGGGCAACGCCGGCATCAGCTACGGCAACGCCATCGGCTCCATCATCTGCAACACCAGCCTTATCGCCGCCATCACCATCGCCGTCAGGCCCGGCAAGGTGCAGCCCAGGTCCTTCGCCCTGCCCACGGCCTTCTTCTTCGCCGCCGCGGCGTCCTACGCCGTCATCGCCTGGACGGTGGGGACGTTCCAGCGCTGGATGGGCCTGTGCTACCTGGCGGTGTTCGTGATCTATATGGTGGTGTCCACCCTGCAGATGAAGCGCCATCCCGAGCTTGCCGAGGAGGGCGGGGAAGAGGAGGACGAGGGCAAAGCCCGCTCCTTCGCCATGGAGGTGGTGCTGCTGGTCATCGGCGCTGCCGCCATTGCCCTGGGCGCCCGGTTCCTGGTGGATAACGGCACCCTCATCGCCGCCGCCCTGGGGGTGCCCGATTCCGTCATCGGCCTGACCATGGTGGCCCTGGGCACCAGCCTGCCGGAGCTGATTACCGCCATCACCAGCCTTATTAAGGGCCACGGCTCCCTGTCCCTGGGCAATATCATCGGCGCCAACCTGTTCAATA
>CAMKGX010000029.1 GCA_946412355.1 uncultured Clostridia bacterium
GTCTACTTTCCCTTGAATAGCGGTCTACTTTCCCATTTCAAGCGGTGGCGACACGTTCCCTGAAAACGCCCCATCGTTTACAAATATTTTATTTTACCTGGGCGGTAATGTTTGGTATACTCTTATCAAGGCAGACATCGAGTTGCCATTGACATGATTACGAAAATGGTATAATATAATATGCAACATTAGATTGTGCCCGGCCCTCGCCGGAGCCAAGGAGGAGTGTATCATGGCGTTTTGCCTTATCACCGACACCTCTGCCAACCTGCCCACGGAATACCTGCTGCGGCAGGACATCGCCATTATCCCCTTTACCTATTTTTATGACGAGCAGGAGCACACCTGCCTGGACATCGACGCCTTCAACGGCGAGCGGTTTTACGGCGCCATCCGCCACGGGCTGAAGGTCACCACCTCCCAGATCAACCCCCAGCGCTTCATCGACGCCTTCACCCCCCGGCTGCGGCAGGGGCAGGACATCGTGTACGTGGGCATGTCCTCCGGCATCAGCGGCGCCTACCAGTCCGCCGTCATGGCGGCGGAGGAGCTGCGTGAGGCATTCCCGGACCGGCAGATCTGCACCGTGGACACCAAGGCCGCCTCGTTGGGGGAGGGCCTGGTGGTGATGCAGGCCGCCCGGATGCGAGACATGGGCATGGGGGCCCAGGAGGCCGCCTTCTACCTGCGCAAGTACAGCGAGAACGTGTGCCAGGTGTTCACCGTGGACGACCTGCTGCACCTGCGGCGGACGGGGCGGCTCTCCAACGCCTCCGCTTTCGTGGGCACGGTGCTGAACATCAAGCCGGTGCTGATGGGCAACGAGAACGGCCAGATCATCGCCGTGGAGAAGTGCCGGGGCATGAAAAAGGCCATCGCCGCCCTGGCCCAGCGGTACGATCAGCACGTCATCAACGCCCAGGAGCAGACGGTGTGCATCGCCCACGCCCAGAACCCGGAGGGCGCGGCGGAGCTGGCGGCCCTTTTGCAGCAGAACCACCCGCCCAAAGAGGTGCTGACCGTCATGTACGAGCCGGTCACCGGCGCCCACGTGGGCCCCGGGGCCCTGGCATTGTTCTTCGTAGGCGACGACACGGTGCGCCAGCCGTGACACAGTCATAAGAAAAAGGAAAGATTTGACATGAGTGATAAGAAAAAAGAACTGCTGCGCTCGGTGAAATTCCTGTTTTTCTCCATTTCCGCCGGGCTGATCGAAATGGGCGTCTTTGCCCTGCTCAACGAGCTGATGCACTGGCCCTACTGGCCCTGCTACCTCATCGCCCTGGTGCTGAGCGTGGTGTGGAACTTCACCCTCAACCGCCGCTACACCTTCAAGAGCGCCAACAACGTGCCCATCGCCATGCTGAAGGTGCTCATCTTCTACGCCGTGTTCACCCCCGTCAGCACCTGGCTGGGCAACTACCTGGCCGAGAGCTGCGGGTGGAACGAGTATTTGGTCACCATTCTGAACATGGTGTGCAATTTCGTGCTGGAATTCCTGTATGACCGGTTTTTCGTCTTCGGTAAGACCATGGACACCAACGACATCGCCCGCCGGGAGCAGGAAAAGCAGGCAAAATAAGGTAAATTATGAAAAATAGGGGCGGGGAAACTCCCGCCCCTATCGACATTTTCCCGCCAAGCCTATATAATAAACTGGTAACGAAACATACTGCCGCCTGCGGCGGAAAGGGGGAATGCGGATGAACAGCACCAAGCAGTATAAATGCCCGTCCTGCGGCGCGCCCATCGGCTTCGACGCCGCCACCGGCGACGTCACCTGTCAAAGCTGCGGCAACGCCTTTGACATCTCTACGTTGGAAACATTGGCGCACGACACCCAGTCCTTCCAGTGGGGCGACCATCTCCACCAGGAGGACGCCGCCACCATGGAGGGCACCCGCACCTACCAGTGCGTGTCCTGCGGCGCACAGATCGAGGTGGACGCCACCACCGCCGCCACCCGCTGCCCCTACTGCGACAACAACGTGGTGCTCACCGACCAGGTCAGCGGCGGATTGCGGCCCAACGCGGTGATCCCCTTCCGCATTGCGCAGAAAGATTTGCCCGCCGTGGTGAACAAATTTTACCGGGGCAAGCACCTTTTGCCCAAAACCTTCCTGTCCCAGCGGAAGCTGAAGGAGGTGCAGGGCATCTACGTTCCCTTCTGGCTGTTCAACTGCCGGATGGACGGCAACATGGTGATGCAGGGCACCCGCATCCGCCACTACCGGGAGGGGGACTACGACTGCACCGAGACCTCCTACTACCTGCTGGAGCGGGAGGGGGAGATGTCCTTCAGTCGGGTGCCGGTGGACGCCAGCGTGAAGATGCCCGACGATTTGATGGACTCCCTGGAGCCCTTCGACTACGCCGACCTGGTGGACTTCAACGACGCCTACCTCTCCGGCTACCTGGCCGACCGGTTCGACAGCAGCCCCGACGCGGAGCTGCCCCGGGCCGACCGGCGGATGCTCAACAGCGCCGTGGATGTGCTGCGGCGCACCGCCATCGGGTACAGCAGCGTGACGATCCGGGCCAACGGCATGCACATCTCTGACGCCGACGTGCGCTACGTGCTGCTGCCGGTGTACCTACTCAACTACGAATACCAGGGCAAAACCTACCGCCTGGCGGTGAACGGCCAGACGGGCAAGGTGGTGGGGCAGTTGCCCATCAGCAAGGGCCGGAGCCTTGCCTGGTTCCTGGGCAGCGGCGCCATCGGTGGGTTGGCGGCATTCCTGCTGGGAATGCTGCTGCAGTAAGGAGGTGGCACCAATGAAACGATTATGCACCATTCTCCTGGCGCTGGTGCTGGCTGCCCTGCTGGCGGTGCCCGCCTGGGCCACGGATGAGGACCCGCTGCCCCGGGTGGTGGACCAGCTGGGCTGGCTGGAGGCGTATGACGTCACCGAGCTGAACGGTTATATCCTCTCTCGCAGCGCGGAGGAGGGCACGGACATCGCCATACTGCTGCTGGAGGCCCTGCCCGACGGCATGGAATACCCCTCCGACTACGCTGACTACCTCTATGAAAGCGGCAGCTACGGCTACGGCGACAGCCGCCGCTGCGTCATGCTGACGGTGGACTGGGAGGGCGGCTTGCTGGCGGTCACCTCCTACGAGGGGGATGGCGCGCTGCTGACCGACGCCCAGACCCAGGCCGTCAGCGACCTGATTCTGGACTATATCAACAGCGATGCCCCCCTGGCCGGCGCTTTTACCGACTTTATCGACCAGGTGTATGACTACGCCGCCGGACGCCGCACCGCGCCGGAGGATGCGCCGGTGGCGCTGCCCGACTGGTACCCGGCTGACGTGGCCTCCTTTGTGGACTTCCACACCGCGGCCTCCACACACCGGGTGGTGGACGACGCCGACCTCTTTACCGACGGCCAGGAGGCGGCCATGGCGGTGAAAATCGCCGCCATGCGTGACGAGTACAACATGGACTTTGTGGTGTACACCTCCCCCAGCGCCTACGGCATGGAACATAATATGCTGGCGGCGGATTTCTACCAGTTCAACGGCTATGGTGTGGGGGACGACTTCTCCGGCGGCGTGCTGCTCATCTGCATGGATCCTATGGACCGGGGCTGGTACACCGCCACCTGCGGCAGGTATATGGATTTGTATACCTCTCAGGCCAATGAGCGGCTCAACGCCCGGCTGCAGCCCTGGCTGGTGCGGGGCGCGGAGGGGGAGAGCGACGCCTACGGGCAGGGCGTGCTGCAATACCTGGACGACACCGCCACCGTCATGTCCGGCAAAAAGGTGTATAATTACACCGTACCCGCCGTGCTGGCGGTCATCGCCTTCCTGCTGGTGGGCGGCATCACCTTGGGCGTGGAGCGCCACAAGATGAAGACGGTGCGCCAGGCCGCCGACGCGGAGGAATACCTGGTGCCCGGCAGCTTCCACCTGCGCCGCCACCGGGACTTCTACCTCCACCGCACCGTCACCCGCCACCGCCGGGAGAGCAGCACCAAGAGCGGCGGAGGCGGCTTCTCCTCCTCCGGCGGACGCAGCTTCGGCGGCGGAGGCGGCAAATTCTGATGGATTTCGCAGCAGATAGATTGATTTTTACATATTGAAAGGAGAATCGTTATGGGTCTGATCAAAGCGGCAGTCAAGAGCGCCACCGGCGTGCTGGGCGACCAGTGGAAGGAATATTTTTACTGCGAGGCCTTGCCCGCCGACGTGCTGGCGGCCAAGGGCGTGAAGCGGGGCCGCCACGGCAGCGACAACATCATCTCCTCCGGCTCCGTCATCGCCGTGGCCGACGGCCAGTGCATGATGATCGTGGAGCAGGGCCAGGTGGTGGAGTTGTGCGCCGAGCCCGGCGAGTTCGTCTTTGACGCCTCCACCGAGCCCTCCATTTTCAACGGCCCCCTGGGCGAGGGCCTCACCGCCATGTTCCAGCAGATGTGCAAGCGCTTCACCTTCGGCGGCGTGGCCCCCAAGGACCAGCGCATCTACTATTTCAACACCAAGGAGCTGCCCGGCAACAAGTACGGCACCCCCAACGCCATCCCCTTCCGGGTGGTGGACCAGCGGGCGGGCATCGACATCGACGTGTCCGTGCGCTGCTTCGGCGAGTACAGCTACCGCATCACCAACCCCATGCTGTTCTATACCAACGTCTGCGGCAACGTGTCCGGCGAGTATACCCGGGATATGTTGGACAGCCAGCTCAAGAGCGAGTTTTTGACGGCGCTCCAGCCCGCCTTTGCCCGCATCAGTGAGCAGGGCATCCGTTACAGCGCCCTGCCCGGCCGCACCGAGGAACTGGCCGCCGCCATGCGGGAGGCTTTGAGCGCCAAATGGCGTGACTTCCGGGGCATCGAGGTGGTGCAGGTGGGCGTCAGCTCCGTCACTGCCAACCCCGAGGACGAGGCCATGCTCAAGGAGATGCAGCGCAACGCCGCCTTTATGGACCCGGCCCGGGCCGCCGCCCACCTGGTGGGCGCCCAGGGCGACGCTATGAAGAACGCCGCTGCCAACCCCGGCGGCGCCGCCGCGGCCTTTATGGGCATGAATATGGCCGGCCAGGCCGGCGGCTTCAACGCCGCTGCCCTCTACCAGATGGGCCAGCAGCAGAGCGCCCCCGCTGCCCCCGCCCAGGGCTGGACCTGCACCTGCGGCAGCGTCAACCAGGGCAAGTTCTGCCCCCAGTGCGGCGCACGAAAGCCCGCCGGCGCGGTGCAGTACCGCTGCGACAAGTGCGGCTGGACGGTGCCCCAGGGCCAGCAGCCGCCCCGGTTCTGCCCCGAGTGCGGCGACCCCTTTGACAACAACGACATCGTGGGCTGACGCAGCCCACCCGGCGTGATATAAAAAGAGGACAGCCTTCGGGCTGTCCTCTTTTTTGCCGCTGTCCCCGCCTGTGTGCGCTACCCGCCCCACCGTGGGGTTAAAGAAATAGTCCGCCCTGGCGGTGGACAGGTTGGTGTTATAACAGGGGTCCCCGGCGGCCGGCGGCGCGTATTCTTTTCAGTGGCGCAGCTTGTCCCACGCCTTGCGCCAGGTATAGCGGACGCCGTTGTCCTTCAGACAACGCAGCCCCTTCACAAACAGCGCAAAGGGCTGGAAACGCCTGGGCCCGTCCGCCGCCTCGGCTGTGGCTGCGACCGCCGCGGGAAACTCCTGATCCAATGTGCTTGGCGCCACTCTCGGGTGGCTTTCCCAGTCCTTTATCACCGATGCATAGGTATGAAGGACCGCCTCTGCCACGAGCTTCGGATCGTGCCTCCGGCGGGCCGTCTCTGCCTCATTCTGCGAAATCCGCGTCAGAACGCCTTCCTCCCGGTACAGGTTGCCGATGAGAAACGCCAGCGTGTGGGGCTCGTTGTAGGGATACAGAAAGCCCGTCACGCTGTCTTCCACCAGTTGTGCCGTGCCTCCGACGTTTGACGCGATGACGGGACAGCCGATGAGCTGCGCCTCGCAAATGGCGTTTGACGAGTTATCAATGATGGACGGATGGATAAAGAAATCGGCGGAGGACAGCTCCTCGATGATGCGGGGGGTATCAATGCGCCCCAAAAGGCGGATGTTCACATCCTGATGCCGGATTCCCGTCCGCCGCTCAAAATACGGAAAGAAATCCCTGCTCCCGGCGACCCGCCATTCAAAGTCAATGCGCAAAAGCTCCTTTAGCATTTGGGCAGTCCGAAGAATGATCTCGTTTCCCTTGCGGTCGTCCGCCGATGAGATGGTCAGCAGCCGCAATTTTCCGTTATAGTGATACTTCCACTGCCCGGAGGCGCGGTAGATGCTCGGCTTGATTGCCTCGGGAACATGGAAATACATGGCCCCGGGAGAATAGTATTTTACGATGTTTTTGTCCCATTCCGTGCGGCCCATGAAATAATGGTTTGCCCGCATCTTCCACCGCTCGAAGGCGGCGGCCACGTCCTCCGGCCTTTGCTCCGGCACTTTGCTATGAGAATCCGCGGGGATCGCACAATAGCCCTTGACCATATCCAGCGCAGGATAGTAGGCGTTGAGAAAACCCATCATGTGTATGACGACAGGAATCGACACGCACTCCGCGATGGCGCCATAGGGCCATTCCGAGCCGAAGCATTGTATGATGTCCGGCCGGAAATCCTCGATGACGCGAAGCAGCTCCGCCTTTGTGCGCTCCCAGCTTTGGTAATTGAAAGCGAACTGATTGATATCCGCGTTTACGGGATAATAGGTGGCCATGCCTCTGACCGTTTTGGCCTGTCCTTCATATTCAGACGCAAATACCACAGCCAAATGCATCTGATCGGCAAAATGATCTGTCAGGGCTCTCTCAAGCGGAGCGGTCAAACCGAACGCCTCATCACCATGGAGCATAGACGAATTCATTGACAGCCACATCACTCTCATGTCCCATCCCCCTTTTCCTTCCGGCCGTATGCGACCCACACGGTCCGGGCTTCACCAAGCATTTTCATCTCTCCGCGGGTATCGCCGTGGTCCCGTTTTCCGCCTGCCGTCTTTGCGGTGTGGTGCCGCTATCTTGCGTCGTATTGCTCCACCACGGGATGGAAGGAGTAGTCTTCCCCGGCGGTGGACAGATTGGGATTATAATAGGGGTCGCCATCTTCCAGCACCTTTGTCCACCGGGCCTGGAAGCGGCGTACCTCGCCGAGATACCGCTGCCGCTTTTCCGGCGTGTCGTCCAGCCCCCGGCTCTTGTACTCGCAGTGGTACAGCTCCGCGTGGGGCGTCCAGACGATGAGATACCCCGCCTCCCGGATCCGCAGGCACAGGTCCACGTCGTTGTAGGCCACGGCGTAGCCCTCGTCCAGGCCGCCGACCGCATCCCACACCGCCCGGGGCATCAGCAGACAGGCACCGGTGACGGCGGAGAGGTTCTGGGCGTACAGCAGCCTTCTGAGATAGCCGCTCTCGCCCCGGCGGACGTACCTGTCGGGGTGGCCCGCCACGCCGCCCAGCCCCACGGTGACGCCGGCGTGCTGTATGGTGTCGTCAGCATAGTACAGCATGGCTCCCACGGCGCCTATGTCGCCGCGCTGGGCAAACATCAGCATTTCCTGCAGCCAGTCGGGGGTGATGACCACAGTATCGTTGTTCAGCAGCAGCAGGTAGTCGCCGGTGCAGTACCGGGCGCCGAAATTGTTGATGGCGGAGTAGTGGAACGTGCCCTCCCAGGTGACGACGCGGACGTTGTCATGGTCCTGCTGCAGCGCTTCATAATAGGCAAACAGGGCGGGGGAGGTGCTGTTGTTCTCCACGATGACGATTTCGTAGTTGGGCCAGGTGGTTTTTTCAAAAATAGAGGTGAGACAGGCGCGCAGGTCGTCCAGATGCTCATAGTTGGGGATGAGAATGGACACCTTGGGGGTGCCTTGGATGGCATAGCGGACGCGGTAAATGGTGAGTCCCGGGGCCACGGGCTCCACTGTGCCCGCAAGGCCAAGCCGCCGGAGCTGCTTTTCCACCGCCCGGACGCCCGCGTCCACCACATAGGGCTTTACACCCGGAATCTCCGCCACGGAGCCGCCATGGGCCCGCCAGTAATACAGCACCTCCGGGATATGGGCCACCCGGCGGGCCTTCTCCGTCAGGCGCAGCACCATGTCGTGGTCCTGGGAGCCGTCGCAATCCGGGTCAAAGAGACCGGTTTCCTCCAGCAGGGAGCGGCGGAACACGGTCAAATGGCAGATGTAGTTGACGCCCCGCAGGGTGTCGGGGGCGAAACTGGGCTTAAAATGCACCTTAAAGGCATCCTGGGGGTCTTTATGGAAAACGCTCTCGTCGGTGTAGACAAAATCCGCCCCGGTGCGCTCGATGGCCCGCATCACCTCATACAGCGCCGCCGGGTGCAGCACATCGTCGTGGTCCAGCAGGGCCACGTATTCACCGTCTGCCAGGGCCAGGGCGGCGTTGGTGTTGCCGGAGATGCCCAGGTTTTGCGGGAGCTTTTGGTAGCGGATGCGGCTGTCGGCGGCCATATATTCCCGGCAGACGGCCTCCACATAGCCATGCTCTCCGTCGCTGCCGTCGACCAGACAGAGCTGCCAGCCGCCGTAGGTCTGGGCCAGGACGGAGTCCACCATCTCCCGCAGGAAGCGCTCCGGCGTGTTGTACAGCGGCACCACGATGCTGAAGCGAATCTCCCGGGGGAACACGTGCCGCCGCTGCTTTGCCAGCTCTGCGCCGGAAAACAGGGGCTGCCGTGCGATGGGGCGGTAGTTACCGGTGGCGCGCAGTTTGGCGGCCACCTTGCGCCAGGTGGCCCGCCAGCCGTTGGTCCGCAGACTGCTAAAGCCCTTGCGCAGCAGTCTTCCCCAGGGCCGGGGACGCATCAGCCATTTCAGAGCGTCCAGCAGCAGCCGCAGAGGCTTTGTAATCTTCCAGAAAAAGGCGTTGGAGATGGTGTTGTAGCTATCGCGGAGGACTCTGTTTTCCTGCTCCAGTTGGGCAATGCGCCGGCGCTGCTCCTGTATGAGCTGCTCCTGCCGGGCCATGCGCTGCGCCGATCCCATATCCTCGCCCTGGTGTCTATGATCCACAATCAGTCCCTCCCCCGACGATGGCGAATGAATGCTATCCTTTTTAGTATCCACCATTTTTTTGCCCCCGTCAACCGTATTTACAAAATTTCTATGCAGATAGCATAGCGTTGACTTTTGTGCTATAATATTGTACATTTAAGCGAAACGTTCTGCATTTTGAAGGACACCCCTTGAAAGGCACCCTTCCGGGAGCGGCGTTTTTTAGGCGACGCGAGGGGTTTGCCCACCGATTGGGGTGGGAGGACACGCAGATAGAAGATGGGAGCGCAGAAAATGGCAACAAGAATAAATCGTTTTGCAGTCTCTGTTTTTGTGGTTGTGTGTTCTATTTTGGCTGTTGTGCTGTTTTCTGCTGCCCAGTATTTCACAAACAGCAGGCCAAAAAGGGTTGACCTTACGTCGGCAACGATACTGGACGCCAATCAATATCAGTACTGCTTTGATTGCTTAGAACCGGATGGCGACTATTTCCGGATAAGAGGATGGTGCGTAATAACAGGCAGCCCGCTTCGCACCTTCCATAATAGGATGGTTCTTTATAGCGAGGGGCTGGATGAGGCCTGGTCTTTCCCGCTGGCACTGGTTTCGAGGCCTGATGTTACCGCGTTTTTCGGCGACGGAAACAACTACAATAACAGCGGCTTCGAGGCCACCATCGGAGACTTCCTCCCTGAAGGTCAGTACCATTTGGCGGTGCTGGTGGATAACGGGGAGGAGAAAACCATTCTGAAAACAGAAGAGACGATAAATTGGGGCGGAGGGCGCAATGAATAAGCGGCGGACGGTAGACAATACAAAATGGTGCTGTTTCTTGCTGTTATTTTCCGTTTTTGCTATGTATCACATTTTTATGACGGAGCAGCAAGGCGGAGATGCCATGATGTTTTTCAGCAAAGCGCTGGATGGGCATTCACTTAGTGAGTATTTGATTTATCGGTACTACAATTGGACGTCCAGAGTGCTGATTGAGGTGTTGGTGGTATTCTTCTCCTACCATATGCGCCTGTTTATCATCGCTGATTTTGCCGTTATCCTGATACTATACTTAGTCGTTCTGCGAGTAACAGCAGAGGACAGTGTTTTTCTGGTAACCGGGCTGTTCATTCTCTACCCCTTTACTGAAATGGCTTCTGCCGGATGGCTTGCAACGCTGATTAACTATCTTTTCCCTTTGACTGCCTGTGTACTGGCCTATTATCCTCTGGATAGAATACACCGTGGGGAAAAAGTGTCCCGTGGCATGATGGCCCTCAGCTGTTTATCTGCATTGTTTGGGTGCAACCAGGAGCAGTTTTGTTTGCTGTACCTGGGCTATTTGGTGTATTATGGATTCCGATTCGTATTAAAAGATCCGCAGCGCAGTGGCCGATTCCTGTACCTGGCCCAGCTGTGCATTGCCTTTTTAAGCCTGCTGAATGTTCTCGTATGTCCCGGCAACCACATGAGAAGTGTCTCGGAGACAATTACATGGATGCCCGATTTTGTGCAGTATAATATGATTGATAAGGCGGTAATGGGGTTTAACAGCACCATGATGTATCTGTTGAACAAAAGCCTGGTGTTTGCTGTTTTTTTGGTGCTGCTATTTGTCCTGACTGTTGTGAAAAGCGGTGCGTATCCCGCAAAGAAGCGGGCTGTTTTGCGGATTTTTGGCATCGCTCCAGTGCTGCTTTTATTTGCCTTTCAATTTTGCAGTACTTTTTTCCCGGTTCCCTTTTCGTATGATTATCTGTCCCCGGTCAAAATGCCGAATCCGGTGAACTGGTCCTCGGTCACATCTTACGTGCCATTTGTGGTTTTGGCCGCCCTGCTATGCTGCATTCTTCTGACGCTGCTCCACTTGGGAAATGATGTGTATACCGGACTGGAATATTCCGTGCTCTTTCTTTTGGGCCTGGCCAGCCGGGTGGTAATGGGTTTTTCACCTACGATCTATGCCTCCGGCTTGAGAACGTTTATGCCACTATACGCTGCGCTGATTGTATTGACTGTAAAGGTGTTTACCGACAACCGGGAATACTTCCGGAGAAATGGGGCGTTACACGCTATACTGAGGGATGTTTTCGGCGGACTTGTTGCGCTGAGCGCTGTTTATAACATTTGGGCTGTATCCAGGATTGGATAGGTGAGGAGGTTTTATTCGCCATGAAAAGCACAGGACAGAATCCAACCCTCTCCATTGTCATTCCCTGCTATAACGAGCAGGAAGCGCTGCCTATCTTTTATAAAGAGATAACGCAGGTGCTGGCGCAGATGGCGTTACCATACGCGCTGCTGTTCGTGAACGATGGCTCTAACGACAAAACCTTGTCCATTCTGCGTGATTTCGCTGAGAAAGACAGCCATGTAAAATACCTTTCCTTCTCCCGCAACTTTGGCAAGGAAGCGGCTATGTACGCAGGGCTCTCTTATGCGAATGGCGACTACGTAGCGGTGATGGACGCCGATATGCAGGATCCCCCGTCGCTGCTGCCCGACATGATGGAAATCCTCCGTGGGGGAGAGTACGACTGTGTGGCAGCCCGGCGGGTAAACCGCAACGGGGAGCCCCCAATCCGCTCCTGGTTTGCCCGTCAGTTTTATAAACTGTTTGCTACAATATCCGATGCGGATATTGTGGATGGTGCCCGGGATTTTCGCTTGATGAAGCGTAAAATGGCAGATGCCATCGTCTCCCTGAAGGAGTATAACCGGTTTTCAAAAGGAATCTTCGGCTGGGTGGGGTTTCGCACCTGTTGGCTCCCTTACGAAAATGTTGCGCGGGCTGCCGGCGAAACAAAATGGAGCTTTTGGAAGCTGCTTAAGTATGCCATAGACGGCATTATCAATTTCTCCGAGGTGCCGCTGAAAATCGCGTCCTGGTGGGGGATGGGCTTTTCTGGTTTTTCCTTTCTGATGCTGGTGTTCATTGTCCTCCGGCGGCTGGTTTTCGGCGATCCGGTAGCAGGATGGGCCTCTACTATCTGCGTGATTATTTTTGTCGGCGGTATTCAGCTCCTGTCTGCGGGAATTGTGGGGCAGTATATTGCAAAAGTTTACGCAGAGGTGAAGAACAGGCCCCGCTACATCATCAGTGAAGAAAACTTACGTGCTGAGGAGCAAACAGATGGGCCACAAACCTGATTTATTCGACCGCATGATGGCCCTGCCCGTTGTGCGCCCCCTCCACCCTCTGTACCGGAAGTACAAAGAGCCGCTGCTCTACCTGTTCTTCGGCGGCCTGACCACGCTGCTGAGCATTGCCCTGTTTTGGGTCTTAACGCAGCCGATGCACATTCCCGCGCTGGCGGCCAATGCGGTGGACTGGATTATATGCGTCCTTCTCGCTTATCTTACCAATCGCGCCTGGGTGTTTCAGAACAAGGCCCAAGACGCCAAAGGCATCCTGCGGGAATGGGGCGCTTTCTTTCTCGGACGCATCGGCACGCTGGTCATGGAGGAGATTGTGCTCTGGCTGGGAATTGACCTGCTGGAAATGAGCAGCATGCCGGTCAAGGTTTTGGCGCAAGTGCTTGTGGTGGCGGGCAATTACGTCATCAGCAAGTGGATGGTGTTTACAAGCAGGGCGTAGTTCCCTATGCAGATAGAACAGTGTTGACTTTTGTGCTATAATGTAACATTATGGCGTTGCAGACGCAGTATCACGAAGCAGGGAGGATGGGCTATGAAAGGCATTATTCTGGCAGGCGGGGCCGGGACGCGGCTCTATCCGCTGACCAAGGTGACCAGCAAGCAGCTCCTGCCGGTGTACGACAAGCCCATGATCTATTACCCCCTGTCCACGCTGATGCTGGCGGGCATCCGGGAGATCCTCATCATCAGCACCCCCGCCGACACGCCCCGCCTTCAGGCCCTGCTGGGGGACGGCAGCCAGTTCGGCATCCGCCTGTCCTACTGCGTGCAGCCCTCGCCGGACGGCCTGGCCCAGGCGTTTTTGCTGGGCGAGGCGTTTTTAGGGGGCCAGGCTGGGGCCATGATTTTGGGGGACAATCTCTTTTACGGCAACGGCTTTCGCGCCATGCTGCAGGCGGCGGAGCGCAACGCGGAGGAGAACGGGCGGGCCACCGTGTTCGGCTGCTGCGTGCCCGACCCGCAGCGGTTCGGCGTGGTGGCGTTTGACAAGGATTGGAAGGCCCTGTCCATTGAGGAGAAGCCCGCCGCGCCCAAGTCCAACTACGCCGTGACGGGGCTTTACTTCTATCCGGCGGGGGTGTCGGACAGGGCCAAAGAGGTGCGCCCATCGGCCAGAGGCGAGCTGGAGATCACCGCGCTGAACGAGATGTATCTGGCCGACGGGCTGCTGGACGTGCAGCTGCTGGGCCGGGGCTTTGCCTGGATGGACGCGGGCACCGTGGACTCCCTGCTGGCGGCGGCCAACTTCGTGGAGATGGTGCAGAAGCGGCAGGGCGTCGTCATCTCCGCCCCGGAGGAGGTGGCCTATATCAACGGCTTTATCACGGTCCGGCAGCTTCTGGACGCGGCGGCGCTGTACGGCAGCCCCCCTTACGGCCAGCATCTCAGAGACGTGGCGGAGGGAAAGGTGCGGTATTGATGAAAACGTATTTGATCACCGGCGGCGCCGGGTTTATCGGCGCCAATATGGTGCTGTATCTGCTGAAAAAATATACCGACGTCCGCATTGTCAACCTGGACGCCCTCACCTATGCGGGAAATATGGAGAACCTGCAGCAGGCCCGGGGGGACGAACGGCACCTGTTCGTCCGGGGCGACGTGGGGGACAAGGCCCTGGTGGTCCGGCTGCTGCGGGACTACGACCCGGACTGCGTTATCCACTTTGCGGCGGAGTCCCACGTGGACCGCTCCATCGCCGACCCCATGATCTTCGTGGACACCAACGTGCGGGGCACCGTCAATCTGCTCCAATGCTGCAAGGAGGCCTGGTATGACCCGGCCCAGAAAACGTGGCGGCCGGGGAAGAAGTATCTCCAGGTGTCCACCGACGAGGTGTACGGCGCCCTGGGGCCGGAGGGCTACTTCACCGAGGCCACGCCCCTGAATCCCCACAGCCCCTATTCCGCGTCTAAAGCCGCTGCCGACCATTTTGTAACGGCTTTCCATGACACCTACGGCATGAGCGTGAACATCACCCGGTGCAGCAACAACTACGGCCCCCGGCAGGCCCCGGAAAAGCTGATCCCCCTGATGATCCACAACGCCCAGAACCATCGGCCCCTGCCCGTCTACGGCGACGGCTTGCAGATCCGGGACTGGCTCTACGTGGAGGACCACTGCAAGGCCATCGACCTGGTGGCCGCCGCCGGGAAAAGCGGGGAGATTTACAACGTGGGCGGCCACAACGAGCGCACCAACCTCTTTATTGTGAAGACCATCATCCACCAGGTGGGTCGGCGGCTCCATGACAGCGAGATCAACGAGGGGCTCATCCGCCACGTGGCGGACCGCCTGGGCCACGACCGGCGCTACGGCATCGACCCGGCGAAGATCAGGGCGGACCTGGGCTGGTACCCGGAGACGGCCTTTGAAGACGGCATCGTGAAGACCATCGACTGGTATCTGGATAACCCCCAATGGGTGGCCCACGCCACGTCGGGGGCCTATCAGGAATATTACGCCAACATGTATGAAAACCGGCGGTAACATGCCGGAGAAGGGAACGACCATGCGCTTCATCAACGGAAAACTGAACGGCACCTGTGTGATAGAGCCCCAGGTCTTTGGCGACCATCGGGGGTATTTTATGGAGACATGGTCCAAAGAAGCCTTTGCCACGAGCGGTATCGTCTGCGACTTCGTGCAGGCCAATCAATCCGTGTCCGCCCGCCGGGGGACGCTGCGGGGCATCCATTTCCAACGGGGCGACAAGGCCCAGGCCAAGCTGGTGCGGTGCCTGCGGGGCGCTGTGCTGGACGTGGCGGTGGACCTGCGCCGGTCCAGCCCCACCTACGGACAGTGGGAGGCGGTGGAGCTGAGCGAGGAGAACCACCGCCAGTTCTTTATCCCCCGGGGCTTCGGCCACGGCTTCGTCACGCTGACGGACGACGTGGCCTTCGCCTACCTAGTGGACGCCCCCTACGCCCCGGAGGCCGAGGGCGGCATCGCCTGGAACGACCCGGACATCGGTGTGGATTGGGGCGTCAGCGACCCCGTCCTGTCAGAAAAGGACAGGAGTCGCCCGCTGCTGCGCGACGCCGTCACCGGGTTTGAGGAGTGGTAACATGCGGGTGCTGTTGACGGGTTACAGCGGCCAGCTGGGCCATGACGCCGCCGCCGAGCTGACGCGGCGGCACATTCCCTTTCTGGGCGTTACCTCCCGGGAGATGGATTTGACCCGGGCGGAGCAGGTGGAGGCCGTGCTGGCGGACTACCGGCCCGACGCGGTGCTGCACTGCGCCGCCTACACCGCCGTGGACAGGGCGGAGGACGAGCCGGAGCGGTGCATGGCGGTGAACGGCGACGGCACCCGCCATCTGGCCCGGGGCTGTGCCGCCCTGGGGGCCAAGCTGCTCTATGTGTCCACCGATTACGTCTTCCCCGGCGACGGCACTGCCCCCTATGAGGTCACCGACCCCACCGGACCGCTGAACGTGTACGGCCGCAGCAAGCTGGCGGGGGAGGACAGCGTTCGGGAGCTGGTGGAGCGCCATTTCATCGTCCGCACCTCCTGGCTGATGGGCCGGGGGAATAACTTCGTCAAAACCATGCTGCGCCTGGCGGAGAGCCACCGGGAGCTGCGGGTGGTGGACGATCAGATCGGCTCCCCCACTTTTACCGCCGACCTGGCGCCGCTGCTGGTGGATATATTACAGTCGGACCGCTACGGCGTGTACCACGCTGCGGGCGAGGGCTTTTGCTCCTGGGCGGAGCTGGCGGAGGAGACATTCCGCCTGGCGGGCAGGGACGCTGCGGTGCGCCGCGTCACCACGGAGGAATACGGCGCCCGGGCTCTGCGGCCTAAAAACTCCCGGCTCAGCAAAGCGTCGCTGCGGGCGGCGGGCTTCCCTTCCCTGCCCCATTGGCAGGAAAGCCTGGCGGTGTATTTGCGCCAGGTGCGCCATGGCGGCGACAGCCTGTGACTGCCATGGCGGGGATGCTGCACGAATAGCGGAAAGCGCATGATTGGAAGGAGAAGGACAAGCCCATGTTGGTCTCGGTGATCATACCCACCCATAACGCCGCCGCGTATCTGGGGGCGCAGCTTGACGCGCTGCTGGCCCAGACGGTGGAGGCGGAGATTATCGTCATAGATTCCGGTTCAGAGGATGACACCGTGGCCATCGCCGGGCGCTATGGGGAGCGGGTGCAGGTGATGGAGATACCCGCCGCATCCTTCGACCACGGCGGCACACGCCACGCTGCGCTGGCGCAGAGCAAGGGCGAATTTGTGTGTTTTCTCACCCAGGATGCCCTGCCTGTGGGCCACGACTTTCTGGAGGAGCTGCTGCGGCCCTTCCGGGAGGCGGACGATGTGGCCGCCGTGTACGGCAGGCAGGTGGCCTATTCCGGCGCCCCGGCCTACGAAAGGCTGACCCGGGCGTACAACTACCCCGACCTGCCCCGCACCTGGCGGGAGGCGGACATCCCCCGCTACGGCGTGAAAGCCTTCTTTTTCTCCAACTGCGCTGCCGCCTACCGCCGCAGCGCCTACGAGGCGGCGGGAGGCTTTGACCGGCCCATTGCCACCAACGAGGACATGATGATGGCTGCCAAGCTGCTCCATGCTGGCTATGCCCTGTCCTATGCGCCCCGGGCCCAGGTGTACCACTCCCATAAGATGACGCTGGGGGAGGAGTATCGCCGCTATGTGAAAATCGGCGCCGTGATGCACCGCTACCGCCATCGGCTGCGCTGCGGCAGCGCCGACGGTGAGGGCCGGCGCATGGTGGGCTACGTGCTGCGCGGGCTGGCCCGGGAGGGACGCTATGGCGAGATGGCGGTCTTTCTGGCCCACGCCGCCGCCCGCTTCGTGGGCAACCGGGTGGGTATCATCCGGGAAAAGGGAGAGAAGCGATGAAGCTGCTGGTGCTGCTGTCCACCTATAACGGGGAAGCCTATCTCCGCCGGCAGCTGGACAGCTTGCTGGCCCAGACGCTGCCGGGGGTGGAGATCCTGGTGCGGGACGACGGCTCCCAGGATGGCACCTGCGCCATCCTGGCGGAGTACGCCGACCGAGGCGCCCTGCGGTGGTATCAGGGCCGCAACCTGGGGGCCTCCCACAGCTTCTGGCGGCTGCTTGCCGACGGCGGCGAGGCGGATTACTACGCCTTTTGCGACCAGGACGACGTGTGGGACAGCGACAAGCTGGCCCGGGCGGTGGCGGCCCTGGAAAAGGCGGGGGCCGGCCCCCTGCTCTACGGCAGTGACGTCCGGGTGGCGGGGGCGGATTTGTCCCCCCTGGCGCCCCGGATGATGGGGAAATCCCATACCGACTATCCCCACGCACTGGTGAAAAATTTTGCCCCGGGCTGCACCTTCGTGTGGAACCGGGCGGCCATGGATTTGCTGCGGCGGTATGACGCGGAGACGCTGGGCATCGATCTCCACGACTGGACGGTCTTTCAGATTATCGCCTGCCTTGGAAGAGTCATCTATGATGAGGCCCCCTCCCTGTCCTACCGCCAGCACGGCGGCAACGCCATCGGCGCCGTCACCCACAGGGCGGCCCACCGGCTGGGACAGGTGGCCGCCTTTCTATACGGTGAAAAGCGGAACAGCCGGCAGCGGAACGCCCGGCGGCTGGCGTTGGCCTTTGGGCCGGAGATGACGCCGGAGAACCGTTTGCTGACGGAGGACCTGGCCTACTACCGGGAGGACAGGCTGCGGCAGCGGCGGCTGCTGGGGCGGTGCGGCGCGCTGGCCCAAGGGCCGGAGAAAGCGCTGCTGCGGGCGCTGATTTGGCTGCACCGGCTGTGACAATTCCTCTTACAACACAAAAACCGTACCCATCTCCCGGGGAGATAGGTACGGTTTTTTCGCTGTATAAAGCGGGATGGCCCTCATTCGCCAGGGGCGGCGGCTTTTTCCTTCGGCACGAACCGCAGGTTCATGTCGGTGATGATGTCCACCCCCGGCACCTCCGCCCCGGGGCTGTACTGCCACACGTCGGTGCGGTAGTAGAAATCGGGGTAGCTGTTGTAGTCCGCCACCCAGGCTTCATAGTCGGTGAGCCGGACCCAGTCGTAGGCATAATAGCCCAGCTGGCGGTTAAAATAGATACCGGCCTCATAGCCGTTTTTCTCAATGGTGGTGCAAAAGGCCACGGCGATGTCCGTCAGATCCTCCATGGCCACATGGTTGGCCCGGGCGTCCACGCCGGTGAGCCGCTCCCAGTCCCAGTAGATGGGCAGGTCCAGCTCATAGCCGTAGCACAGCGTCAGGGCGTGGAGGGCCTCCTGGGCGGCCTCGTCAGGGGTGGTGGCCTGGGAGAAGTAGTATGCCCCCACCTGCAGGCCCGCCGCCTTGGCGCCCTCGATGCTGTTGGCAAATTCGCTGTCCGGGTTCAGCGTGCCCTGCTCATAGCCCCGGTAGCCGCAGCGGATGATGGCGAAGTCGATGCCAGCCGCCTTCACCGCCGCCCAGTCGATATTTTTCTGGAAGTCCGCCACGTCGATGCCCCGCAGGGCCGTAAAGCCCTCCCCGGTGTACACGGGCCAGCCGGTTTCCTCATCGGCGGCGAAGTCCTCCGCCTTGAGAGTGCTGACCGCCGCCCCCTCCGCCGGGGTGATCCACACAAGGCCCACGCCGTCGTTGACCTGCACCTGGCCTGCGTGGGGGTCGATGACCTCCGGCTCCGCCGTCACGGCCCGGCAGCCCCGGGCCGCCAGCGCAATCAGCACCGCCAGCAGCGCCACCGCCGCCACGGCGATGGCCACCGCCAACCCCTTGTGGATTTTGAACTTCACCTCAAGCTGTGCCATGCCACCGCCTCTTTTCGACAGAATTCTCCCTGCCATGATACACCCTGCCGCCCCGGAAGTCAATTCCGCCCCCGATGGGAAAACCTGCCCAAATGATAACCGTAAAAAAGCTGTAAATTTTCCGCTCTCCCACTTCAAATTATAATGGGATTGTGATAACATATACTCTGTTATACGCCGCGCTGCGCCGCGGCGAAAGAACAGAGAAGGGAACGATTTATGATGAAAAAAATGATGGCCGCCCTGCTGGCGGTTCTGATGCTTACGCTGACTGCCTGCGGCGGTGCCGCCAAAACGGTGGACGCCCAGGCCCTGGCCGACGCCCTGGTGCAGGGCGTGAAGTTCGACGGCGCCATGTCCGCCATGTCCGCCGACGAGCTGCGCTTCTCCCTGGCGGAGATGCCCGATTGCACCGCCGCCGCCTATAAGAGCGATGGCACCACCAAGGAGATCGTGGTGGTGGCCCAGTGCGCTGACAGCGCCGCTGCCGCCACCATGAAGACCTCTTTGGAGACATACCTCGCCGAGCAGAAGGATGAGGCCGCCAAGTACCAGCCCGAGGAGCTGCAGCGGCTGGAGGTTGCCGTGCTGCAGACGGTGGGCAACTGCGTGGTGCTGTGCGTCAGCGCCGACAGTGACGCTGCCGCCGCCCTCATCCGGGAGAACACCAAGTGAGCCCCCGCCGTTATCGGGGCCGGGGCGGCAGTGTCCGCTTTGCGATTCCCCTGGCGGTGCTGGCCCTGGCGCTGGTGCTGCTCATGGTGAACCTCATCACAGGCAAGGCCAAGCCCGCCCCTGTGGACACCACCCCTGTGGAGACCTCCGGCGAGGCGGAGAACGCCGAGAATACGGAAACCGGTGAAACCGGCGAGAGCGGCGAGGCGGAGCAGCCCCCCGTGGAGGAGCCCGACCCCCTGGTGCGCATTGAGATCCAGGGCGACATCGAGCAGACCGGCGGCATCTACCGGGTGGGCGACACGGGCTATGAGATGTACACCTACGTGGACTCCACCGCCCAGAAGTACGCCTCCTGCGTCAACACGTTGGCGGACAACCTCTCCGGCACCGCCAACGTCTACGCCATGGTCATCCCCCTGTCCTCCGGCATCACCCTGCCCGACGACCTGTATGCCGACTCGGTGTTTGACGACCAGAAGCTGGCCCAGAACACCATTTTGGGCTACATGAACGATAAGGTCATCCCCG
The DNA here is from genome assembly GCA_946412355.1 of uncultured Clostridia bacterium. Lineage (GTDB taxonomy): Bacteria > Bacillota > Clostridia > Oscillospirales > Oscillospiraceae > Vescimonas. The sequence goes on from CAMKGX010000029.1 coordinate 20,138, forward strand.
TGCCCCTGTATGACGCTCTCATGCAGCACCGCGGCGAGTATGTCTACTACCGCACCGACCATCACTGGTCCGGCCTGGGCGCCTACTACGCCTATGCGGAGTACTGCAAGGCTGCCGGTCTGACGGCCCGGGAGCTGGACAGCTACCAGACCGTGGACTTCCCCGGCTATCTGGGCAGCTTCTATAACGACAGCGGCAAGAATGAGCAGCTGGGCGCCAACCCCGATACCGTCACCGCCTACTTCCCCCTGGGCAACGCCCCCATGACCGTCACGGACAAGAACGGCAACACCGTGACCTACGCCAGCCCCATCTATGATGAGACCAACGCCCCCGCCGCCTTCAAGTACGGCGCCTACATCGCCGGGGATAATCCCTACACCGAGATTCACAACGAATCCATCACCGACGGCAGCGCCTGCGTGGTGGTGAAGGAGTCCTTCGGCAACGCCTACGTGCCCTTCATGGTGGACCACTACGAGCATGTCTACGTCATCGACTACCGCTACTGGCACGGCAGCATTACCGACTTCGTCCGCAGCCACGGCGTCAAGGACGTGGTGCTGTGCAACAACCTCTCCGCCATCCGCAACAACTCCCTCATGGGCAGCCTGTACAGCGTTTTATAAGCATCTCACCCATAAAAAAGTGCCGCAAGGCACTTTTTTGGGGCCTATAAAACAGTTTAGTCATATAAAATGATGCGAAAGGAGGATATGCTATGGTCTTTAGCAGCACCGTGTTTCTGCTGCTGTTTCTGCCGCTGGTGGCGCTGGTGTACTTCGTCTGCCCCCGCCGCTGGCGCAACGGAGTGCTGCTGGCCTTCAGCCTGCTGTTCTACGGCTGGGGCGAGCCCAAATACATTTTGATCATGCTGTTCTCCACCGTGTTCGACTACTGCAACGGCCTGGCCATCGGCCGCTTCCGGGAGAAGGGCAAGGAGGCCGGGGCCAAGGCCATCCTCATTCTCTCCTGCGTGGGCAACCTGGGCATCCTGGGCTTTTTCAAGTACACGGATTTCGCCATTGCCAACATCAACGGCCTGCTCCACGCCGGCATCCCCGCCCTGGGGCTGGCCCTGCCCATCGGCATCAGCTTTTACACCTTCCAGACCATGTCCTACACCATTGACGTGTACCGCGGTCTGGTGGCGCCCCAGCGGAACATTGTCAACTTCGGGGCCTACGTCACGCTGTTCCCCCAGCTCATCGCCGGGCCCATCGTCCAGTATAAGACGGTGGAGCGGGAGCTCAATTCCCGCGCCGAGACGTGGCAGGAGGCCAGCGCCGGGATGCAGCGGTTCTGCGTGGGCCTTGCCAAAAAAGTGCTGATTGCCAACCAGGTGGGGGCCCTGTGGGAGGAGATTTCCGCCATGGCCTCCCCCTCCGCCGCCACGGCCTGGCTGGGGGCCATCGCCTTCACCTTCCAGATTTACTTCGACTTTTCCGGCTATTCCGATATGGCCATCGGCCTGGGCCACCTGTTTGGGTTCACCTTTCTGGAGAACTTCGACCATCCCTATGAGTCCGCCTCCGTCACCGAGTTCTGGCGCCGCTGGCATATCTCCCTGGGCACCTGGTTCCGGGAGTACGTCTATATCCCCCTGGGGGGCAACCGCCACGGCAAGGCCCGGCAGATTCTCAACCTGGCCATCGTCTGGTTCTTGACGGGCCTTTGGCACGGCGCCAGCTGGAATTTTGTGCTCTGGGGCGTGTATTACGCCGTTTTGCTGATTCTGGAAAAGACGGTGCTTCTCAAATGGCTGCGCCGTCTGCCCGCCTGGGTGGGCCACGTGTACACCATCTTCGCCTTCGTCATGGGCTGGGTGCTGTTCGCCATCACCGATTTTGCCGCCCTGGGCCGCTATGTGGCCGCCATGTTCACCGCCCCGCTGTGGGATGGCATGGCGGGCTACCTGCTGCTGTCCAACGCGTTTTTGCTGCTGCTTGCCACCGTGGGCTGCACCACGCTGCCCCTGCGGCTGTGGCAGCGCTGGCAGAAGCGGCTCAGCCCCGCCGCCGATACCGCCGTGCGCACGGCCTGGGTGGTGGTGCTCCTGCTGCTGTCCTTCGCTTTCCTGGTGGGCGACAGCTATAATCCGTTTTTGTATTTCCGCTTTTGATTCGCTATTTTCACGAAAGGAGGTGCAGCGCCCATGAAACGCGCCCTGCCGCCCCTGCTGGCCATGGCCGTCATACTGGTGGGCCTGTCTGTGGGCTCGCTGCTGCTGCCTGACAGCGCCTTTTCCGCCAATGAAAACCGCTATCTCAAGCAGGCCCCCCGCCTGACCTGGGACGCCCTGATGCACGGCAGCTACACCGCCGACGTGGAGACCTACACCGCCGACCAGATTGCCCTCCGTGACGTGTGGATGGGGGCCAAGTCCACATTGCAGCAGCTCGCCGGCAAGCAGGACGTGGGCGGTGTGTGGCTGGGGGAGGATGGCTACTACTTCGCCAAAATGACGGAGGATGACTTTAACCGCCCCCGGTATGAGAAAAATCTGGCCGCCGTCAAGGCGTTTTTTGACGGCAATGCGGACAAAGACTGCCGCATTCTGCTGGCACCCACCCCCTGCGTGGTGCTGTACGATAAGCTGCCCCTGGGCCTGTCGCTGGACAACGGCACCGTGTTTGACGTGGACAAGTGCTACGACACCCTCCTAGACCTGCTGGGCCCCCAGGCCATCGTGACCCGCTGGGATCTGCGGGAGGTGGGGGGCGGCACGCAGCAGGTTTACTACCGCACCGACCACCACTGGACCACGGCGGGCGCCCAGGTGGCCTATCGCGTGTGGGCGAAGGAAACCGGCCACACCGTCAGAGACTACGCCCTGACCCCGGTGACGGACGAGTTCCGGGGCACGCTGTACTCCAAGGTGCTGCTGCCCGGCAGCGCCTACGACACCGTGGAGGTGGCCCGTGACGTGGAAATCGTCTCCATGGACTGCGACGGCCAGGTGATGCACAGCCTCTACGTGGACAGCAAGCTGGCGCAAAAGGACAAATACGAGGTGTTCATGGGCGGCAACTACGCCAAGGTCACCGTGGACACCGGGGCGGAGACGGGCCGCCGCCTGCTGCTCATCAAGGACAGCTTTGCCAACTGCTTCCTGCCCTTCCTCTGCGCCGATTACGACACCATCACCGTGGTGGACCTGCGGTACTGCCGGGAGAACATGAAGGACCTGGCATCGGACTGCACTGACATCCTGGTGCTCTACGAGCTGACCAACTTCGCCTCCGACGGCAACCTGTATAAATTGCAGCTGGATATGCAATAAAGTTAAAAAGACCGCCAAAAGGCGGTCTTTTT
>CAMKGX010000030.1 GCA_946412355.1 uncultured Clostridia bacterium
ACGTCCTGCACCACGCCGTCCTCGATTTTCAGATACATTTTCATAATGTCGCCGCACTTGGCGTTGCCCACCTCGCCGATGCCGTTGGCGTCCTCTATCACGCCCACGTTCCGGGGGTTGCGGAAATGATCCATCACTTTTTCGCTGTATAATGCCATGGTTTTGCCTCCATTTTACAGGATAAACTGTTTTTTGCCCGCCATCAGATCCCGCCAGATGGGGGAGAAGCCCCGCAGGTAGGCCACCACGTCGGCGGTTTCCCGAATGATGGCGTCCACATCCGCTTCCGTCACGTCCTCGTCCAGGGTGAGCCGCAGCGAGCCGTGGGCCACGTCGTGTACCCGGCCAATGGCCAACAGCACGTGGCTGGGGTCCAGGGAGCCGGAGGTACAGGCGCTGCCGGAGGAGGCGCAGATGCCCCTGTCGTCCAGCAGCAGCAAGAGGGACTCGCCCTCGATGCCCTCAAAGCAGAAGTTGACGCTGCCGGGGAGACGGTGATCTCTGTCGCCGTTGAGGGCGGAGTGGGGAATCTGGCCCAGGCCGTCTATCAGTTTGTCGCCCAGGCGGGTGAGGTAGGCACGTCGTACCTCCATCTTGCCCACCGCCTCTCGCAGCGCCGTGGCCATGGCGGCGATGGCGGGCACGTTCTCCGTGCCGGCCCGCTTGCCCTTCTCCTGGGCGCCGCCGGCGATGAGACTGGTCAGCGCCACGCCCCGGCGGGCGTAGAGGAAGCCCGTGCCCTTGGGGCCGTGGAACTTATGGGCGGAGGCGGAGAGCAGGTCGATGTTATCCTCTACCACGTCCACCGGGATATGGCCCACCGCCTGCACCGCGTCGGTGTGGAACAGCACGCCCTTTTCCCGGCAGATGGCGCCGATTTCCCGGATGGGCTGGATGGTGCCGATCTCGTTGTTGGCATACATGATGGTCACAAGACAGGTGTCGTCCCGGATGGCCGCCGCCACCTCGTCAGGCCGCACCAACCCGTCATGGTGGACGTCCACCAGCGTGACGGTGAAGCCCTCCTTTTCCAGGGCCTTCAGGGTGTGCAGCACGGCGTGGTGCTCAAAGGCGGAGGAGACGATGTGCGTCTTGCCCTGCCGCTTGCCCAGGGCCGCGGCGGAGCGGATGGCCTGGTTGTCGGCTTCGCTGCCCCCGGAGGTGAACACAATCTCCCGGGGCTGGGCGCCGATGAGGTTGGCCACCTCCGCCCGGGCGTTTTCCAGCGCCTCCCGGGCCCGCTGCCCGTGGAGGTACAGGCTGGAGGCGTTGCCCCAACACGTATCCAGCAGCGATACCATCGTTTCTCGCGCCGCCGGGCTCATGGGGGTGGTGGCGGCGTTGTCGGCGTAAATCACGGTAAAATCCTCCTTCAAAGGTGTACTCTCTGTTGCGCTCTCGATTATAAATCTATTCACCTACTATGTCAATAGGTAATTTAGCAAATAATGCTGTTGCTTTTACAGAGTCACCTACTGTATAATAGGGAGAAAAGAAAAGGGGGGCCATGCCATGATTTCAACCAGAGGCCGCTATGCCATCCGGGTGCTGCTGGATTTGGCGGAGCATGATACCGGCGCTTTCATTCCGCTGAAGGACATCGCGGAGCGGCAGTCCATTTCCAAAAAGTATCTGGAAATCATCGTCAAGGACATGGTCTCCGGGGGCCTCATCGTGGGGGCCAGCGGCAAGGGCGGGGGCTACCGCCTGGTGAAATCGCCGGAGGAGTACACCATCGGCGCCGTGCTGGAGCTGATGGAGGGGTCGATGGCCACCGTGGCCTGCCTGGTGGACGGCGCGGCGCCCTGCCCCCGGGCGGGGGAGTGCGAAACGCTGCCCCTTTGGGCGGAGTACGACCGGCTGACCCACGATTTCTTTTACGGAAAGACCCTGGGGGATCTGCTGAAAAATAAATGACGACCCATTTTAATAGAGGAGCCGATACAGCCATGAATGAATCCTTTGACCTGCAAGCCTACCTGACGGCGGGGGTGGAGCAGGTGGTGGCGGACGCCTTAAAGGCCACCCTGAAAGACCCCCGGGAGACCGCTTTTTTGGTGCAGTTTGCCGCCGCCAGCCGCGCCGCGTCCCAGAAGCGCCGCCGCGCCGAGGACGCGGGGGAGCACGTGCCGTCCTACCTCATCGCCAGCATCACCAGCGCCTGCAACCTCCACTGTGCCGGGTGCTACTCCCGCTGCAACCATGCCACCGTGGACAGCCAGCCTGTGCAGCAGCTCACCGACGGGGAGTGGCTGCGCATTTTCGACGAGGCCGACGACATGGGCATCAGCTTCATCCTCCTGGCCGGGGGCGAGCCCATGCTGCGCCGCGACGTCATTGAGGCCGCAGGGAAGCGGAAAAGTATCCTTTTCCCCATCCTCACCAACGGCACCTTTATCGACAAGGCGTACTTCGACCTCTTTGACCGCTGCCGCAACCTGGTGCCCATTATGAGCATCGAGGGCGACCGTGATCTGACCGACGCCCGCCGCGGCAAGGGCGTGTACGACCGCCTTATCGCCAACATGGACGAGTTCCACCGCCGCGGCCTCCTCTTCGGCGCCTCCGTCACCGTCACCACCGAGAATCTGCGTCACGTTACCTCCCGGGACTTTCTCCAATCCCTGTCCGACCGGGGCTGCAAGGTGGTGATTTTCGTGGAGTTCGTTCCCGTCACCGACGAGGCCCGCCACCTGGCCCCCGGCGAGGCGGAGCGGCAGTATCTGGCCGACGAGATCGCCCGCCTCCGGGCAGAGCACCCGGAGATGGTCTACGTGTCCTTCCCCGGCGATGAAAAGAGCTCCGGCGGCTGCGTGGCAGCGGGCCGCGGCTTCTTCCACATCAACTCCCACGGCGGCGCCGAGCCCTGCCCCTTCTCCCCCTATTCCGACGTGAACATCCGCAATACCTCGCTGCGTGAGGCTATGCATTCGCCCCTGTTCACCGCCTTACGCAATGGCGACTTCCTTCTGGAAGACCACGCCGGCGGCTGCGTCCTCTACGAAAAGCGGGCAGAGGTGGAAGCCCTCCTGGCCGCAGGACAAAAGTGACCCCACCGCCATCAAAAAAGGCACTCCGGCCTTTCGGCCGGAGTGCTTTTTTGATGGGATTTTCGCTTACACGCCGGAATAGGCGGAAAAGCCTGCGTCGATGGGCAGCACCACGCCGGTGATGGCGCTGGCGGCCTTGTCGTCGCACAGGAAGAACACGCCGCCCAGCAGCTCTTCGCTGTCCACAAAGCGGTTCATGGGCGTGTTGCGCAGGATTTTCCCGCTGCGGGCGGTGGGGGTGCCGTCCTCGTTGAACAGCAGCGCCCTGTTCTGGTTGCTCACCAGGAAGCCGGGGGCAATGGCGTTGCAGCGGATGCCGGTGCCGGCAAAATGGGTGGCCAGCCACTGGGTGAAGTTGGACACGGCGGCCTTGGCGCCGGAGTAGGCGGGAATCTTGGTCAAGGGGGTAAACGCGTTCATGGAGCTGATGTTCAGGATGCAGCCGCTGTGGCGCTCCACCATGTCCTTGGCGAACACCTGGGTGGGCAGCAGCGTGCCCTGGAAGTTCAGCCGGAACACGAAGTCCACGCCGCTGGCCTCCAGGTCGAAGAAGGTCTTCTGGCCCTCCTTGGCCTCGTGCTGATACTCGTTGTCGGTGGTGGCCCGGGGGTTGTTGCCGCCGGCGCCGTTCACCAGGATGTCACAGGGGCCCAGGTCGGAGAGCACCTGCTGATGCACGGCCTCCAGGGCCTCCCGCTCCAGCACGTTGGCCTTGTAGCCCCGGCAGATATAGCCCTGGGCGCGCAGCTCCTCCGCCAGCTTTTCCACGGCCTCCTCGTTCAGGTCCAGGGCCGCCACCTTGGCGCCCGCCTGGGCAAAGGCCCGGGCCATGTCGCCGCACAGCACGCCGCCCGCGCCGGTGATGACCACCACTTTCCCTGCAAAACTCACTTGATAGGGCAGATTCATCGTTATTTCCTCCTGTTTATTTTGTTTCCTTATCCATCAGATCCCAGGCCCCCAGCATGTACATGATGCCCAGCGCCCGGTCGTACAGACCGTACCCCGGCCGCACGGTGCCGGGCTTCTCGTCCCACAGGTGGCGGCCATGGTCGGGCCGGATGTAGCCGGTGAAGCCGCCGTCGTGATAGGCCCGCAGAATGTCCAGAATATGGGTGTCGCCGTCGCAGTCCCGGTGGCTGGCCTCGGAGAAGTCGCCGTTGGGGAAGTGCTTTACGTTGCGAATGTGGGCGAAGGCGATGCGGTCGCAGTGCTTACGCACGATGGCGGCCACGTCGTTGTCCGGGTTGGCGTTCAGCGAGCCGGAGCAGAGGGTCAGGCAGTTATAGGGGTCGTCCACCATCTTCAAAAACCGGTCAATGCTGGCCTCATCCACCAGCAGCCGGGGCAGCCCGAAGATATCCCATGGAGGATCGTCCATGTGTACCGCCATCTTGATGTCGCACTCGTGGCAAACCGGCATCAGCTTTTCCAGAAAGTACCGAAAGTTCTCCCACAGCTTCTCCTTGGTCACGCCCTTGTACTTCTCAAACAGCTCGTCCAGCTTGGCCATCCGCTCCGGCTCCCAGCCGGGGAAGGTCATGTGGTACTTCTCCGTAAAGGACATGACGTAGTCCGCCATCTCCTTGGGGTCGTCCTGAATCATGTCCTTCTGGTAGTAGAGGGCGGTGGAGCCGTCACCCACCGGGTGGAACAGGTCGCTGCGGGTCCAGTCGAAGATGGGCATGAAGTTGTAGCAGATCACCTTTACGCCGAAAGGGGCCAGGTTGCGGATGGTCTGGATGTAGTTGTCAATGTACCCGTCCCGGCTGGGCAGGCCGATTTTGATGTCGTCGTGTACGTTCACGCTCTCCACCACGTCGGCGTTGAACCCGGCGGCGCGAATCTGGGACACCACTTTTTCAATCTCCGAAGGCTGCCATACCTCACCGGGCATCTTGTCGTGCAGCGCCCACACGATGGTGCTCACGCCGGGAATCTGGCGGATGTCGCCCAGCGAAATCCGGTCATTTCCCTCACCGTACCAGCGAAAACCCATTTGCATTGGCTTGTCCTCCTGTCATTTTTATACTTTTATTGTAATCCAATCGTTTCAAAAAGATATTGTAAATCTCCTTGCATACATTGCAAATCCTGCTATAATGGGAGCGGGGAGGTGAGGCCCGTGCAACAGCGCCGCGCAACGCAGTTCAACGCCCGGCAGTACATGGTGGAGCGGGATTTTGAGGTGTATTACTACTCCGATGCCCATTTCCACCCGGTGGGCAGCCACAGCCACGACTATTACGAGTTTTATTTCTTCGAGTCCGGCAGCGTCACCATGGAGCTGGACGGCTCGCCCTATCCGCTGCGGCAGGGCGACCTGCTGGTGGTGCCGCCCCATACGCCCCACCGGGCTATCGTGGCCGATGACGGCCGGCCCTACCGGCGGTTTGTGTGCTGGATCGGCACGGAGTTTCTGGCGGATTTGGCGGCCCAGGCGGAGGAATACGGCTATCTGACGGAGCGTGCCCGCCGGGAGCAGGTGTACCTGTACCACTTCGATCCCCTGACCTTCAACGACATCCGCCTCCTTCTGTTCGCCCTGCTGGACGAGCTGCACACCCGCCGCTTCGGCGGAGCGGAGCAGCTCCGTCTGGCCCTGCGCCGCCTGCTGCTGACGGTGAGCCGCCTGGCCTGGGAGCAGCACCATCCGTCCCGGGACGAGGGGAGCAAGTACGCCCGCATCGCCGCCTATGTGGAGGCGCACCTGGGGGACGATCTGACCCTGGATACCATCGCGGGGCAGTTCTACCTGAGCAAGTCTTATGTGTCCCACCTGTTCAAGGAGAGCACCGGCATGAGCCTGTACCGCTATGTGACCCAGAAGCGGCTGGCCGCCATCGGCGCCGCCATCAAAAGCGGCGTTCCCATCGCCCAGGCCTGCGGCCAATACGGCTTTGCAGACTACTCCGCCTTTTACCGGGCCTTTCGCAAGCAGTACGGCGTGTCTCCGGCGGAATACCGGGGCGGCAGCCTCTTGCCATAGGGGCGGGAATGTGGTACGATTTTCCCACAATAGTCAGAAAGGAAAAGCGTGCCATGTTTCGTGATTTGCTTCGCAAAAAGCAGCAGCTGACGGAGGAGGAGTGCCGGCAGGTGCTCACCGCCGAGAAGCGCTCCGTGCTGTCGGTGCTGGGGGATGACGGCTACCCCTACGGCCTGCCCATCAACCATTTCTATAACGAAGACGACGGCAAAATCTACTTCCACAGCGGCAGCGCCGGCCACAAGCTGGACGCCCTCCGCCGCTGCAACAAGGCGTCGCTGTGCGTCTACGACCGGGGCTTTCTGCGGGAGGGCGACTGGGCGCTGAACGTGCGCAGCGTCATCGTGTTCGGCCGGGTGGAATTTGTGGAGGACAGGGACAAAATCATAGACATCGCCCGCCGCCTCAGCCACAAGTTTACCGACGACGAGGGGTATATCGAGTATGAAATCCAGAAGTCCGGCCCACGCACCGTCATGTTCGCCCTGACGCCGGAGCACATCTGCGGCAAACTGGTGAACGAGAAGTAACCCACAATATAAAACACCGCCTGCCACCCGGGATGCACCCAGAGGGCAGGCGGTGTGCTGTTGTAGGGATGCTACACCAGCAAAAGCAGGTATAGCGCCTGGTAGTCCAAAACATCCACGGCGCCGTTGCCGTCCAGGTCTGCGGCGGCGCGGAAGGAGGCATCGTCCCCGGCGTATTCACCGGGGAGAGCGCCTTGCGACAGGTAGTCGTAGAGGCATTGCAGGTCCTGAATGTCGCCGGCCTTGTCGCCGTTCAGGTCGCCCCGGTAGGGCCGAAATACACTCTGCCAGCGGAGGGAGGGCAGCGCGGTATCACTGCGTCCGTCGGTGAGGGTCAGCTCGTCCACCGCAAGGGACAGTGCCTCGCCGGGGGTGACAGCGTCCACGGTGAAGCTGAACTGTACGTCCAGCGCCGTGACGGGCGCGGCGGCGGAGTGGGCGGCATAGCGCCCGCCGCTGCCGGCCAGCGTCCAGCCGGGGGAGAGGATATAGCAGGCGTTGAGGGTGAGATTGTCGCTCCCGTCCAGGGTAAAGCTGACGCCGCTGATGGCCTCGCCGGTGATGTGGAGTGTGGCGGTGGCCACCACGCCGGGGCCCAGGGCGTCGGGGCAGGTCAGGGTGGCGGCGGGCAGGGGGGAGGCGGCGCTGAGGGTCACGGCCAGCAGAACCGCTGCTGCGACAAAAACCAGTTTCAAGCGTTTTTTGCCCACGGCACAGCCTCCTTCCTTCCAAAATCTTTTTTTACCATAGCATATTTTCTGCCAAATAGCAACCAATGGGAGCAGTGCAGCGAGGCGGCGGTACACGGATGGCAAACATTGGATGGCCAGGGCAGTTTTTTCTGTGTGTATGGCGGATAAAGCTCTTGCAATTCCCCCCTACGTACTTTATAATCTACTATGTATAGGGAGTAGTATGCCCTGCGGGCTTTTGTTACCCGCGCAGGGAGGTGATGCCACAGTGAGACACAATAGAATAGTTACCCTGCTGGCATCCCTCTGCCTGGCCATGCTTCTGACAGGCAATGCCCGGGCGGAGGACGCCGCCACGCTGACCATTACGGCGGACAGCGCGGAGATTCGCGGCGGGGGTGCGCCGGTGAGCGTTGTGTTCACGTTCCATGTGGCGCCTCCTGCGGGGCAGGAAATCGGTGTTTTCTCCATTCGGCTGCTGCCCACGGAGGGAATGACCCTCTCCGACGAGGACGTCTGGGTCAACGAGACCCTGGCCTACTCCAACTTCAACCGCAGCGGCGTGTTCCAGACCTTTGAGTACACGCCGGAGAGCCGCTTTTTCGCCGCCGTGGGGTCCTCCCCCGGCAAGCGGATGAAGGAGGCGGCGGACGTGCTGCAGGTGACGGCCACCATTCCCGGCGGTGTTTACGGCAGCTTTACCATGGACGCGGAGTTTATCGCCGCCCCGGACGGCTCCGGCGAATCCTTTACCCCGGTGGTGCAGCCGGCCCGGGTGACGGTGATCGGTCCCGGCGGGACAAGCACACAGCCTGTGCCTACGCCGCCCGACGCCGCCCCATCCCCCGGCAATACCGCCCCCGGCACCACTCCGCCTGCGGCGGCGTCCCAGGGCGATAACGCGGCGTCCTTCGGCGACGCCCCGGCGGACAACGCCGCCGGACAGGGGACGGCCCCGGCGGAGAGCGCGCTGCCCGGCGGCGCGGAGACCGCTCCCGGCGCCGCTGCTTCCGACCCCGGCGGGGAGACGCTTCCCGGACAGGCGCTGATAGCGCCCCGGCGCAGCACGACGTGGCCCCTTTGGGTGGCGCTGGCGCTGGCGGCAGCGGCGGTGGCGGTGCAAGTCCTCCATCCCGGCGGATGGGGCGCGCTGCTGGGCCGCTCATCCAAGAAAAACAATGAGAATCACATAGAAGGAGAGGGGAAACAATGAGAGCAAAGCATTGGCTGGCACTGTTTCTGGTGATGGCGATGGCGGCGAGCCTGGCCATTATCCCCGTCACGGCAGAGGAGAACCTGCTGGCGGGCACCAACGGCCTGAGCGGCACGGTGACGTTTACCGTGGAGGCCGACAGAAAAACGGTGATTTACACCGGCAAGGACGAGGTGGTTACCTTCACCGTGAAGGTGGCCAACGACAGCAACAATGACCTGCACGCCTTCAGCTTCATGCTGAAGCCCAGCGACGGGCTGAAACTGGCGACGCTGGATAAGGGCGACGAGGCCAACAGCAATGCGGACTTCTATTTCCTTCACGGCACGGGCACGGAAGCCGACACGGAAATGCTGCAATACTACAGGACCTTTGAGTATACCCCCGACCGGCGCTATTTCGGCGCGGCGAAGGTGGACGGCACCGGTACCGGAATTGTGAACGGCAGCAAGACGGTACTGACCATCATGGGCAAGATTTCTAATCCCGGCACCTACACCCTGACCATGAACACCACCGACAAGGACAAGGTGGTGGCCGGCCAGGTGAACGGCACCGGCAGCAACACCGTCTCGCTGTACTTTCAACGCGCGGTGATTCCCGCCACGGTGAAAGTGGAGGCCGGCGGCGTCATCAGCGGCACGGTGACCGACGGCAGCGCTGCCGTAAATGGCGCCGTGGTGACGCTGAAGGACAGCCAGGGCGCCCAGGTGGGCGAGGCCGTGACCACCGGCAACGACGGCAAGTTCACCCTCCCCGCTGTGGCCAACGGAAGCTACACCGTCAACGTGACCGCCGCGGTGGGGGATAAGACCCTCAGCGGCAGCAAGAGCGTCACGGTGGACGGCTCCCAGGAGAACGGATATACATTTAATGGGGATGTGACCGTGAAAGAGGGCATCCCTGGCGATGCGAATGGGGACCTTGAGATTGACTCGCGAGACTTAACGAGACTGTGCAAGTATTTGGCTGAATACCCCGTGGATATCAATCTTATAGGTGCAGATGCCAATGGCGATGGTGAGATTGATTCACGTGACCTTACTCGTTTGAGCAAGTATCTTGCTGAATATGATGTGGTACTGGGATAAGCGTATCAGATGCTGAAAGAGAGCTGGAGGATGTTAAAATGGTAAAGATGAGAACAAGAATAAAATGCGTACTCCTTGCATTAGTCATGATACTGTCCGCTGTACCAACGGTTTCGTTTGCTGAAGCTGCCTTCTCTGTCACGGTGCAGAACCAGGAAATCGAGTATGTGGCAGGTGCAGAAGTTAAAGTTAGTATTGAAGCTACTGCAAACACCGGTGTTGCCAGCGCAGTTTTAGAAGTGAGATTCCCTAACGATGCACTTGAATATACCAATTACGCAAATGGTGATGTGTTGGGATCTTTAACAGAGCCGAATGCAGATGCTGCCAATAAGAATGGCAAAGTTACTTTGACATGGTTCGGAAGCCACAACCAAACAAATACTGGCCTGCTGATAACTTTAATATTCAAGATTAAAGAGGGAGCAACTTTCGGCAAAAAGGATATAATTGTCGCCCCTAAAGATAATAAGCCAACTAATGTTACGGATGAAGAGGAAAAAGTAGTTCCGTTTACCGCCACCCCCGGTTCCATCACCCTTTATAGCGTGCTGGACAGCGTTACCCTCACCGACAATGTGACTCCCCCTGTGAAGCTGCAGAGCGACGCCTCCACCGTTACCGGCGATGGCGTTACGGCTGACGTTTCCTGGTCTCCTGCGCTGGTGGACGGCAAGTTTGCTCCCAACACCACGTACACGGCTACCGTTAATGTGAAGGCCTCCGAGGGCTATCGTTTTGCCGATTCTCCCGCTTTTACCGGGCTGAATGGCTTTGGCGGCTTCACCAGGCAGGAGGACGGCTCCTATTCCGCTTCCAAGACCTTTGCGGCCACTGCGGCAAAAGAGCTAAGCAGCATCGCCATTGACACCGCCCCCAACACGACCACCTATGAAGTGGACGAGGAATTCTCCCCTGTCGGTATGGTGGTGACCGCCACTTACGATGACGGCACCAGCGAGACCGTTACCAACTACACCTGGTCCCCTAACGGCGCCCTTGCCGCTACGAACACCGATATCACCGTGTCCTACGAGGGCAAGACCGCCACCCAGAAAATCACCGTCACCAAATTCGACGTCACGCTGACCTATGAAAACGGCACCGCCACCTATGACGGCACCACCGATTATGCCTCCACCGCCGCCAAGAGAATCCAGGGCTTCCAGGAGGGCCTGATGGGCAGCCTGTCGGTCTTCTTCAAGCTGAACGACAGCGTAGTGGAAAAGCTGATCGATGCAGGTACCTACAAGGTGTATGCCTCCACCCAGGAGGGCACCAAGTACAACGCCTTAGGCGAGACCGAGCTGGGCACCTTTACCATCAACAAGGCTGCCATTAAACCCTCTGTTTCCCTCGAAGACTGGACCTATGGCGAGACTGCCAAGGATCCCTCTGTTTCCGGCAACACCGGCAATGGCACTGTGACTTATAGCTACAAGGCGAAGGACGCGGAGGACAGCACATACTCCCCCACCGTTCCCAGCAATGCCGGCAGCTACACCGTGAAGGCCACTGTGGCCGAGAGCGCCAACTACCAGGGCGGTGAGGCTACGGCGGACTTCGCCATCACCAAGGCTACGGTAACTGCGCCCACCATCGCTGCCAAGACCTACAACGGCAAGAAACAGACGGCCGACGTTGCGGCAAACGATCTGTATACTGTCACCAGCAACGCGGGCGGCACAACTGTGGGCGCCTACAACGTGGTGCTGACGCTGACGGATCCCGCCAACTATAGGTGGACAGACAGCGAAGAGGCGGCCAAGACCCTGTCTTTCCAGATTACCAAGGCTACCGCCCCTGCCGTAACCGCCCCCACGCTGGAGACTGTGACCTATGATCCCACCAAGACCCTGGCCGGTGTGCACCTGCCCGCTGGCTGGTCCTGGACGAATGGCGACATCGTGCCCACCGTGAATAATAACGGATATGATGCCGCTCTGACCGTGGACGACGCCAACTACGACTATACCGGTGTGGATCGCTACGATGCACAGTCCCACACGGTGACGCGCACCGTGTCTCTGACCGTTACCAAGGCCGATCCCACCTTCACTCCCCCCACGGGATTGTCTCTGACCTATGACGGCAACGATCAGACACTGATTCAACCCGGCAGTACGCAATGTGGTGAATTGGTGTATAGTCTCAATACGGAATCTTATAGCGTAATTCTTCCTGGTGGAAGGGATGCACAGTCCTACACGGTTTACTATTTCTTGATTGGTGGCGACAACTATAAAAACGTCCGTGGCTCCGTCACTGCCACCATCACCCAGGCGGAGAACAGCATCTCCGGCCTGACCATGGAGGGCTGGACCTACGGCGAGAATGCCAAGGCCCCCAGCGCCACCGCCACCTTCGGCACTGTGGCCTATACCTACGGCAGCAGCCAGAGCGGCACCTTCAGCGAGGAAGTGCCCACCGAGGCGGGCACCTGGTACGTGAAGGCCACCGTGGCGGAGACGCCCAACTACAAGGGCGCGGAGGCTGTGAAGCCCTTCACCATCGCCCAGCGGGAAGTGACCCTGAGCTGGGGCGAGAGCAGCTTTACCTATGACGGACAGTCCCACGCCCCCACCGCCACGGCGGGCAATCTGAAATCTGGCGATACTGTGACTGTCACTGTCAACGGCCAGAAGATCGACGCCGGCGACAATTACACCGCCACCGCCTCCATCAGCAACAGCAACTACAAGCTGCCCAAGGCGGCGACCTGCACCTTCTCCATCGTCAAGGCCGACATCGCCCAGGCCCAGCTCTCCGGCAGCATGACCGTGCGCAGCAAAACAGAAAAGGCGGTGAGCTTCACCCTGCCCACTCTGCCCGAGGGCGCCAGCTACGGCACCCCCACCGTCTCCGCCAATGGCGACGGCCTTATCGGCACCGCTGCGCCCACTGTCAGCGGCACGACCCTCAGCTTCTCCGTCACCAGCCAGGACGCGGAAAAGACGGCCACCATCACCGTGCCCGTCAGCGGCGGCAATAACTACAATAACGCCAACTATACCCTGACCGTAAACTCCCAGGATAAGGACGACGCGGGCGTCACCGTGGCGGCCGGCAGCGGCACCGTCACCTACGGCGACAGCCTCACCGTCACCGGCAGCGCCAAGCCCCAGGCCGGCAGCGGCACCTGGACCTGGATCAGCAGCAACGAGTCTGTGATCACCGTGTCCGGCAACGGCGCCAGCCCCACCGTTACCGTTAAGGGCGCGGGCACCGCCACCATCACCGGCACCTTTGAGAACGACGACTACCTGGGCACCAACACCGCCACCGTCACCGTCACCCAGCGTGAGGTGACCCTGACCTGGGGCACCGCCACCTTCAACTATGACGGTAAGTCCCACGTGCCCGACGTTACGCTGGGCAACGTGAAGACCGGCGACACGGTAAACGTCACCGTCACCGGCGAGCAGACCAAGGCTGGCACCAACTACACCGCCACGGCGGAAAGCCTGGACAACGGCAACTATAAGCTGCCCGCGGCCAACACCCACAGCTTCACCATCAACAGGGTCGCCTCCGCTGTCACCACCGCACCCACCGCCCAAAACCTGACCTATACCGGCACCGCCCAGCCGCTGGTGAGCGAGGGCGCGGCCACCGGCGGCGACATGCAGTACAGCCTGGACGGCACCAATTACAGCACCACCATCCCCACCGGCACCGCCGCCGGCAGCTACACCGTATATTATAAGGTGGTGGGCGACGAGAACCACAATGATACCGCGCGCGCCTCTGTCAAAGTGACCATCGCCAAGGCCGACGCAGGCTATAACGCCCCCACCGCTCAGAATCTGATCTACAACGGCCAGGCCCAGCCACTGGTTACCGCCGGCAGCACCGTTGACGGCACCATGCAGTATAGACTGGGCTACGGCACCTGGGGCACCACCGTTCCCACCGCCACCAAAGCCGGCACCTACACCGTGTATTACAGGGTGACGGGCGACAATAACCACAATGACGTGGCGGCGGCCAGCGTCTCCGTCACCATCGGCAGAGCCGACATCACCCCCGCCGTCAGCATGGTCGGGTGGACCTATGGCGGCAAAGCCAGCTCCCCCAGCGTCAGCGGCAACAGTGGCAGCGGCAGCGTGACCTATGCCTACAAGGCCAAGGGCGCTGACGACAGCAGCTACACCGCCACCAAGCCCACCAACGCCGGTGACTACACCGTGAAAGCGACGGTGGCCCAGACCGCCAACTATAACAGCGCCACGGCTACGGCGAACTTCACCATCGACAAGACGGACGCCTCCGTGACCGCTGCGCCCACCGCCAAGACGTTGACGTACAGCGGCACGGCACAGGCGCTGGTGAAGAGCGGCTCTGCCTCCGGCGGTAAGATAATGTATCAGCTGAACGACGGCGAGTGGAGCACCGCCATCCCCACGGCCACCAACGCGGGCACCTATACCGTGCATTACCGCGTGGACGGCGACAGCAACCACAACAGTGTGGCCAGCCAGAGCGTGACGGTGACCATCGCCCCCAAGAACGTCACCATCACTGCCAAAAACGCCACCAAGGTGTATGGCGAGAGCGATCCCACCCTGACGGTCACCGTCACCGGCGTGGTCAGCGGCGATACTATCGTGGCCACCGCCAGCCGCGCAGATGGCAACAACGTGGGCTCCTACACCATCAGTGCCGCCGTTGACACCAATAGCAGCCAATACACTGCCGGCAACTACAACATCAAACTTGTAAACGCCACCTTCACCATCACCCCCAAGACCGTCACCGTCAAGGCTGACGACGCCGAGAAGACCTACGGTCAGGACGATCCCACCCTGTCCGCCACCGTCACCGGCCTGGTGGGCGATGACGTCATCACCTATGACGTGACCCGCCAGCAGGGCGAGAACGCCGGCCGGTATACCATCACCGCCTCCGGCGCCGCCAATCAGGGCAACTACACCGTCACCTACGTGGCAGGCAAGTTCACCGTCAAGCCTCTGACCGGTGAGGAAGTGGTGGCCGGCGAGGGCGTCAGCCAGATGGACGATAGCCAGACACAGGAGTTCAGGGAAGCCCTTGCCCAGGTGGAGCAGTTCACGGGCATCCAGGAGGGCGACAGCTACGCCGAAAGGCTTGAAGCTGCGGTGAAGGAAGCTCTGGTCAGCGACGCCAGAACTTCTGCCGCCAACACCTCCGGCCTCTACTTCGTCAGCGCCAACAGCGCCGCCTCCTGGATCACCCTGGCTGTGCCCAACGGCGCGGCCAACAGCAGCAGATTTAACTACAAGGTCATGTACATGGCCGCCAACGGCACAATCAGCCAGGTGGACGACGCCAAGGTCACCGTCACCGCCAACGGCATCGTGGTCGACCTGGACAATGACGCGAGCGGCGTGTACATGGTGGCCTACACCCCCAAGCCCGTCCACGTTGTGGATGACAGCGCCCCCACCTCCGGCAGCCAGTCCATCATCACCGATCTGACCGATATCAATAAGGTCACCGTAGACGGCAAGACCGTGGATCCCAAGAACTACACCGTCTCCGGCGGCGTGGTGACTCTCAGCGAGGCCTATATCCGTACCCTCAGCAACGGCAAGCACACCGTCCGCGTGGAGAACGCCAAGTACATCTCCACCGCGGTGATCACCGTCAGCAACAGCACTGTGAAATCCGCCGGTACCGGCGATGCGGGCCTGGGCCTGTACGCCATGCTGGCTCTCAGCAGCGTCACCGGCGCTGCCTGGCTGTGCCTGAAAAAGCGGAAAGAGGACTGATTCCTGAATCCACCCAAGAGCACTGATGCGGGGCGGGTGTGCCCCGGCACATCCGCCCCGCATCCTATTCCGGCGAACAAGGCGCGCTGCCGCGGCAGGGCGCGTATACTCCCGACACAGGAGGATAAAGATATGAAAAAGAGACTATTGAGCCTGGCCCTGAGCTTTGTCATGCTGCTGACCATGCTGCCCGTATCCGTATGGGCGGAGGAGGACGAGGCTACAGCGGTGACCACTGTGACCACAGAATTTGTGGAGAGTGTAACCAACGTAGGCCAGGCCGACAATGATGAATTGCTGATGGGGTATCTCTACCAGGCTGCGGTGACGCCGCAGGAGGCACTACCCTATCAGCCGCTGAACACTGCGCCGAGTAGCGACTACATTGTTGTTTCTCATCGTGCAGCAATGGGCGCTGTGCCAAGCAACGACTTGACCGAAACTGAACGGCGCGTCTACACAGCTCTGCGAGAGGCGGTTGCCAAAATTGCCAAGGGCGATGAGGCGTCTTCTATTATTAAAATTAACCTGGAGGACGCCACTTATACCGCGGAGGACATAGGTGCCACGAATTTCGACGACAAGGCTGACCAGGAGCTTGCGTTCAGTAGATATAGTCAAGAGCAAGTTCCGGATGTGACAAAGCTCATTACCGTTTTGATGGCGGAAACGCCTTATGAACTGTATTGGTACGATAAGGAAATGGGGGCCAGGGCTTTGTATAGACGAGGGCTGTCTGGTAACAGCAATTGTGTAACCGTCAGTGGCGAAATGACTGTCTACATGTCTGTGGCGCAGGAATATGCCACAGACGAATGCGTTGTTTTGAATACCGAGAGTGGGGAAGAAACAATCCTGACAGGGGTCGATTCGTCGACCATAGATGCGGTCAATACTGCGATAAACAAGGCTCATATAATCGTTGAAAGCTACATAAATCAGTCCGATTACAGTAAACTCAAAGGCTATCTCGATGAGGTTATGGGGCTTACTGTTTATAATGAGGCTGCGGCCGAACCCGCTAACAAAACGCCATATGGAAACCCCTGGCAGCTGATTTGGGTTTTTGACGGCAACCCCAATACCAACGTGGTCTGCGAGGGCTACGCCAAGGCGTTTAAGTATCTTTGCGACCTGACAGAGTGGAACGACGCGTCATTTAGTTGTGTTCTTGCCACCGGAAAGATGGGCGGCGGCACCGGCGCAGGTGACCACATGTGGAATATCGTCCATATGAAAGATGCCAATCACCCCAATGGCGCCAGCTTCCTGGTGGACCCCACCAACTGTGATGAGGGCATGGTTGGCCGCGACTACGGATTGTTTTTGAAGGGCAATAGTACCTCAGAAGATGTAGAGCGCACTAATGAGATTACTGGCGATAGTTACAAAAGCTTAACCTACACCTTCACCTTTGGTAACGACCAATCGATTTATTTCGGGTATGACGATGATACGCAGGCACTTTATGGCTCCGACTATCTGACCCTGGCGACGCAGGACTATGAAGAGCCTGTCATCGACCAGAGTACCGGCCTTCACTACCGTGTAGTGACAGATAGTGAGTGGGTTGATGTTGGCGAATCCGGGTACTATTTGGCGCAGGTAGATGCGGAAACAAGAAGCGAACTTACTTTTATCGCCGGTAGGGGATTAGATGTTCAAATCGGCTTCATAAACAGTGACGGCACCTTTACAGCGCTTGGCATTAATGATGTGCAAGTCTCCGGCGGTGTAAGCTTGCGGGATGACGATGTCAGGGATAAAGATGACCAGCCCTGCCTGTGGGTTACAGGTACCTCTGATGGCGCCATCACCTACCAGGTGTGTGGTGAAACGTACACGCTGCCTGTTGCGGTGACGCTGCCCGATGTGGGCTTTTACAGTGAGGCGCAGCCTGATAAGGGCCATTATATAGAGGAGCTCGTCTTCAACAATGATCCTAAGCAGGACGTAGCGTATCTCTTCTGGCCCACCGATGCCGCTTTAATCAGTGTGGAAAAATCAAAGTGGTGCACTGTGGATTATGTGATTGAGAATAAAGATTCCATGGCAACGGATGGCTATGCAAAGATCGTTCTCAAGTCCTATGGCAGCGGTTTTGCCGGCTTTGACGTCAAGTACCAACAGGCGGGTAAAGAGCCTGCGTCCGGTTATGGATCTCTTTCCCTGGAAATGGGCGTTCCCGCCCTGGGATGTGTCATTGGAAACTGGGATGGCCAGGCTTTTTGGCCAGGGGGCGATGCTGAATACAGCTTTACCCTATCGCCCTATTCCTCCAGCGAAATCCAGGTTGTGTTCTTTGACGGTGAAAAGACGAACCCTGTCAGCCTGGAGGACTTGACTTTTGATGGCGTTACACTGGCCCCATTGGATGAAAACGGCACCTATATCACACTAAGCAGTAAAGTGAGCGATGGCTCTATCAGCTACCAGAAGGATGGTAAACCGTATACGCTGCCTGTTGCGGTGACGCTGCCCGATGTGGGCTTTTACAGTGAGGCGCAGCCTGATAAGGACCATTATATAGAGGAGCTCGTCTACAAAAATGATCCTGAGCAGGACGTGGTGTATCTCTTCTGCCCCGCTGATGCCACATTAATCAGTGTGGAAAAACAAGAGTGGTGCACTGTGGATTATGAGATTCAGAATGAAACCACTATGGCAGAGGATGGCTATGCCAAGATTCTTCTCAAGTCCTTTGGCGACGGTTATGTGAATCTTATTGTCAATTATCAACAGGGTGATAAGCCTTCCAATGACAATGCCAGTCTCTCCCTACAGATGGGCGCCATCGGCCTGGGATATAGGTATTTGGGCGTGAATTGGGATAGCAATACATATTATACACGGGAAAATGTGTACAACGACTTGCTTCTGACAGCGAGTTCTGATAGCTACATCCAGGTTGTGTTCTATGACGGAGAAGACTATATCCCTGTCAGCCTGGAGGACTTGCAGTTTAACGGCATTGAAGCGAGGATAGTGCAAAACAATGACACCTACCTTTATGTTAAACCGGAAGGTGCGAACGATGGCTCTATCAGCTACCAGGTGGATGACATAACGTACTACACCCTGCCTGTTACGGTGCAGCTGCCCGATGTGGGTTATTATAGCAGTAGTTCTGCCACGAAGGAAACCTTCCTCAGCAGCTTTGACTACAAAGGCGACAATAACATGGTGTACTTGGTCTGGCCCGACGATGTTACCGGGATCAGTGTGGAAAAAACAGAGTCGTGCACTGCGGAGTATGAGATTCAGAATAAAGATTCAATGGAAGAGGACCACTATGCCGCCATTTCTCTGCATATCTCCGGTGACAGCATATTGTCACTGCATGTATCTCTCTCGTATCCCAATATGGAAGGAGCTACCGATGACTCCTTTAATTTGACGATTCGGGACATGAGTCCCGGGTTGCGGCTCGTTTCCACTTGGGATAATGTGACGAATCAGCCCGCCGCAAATGCGAGGGTGTGGGCACGTTTTACGATGCAACCACAGAGAGCGCGGCCAATACAACTGGCATTCTTTGATGGAGAGAGCTATCAGCTGCTTACTCCGGAGGACGTAACGACGACAAACGTTATTCTTTTCCCGCGTGAAGATGGCTATCTCATGTTGGAGGCGCCTGGGATTGACGATGGGACCATCAGCTATCAGAATCCCAAAGATAACAAGATCTACACGATGGAGATCCCTGTGCAATTGCCGGATGTGTGGTATTACAGCAGCCCGGTAGCCAGTAAGGACACCTACCTGAACGACTGGGTGTATGACGGAACCGACAAGACGGATACCATCTATCTGGTGGCGACGAATGGCTATCAGATTACTGAGTTGCCTACGTTGCTTGAAGGCAGCAGGGATGCTACCCTCAGCAAAGATGGGACATATGTTACCATCCAATTGACCGGTGCGCAAGACGACCTTACAGAATTCCTGCGGCTCTCTGCTTCGTTGAGGAAGGGTAATGTGCAAGATGATCCGAGGGGGTTGCATTTTGTTGTTTACTATTCCAATCTCACAGCGAACATAGAGCTGCCGGAGGACATCCAGGGAACCGGCTACCTGATGAGCGCAATACTGCGTGACAAAGATGATGGGCAGCCGGTGAATGGTGTGAAATGGACAGAAATGGACCGCAACCGGTTGGTGTTCAACTATACGCAGCCGGGGGACTATCTGCTGGAGGTCGCCTGGGACGGCTGTGTCACCAGGACCGTGCCCGTCACGGTGAAGGAAGACGAGGCGGCCTCGGTAAGCGTGGCACTGCTGCAGCGCGGCAATGTCAACGCAGCCGACGGCACAAACATCTTTGACATGCAGTGCCTGTTTGAGTACCTTTCCCAAGGGACGATTGTCGAAGCCATGGCGGATGACAAGGCGTATTTCCGCGCCGTGGCCGACGTGAACGGGGACGGCTATGTCAACATCCTGGACTACCAGACTCTCTACGAGCTGTTGAAACCCAATGAAATGACAGCATAAAAGGAAATCCCCCGGCGATGCCGGGGGATTCCTTTTGCCTCTTTATAGAAATATCAGATGTCAATATCCATGGTCATGGTGATGTGATAGTCGGGATAGGCGGCGGCCACCTCATCCCGGATGGCGCAGAAGGTTTGCTGCCGATCCTGCAGGCTGAAGTCCAGAATCACGTCCAGCTGCAGCAGCTTGTTCACCTTGTCCACGTAGAAGCCGTGGATTTGCAGCACGCCGGGATGGGCGGTGACCAGCTCCGTCACGTGCTTGCGCATGGCGGCGATCTCCGCGTCCTTGGTGTTGGTGGCATAGATGCTGATGCCGGTGAGCACCACGCCGTGGGCCAGGAACACCCGCTGCACGATGCGGCGCTCCATGGCGTCCAGCTCGTCGGCGGTAAGGGTGTCGGGCACCTCCACGTGGACGGAGCCGATGAGATCCTCCGGGCCGTAGCTGTGGAGAATGAGGTCGTAGGCCCCGGTGACCTGGGGCTCCTGGCAAATGGTGGCCTTGATGGCGTTGGTCACGTCGGACTCAATTCGCTTGCCCAGAATGTCGTCCAGCGTGTCGCTGAGCATCTCAAAGCCGGAGCGGATGATGAACACGGCAATCACCGCGCCCACCCAGGCCTCCAGGCTCAGGCCCCACACCAGATAGATGATGGCGCTCAGCAGCACGGAGGCGGAGAGAATGGCGTCAAACAGGGCGTCGGACCCGGAGGCCACCAGCGACCCGGAGTTCACCTTCCTGCCCATGCTCTTCACGTAGCGTCCCAGCAGCAGCTTCACCACCACCGCCGAGGAGATGATGATGAGGGACACGGTGGAGTAGTCCGCGGTCTCGGGGTGGATGATTTTCTTCACCGACTCCACCAGCGACGTGACGCCGGCGTACAGCACGATGGCCGCCACCACCATGGCGCTGAGGTACTCAATGCGCCCGTAGCCCAGGGGATGCTTCCGGTCGGGCTGCTTGCCCGCCAGCTTGGTGCCCACAATGGTGATGACGGAGGAGAGGGCGTCGCTTAAATTGTTCACCGCGTCCAGCGTAACGGCGATGGAGTGGGACAGCAGGCCGATGGCCGCCTTGAAGCCCGCCAGAAACACGTTGGCGATGATACCGATGACACTGGTGCGGACGATGACGCTGTCCCGGGAGCCCTGGGCCTCCGCCACGTCGGGGGAAGTGTGCTCTGCCATAATAATCCTTCTTTCCTGTTTACAGTAAAAAGTATTATGCCACAATCCACCGCCGATGACAAGAAAAAAGTGGCCGCATTGACAAGGTTGCCCCCAGCGGGTACAATGGGGCCAAAGAGCGAACGAGAAAAGGAGCGTGCCTTATGACGCGGAAAGGAACCGGTGTGGGATTCTATATCTTTCTGGCCCTTGTGGCAATCATCAGCTTCGCGGTGCTGGAGCTGAATAAAAATATGGTGCTGGGCTGGGTGCTGGCGGCGGCCGCCCTGGCGGTGTACGCCTGGGTGCGCGTCAGCGTGCTGGCGGGCCGTGGCTTCGGCTGGCGGCTGCTGGCCTTTGCCGGCGCGGCGGCGGTGCTGGCGGCCATCGTTGTGCTGACAGTGGGCCCGGTGCGGCGCCACGCGGCAGTGGAGGGCAGCACCGCCGTCACGGATATCGTCACGGTGTCTGACGGACAGCTTACCGGCGTTGTCACCCCCGACGGCGCTGTGGAGGTCTACGCCGGCATCCCCTATGCCGCGCCCCCAGTGGGCGACCTGCGGTGGCGTCCTCCCCAGGACGTGACGCCCTGGCAGGGCGTGCTGGCGGCAGATCACTTCGCCCCCATGGCCATGCAGCCCCAGAACTCCGCCATTTACAGCTCCCTGGCCCAGATTATCGGCTATCACGACTATCAAATCACCACCAAGGATAATTTCCGCGACCCGGTGGACGAGGACGCCCTCTATCTCAACATCTGGAAGCCGGCAGGACAGCAGGAGAAGCTGCCGGTGCTGGTGTATATCCACGGCGGCTCGTTGCAAACCGGCCAGCCCTGGTACAGCGATTACAGCGGCAGCGGCCTGGCCCGCAAAGGCGTTATCGTGGTAAACATGGGCTACCGCCTGGGTGTATTCGGCTTCCTGGCCTCGGAGGAGGCCCTGGCCCAGGACGGCACCACCGGCAACTACGGCCTTTTAGACCAGATCAAGGCCCTCCAATGGGTGCAGGAGAACATCGCCGCCTTCGGCGGTGACCCGGACAACGTGACGCTGGCGGGGGAGTCGGCGGGCAGCGCCTGCGTGACGGCCCTGTGTACCTCGCCTATGGCCAAAGGCCTGTTCCGCCGGGCCATCGGCGAGAGCAGCACCGTCACCGCCCCCATGCCCACCCATTCCTACCGCCCCCTTGACCAGGCCATCGACACCGGGCGGGCCACCCTGGCCCGGTTCGGCGCCGCCAATCTGGACGAGCTGCGGAAGGTGGACGCTAAGACCCTGGTGGCCGCTGCCGACACCAACCACCATATCACCATCGACGGCGCGGTGCTGACCGAGTCCCCCTACGCCTCCTATGCCAAGGGCATCCACAACGAGGAGGCCATCCTCCACGGTTTCAACGCCCAGGAGAGCGCCCCCTTCCTCCTGTTCGGCAACGCCAAGCTCTCCGACTACGAGAGCAAGGTCCTGGCCTATTTCGGGGACAATGCCGATGAGGTGCTGGCCCTGTACCCCGCCGCCACCAATGAGGAGGCACGGCAGAACTGGGCGGACATCTACTCCGCCGTGTTCTTCACCTACGGCCACCACTGCTGGTCCCGCCAGGGCACGGCGCTGGATATGCCCGTATATCAGTACTACTTCACCCGGACCAACGGCCGCCTGGGCCCCTGGCACAGCGGCGAGGAGGTCTACTGCTACGGCAATATTCCCCAGGGCTCCCGGCTGTATGACGACGATGACCGCCGCCTTGCGGACGTGTTCAGCAGCTATTTTGCCAACTTTGCCGCCACCGGCGACCCCAACGGCCCCGGTCTGCCCCGGTGGGAGCAGAGCGGCGGCGGCGCCCACGTGATGGTGCTGGACGGCACCCAGGCCATGGGGGACGATCCCTTTACGCCCATCTACGATACGTTAGACCGTTACTACGGCTGGGAGAAATAAGGAGGTACACCATGGGAAGACGGCAAATCGCATTGGCAGTGGCCCTGCTGACCCTGTCCTCCACCTTCTGCCTTCGGCTGATGAAAAAGGTGGGGGAGAAGCTGGAGCGGGAGCAGAAGAAAAAGGAAGAGAAGTCATAAAAAAGACGCCCTTCGGGGCGTCTTCAGATTGATAAAAAGCATCGCAGATTTCGCGCCCGCAGGCGCGAACCCATGAAATCCGAAAAAA
>CAMKGX010000031.1 GCA_946412355.1 uncultured Clostridia bacterium
TCATCAGCAACACCGCCGCCATGTACCAGGTCTTTGACAGCCTTGAGGAATACGGCATCCGCGACCTGTTCGAGGACGTGACCCTGTCCTCGGTGACGGGGCTGCGCAAGCCGCGGCCGGATATTTTCTTGGTGTCCACGCATCAGCTCCGCGTAAAACCGGAGGACTGTGTTTATGTGGGAGACACCGTCTCCCGGGATATCATCGGCTCGAAGCGGGCGGGCTTTGCCTGCGCGATCCAGATCGGCTCCAAGCTGACCGGGGAAAAGGACGCCGGCGTGCGCCGGGAGTTCGAGCCGGACTATGTGATCGAGGATATTTATCAGGTTTTTCCCATCCTGCGAGAGCTGATGGACAAGGAGAACCAGATGTTCAGCCTGGGCGCCGCAGGCTCGGCTTGAGAGCGCCCTGATGGAGGGAGGAGCTTATGCAGTCCGCTTTTTTTTCGTCTTTTGAGATTACGACCAGCCCCTTGCTGGATTGCTGCTGCAGGCTGGCCGTGTCCTGTATCCTCGGCATGCTCATCGGCATTGAGAGGAGCAAACGCTTCAAGGAGGCGGGCGTACGCACGCACATCGTGGTCTGCTGCGGAGCGGCCCTGTGCATGATCGTGTCCAAATACGGCTTCGCGGATCTGGGAGGGATCCTGGACGGTTCCCGAACCTCCGATCCGGCGCGTCTGGCCGCCCAGGTCGTCAGCGGGATCGGCTTTCTCGGCGCGGGCGTCATCTTCAAAAACGGCAACACGGTCCGCGGGCTCACTACCGCCGCGGTGCTTTGGTTTTCGGCGGTCGTCGGCCTGACCGTCGGCGCGGGGATGTATGTGATGGGCATTCTGGCGGCTCTGGTGAACCTGCTGCTGCTGGTCGTGCTGCATCGCCACGCCATCGGGGGCGACGCGTATGCCGCCAATCACCTGCACTTTATCGTCAAAAACGGCTATGACTTCAACGGCGCGCTGATGAATCAGATGGAGCTCTGGCAGGCCCAGGTCACGGAGAGCAAGGTCGACCGCCGCCGCGACGGCACCACCGAGTATGATCTGACTGTACGTCGCCGCAAAGAGATCGAGTACGCGGAGATGAAGGCTTTCATGGAATCCCGCGACGATATTCTAAGCGCCAGCAACAGCCCTATACGATAACAACAAGGCCGAAAGCAGCGGCTTGCCGCTGCTTTCGGCCCGTGCGGTTTATTCGGTTTTTCTTTCCGGCTTATTTTTTTGCTGCCGGGGTGTAGGGAGCGCAGGAGGAACGCTCAATCAATGCGGGTGAGAGGATCCGGTGGGAATAGCCGGCCTGATCGTTCTGGATCTTGTCAAGCAGAGTGTCTACCGCCACGGAGGCCAGCATCTTCATCGGCTGCTCAATGGTGGTCAGCTTGATCCTGGGCAGGCTGCTGTCCCGGATGTTATCAAAGCCGAGGAGGGACAGATCCTGCGGGATGCGCAGGCCGATCTCCTCCGCCGCCTGCATGATGCCAAGAGCGTTGGTGTCTGTAGCGGCGAAGATGGCGGAGAAATGCCGCTCCCGGGAAAAAAGCTGCTTGGCCAGCTGGTAGCCGTATTTCACAGAGGAAAATGAAAAGGTGTTGTTGCAATAACGCGGGGTGAGGCCGAAATGCTCACAGGCGGCGGCATAGCCCTCTGCGCGCAGCTGGTGAGTCGTGCTGCCCCGGCGCCGCCCGAAATACAGAATATCGCGGTGGCCAAGCTTATACAGATATTCCACACCGATCTGGGCACCCCGGTAGTTATCTACAGATACATAGCTCTCCGGCACCTCACGCAGGTTCTCCCCGATGAACACGGTGGGGATGCGACTGAGATAGGGATGGAGCTTGTTGTAGCTCTCGATCCCGGAGGGGAGAAGGAGGATGCCGTCGACCTGGCGGCCCATCATCAGTTCGAAGAGCTCCCGCTCCTGCTCAGAATCCCGGGAAGAGTTGCAAAGGATAATGTTGTAGCCTCTGGCGCGGGCCTGCCGGTCGATATGATAAGCAAGCTCCGACATGAAGGGGTTATTCACACTGGTGAGGATCAGACCAAGGAGCTTGGTGGTCTTCAACACCATGGCCCGGGCCACGGTGTTGGCCGTGTAGTTCATATCTTTGCTAAGCTGCAGGATCCGGCTTCGGGTTTCTTCGCTGATCTCGGGGCTGCCTGTCAGCGCGCGGGAGACGGTGGAGTAGGAGACGCCGGCGGCTTTGGCCACGTCCTTGATGGTGACGTTTTTCATACGCTCCTCCTTTGTAACGAAAATTTCCGTACAATTCACGAAAACATTGTAACTCACCCTCGCAAAAAAAGCAAGCAAATTTTTGTGTAAAATAACGAAACCGATGGAATTTTTAAAGTGAAATACAGTTAGTTCAACCTTAATATCCGGTTGAGATGCTCGGTAGAGGAAATGATTTACACGAATTCTGAAAATATCCGGGAAATACCTGAAAAAAATCCGAAAATGCTCCGAAAAGTTTTAGAAAACGAGGAATATCGTTAAAAACAATCAACTTTCGTGGATAAAAGATACTTGACGGGCGAAAGAAAAAGCGGTATCTTTTGGTTGAGATCGTTCGGAAACGTTTGAGATTGCCGGAAAGGAGCTATAGCATGATCAAGGCGGTACTGTTCGACCTGGGCGGCACACTGCACAAATCCTCCTCACCCCCAGGACGGGATCTCTGGTTCGCGCAGCGGCTGATCGAGAGATTTTCCGATTATGGGATCAAGCTGGAAGGCGGCGCTAAGCTTTTGGCTGGGCGTCTGGCCATTAACAGCGAGGTCTATAAGCATGAATCCGAAGTAACGCTGCGGGAACTTCCCTCGGCGCAAATCTGGAGCGACTACTACCTCCGGGAATACGGGCTTGAACGCGAACGGATCGAGCCCTTTGCCGAAGAACTCAGCTTCCTTTACGATTATGAGCGTCCCTGCGTGATGCGCCGCGAGCATCTGAAGGAGACGATGATGGAGCTGAAAGCCATGGGATTGCACCTGGGCGTTATCAGCAACATCATCTCACGCTCTGTCGTGCGGCACTTCTTGGCCGAGTACGGCATCGAGGCGCTGATGGATTGTGTCATTACCTCTGCCGAGACTGGGATCCGCAAGCCCTCGCCGGAAATCTTCCGCATTGCGGAAAAAGCCATGGGTCTGAAGCCGGAAGAGCTTTGCTATGTGGGCGACACCATTTCCCGGGATGTGATCGGCACACGCAATGCCGGCTGGGCCATGATGATCCAGATCCAAAACCCCAGTATCGCTCATCGGGACGCGGGGCTGGAGCATTCGGGCTACATGCCGGATGCCCTGATCGAGGACCTGGCAGAAATCCCGTCTGTATTGAAACGATAAGAATGTTTGACCATAAACGCAAAAAGGGAGGACGGAAAAATGCAGAACCTGGAAGCCATTTTCTTTGACGTTGGCGCGACGCTGCGCTATGTGGTGGAGGATAAGGAGTTTGCCGCCGCTGCAGAGAGAGAACTGATGGAGCTTGTCGGTTCCACGGAAGAGCATGACGCTTTTTTTGCCAAGCTCGAGAAGAATTGGAAGGCATATCGCAAATGGGCCAAGACGGAGCTTTTGGATGTCTCCGAAATGGAGCTCTGGCTGCAGTATCTGCTGCCGGACTACCCCGCTGAGCGTGTGGCACCACACGCCGCCAGGCTGACCCGCCTTTGGCGTGACCATGACGGCCGCCGCGTTGTGCACGATGGCACCCTGGAGACCCTGCGGGAGCTGAAGCGCAGGGGCTACAAGCTCGGCATCATTGCAAACACCATCACCGAGACCGAGATCCCCGACTGGATGTGCCGCGACGGTGTGGCCGACTGCTTCCAGACCGTGATCCTCTCGTCCAAGGTGCGCCTGCGCAAGCCGGACCCGGCGATCTACCTGCTGGCTGCTCGCTGTATCGGCAGCGCCCCGGAAAACTGCGCCTATGTTGGCGATAACCCGGTTCGGGACGTGGAGGGAGCCAAGGCCGCAAACTTCGGCGCTATGGTGCTGTTTGAAGACGCCGGCACTGCCGACCGGGAAGGCAAGGCGCCCACAGTACTGCCGGACTACACCATCAAGTCCATTCCTGAGCTGCTGGATCTGTTCCCGCACAGAGCATGAGGAGACGACCGTGAAGAAGATCAAAGGTGTATTTTTTGACCTGGGCGGCACCCTCCGCATTGCGGAAAACGTGCCCGAGCACCAGGAAAAGGCCAAACGGCGCATGGCGGAATTGGCGGGCTACGAGGACGCAGACGCCTTCATCGACATGGTGGAGCAGCGCTATCTGCCCTATCGGGATTGGGCCCTGGGCGAGATGAAGGAGAGCAGCGATTTCGAGCTCTGGCACAAGTGGCTCCTGCCGGAGATGGGCGAGGAGAAGGTGCGGGAGATATGCCACGAGATCACCTTCCAGTACCGCCAGGTCAAGGGCCTGCGACATGTGGTGGAGGGCGGACGGGAAGTCATCAAGACCCTCCACGCCAGGGGCTACAAGCTTGGCATCATCTCCAACCTCATCGGCGAGTACGAGATTCCTGAGTGGCTGAAGGCCGACGGGCTGGACGAGTATTTCGACGCGGTGATCCTTTCTCCGGTGACGGGTCTGCGCAAGCCTGATCCGCGGATGTACCTGCTGGGCTGTGAGCAGCTCGGCCTGGAACCCGGCGAATGCGCCTCTGTGGCTGACAATCTGGATCGGGACATCACCGGCGCCATAGCGGCGGGCATCGGGGCCAACATCCTCTTCATCAGCCCGGAAAAGCTGAAGAAAAAGATCATCACCGACGCCAATCGTCCCGATTATATTGTATATCGCTTCCTGGATATTCTGGAGCTGCCGATTTTGCAGGGAGGTACCTGATGGAACAGAACATCAATACGATATTTGTGGATCTTGGGGATACCTTCCGGGTCATTCGTAAAGATCCGGCCTATGAGCTGGAGGCCAAGACTGTGATCACAAAGTGCCTGGGCACCGACGAGGACCCTACAGAGTTCTATCACCGGGTCATTGAGCCCCGCTATGACAAGTATCGGGAGTGGGCCTTGCATTTCTACTGCGAGGCGCCGGTGAAGGAGCTCTGGACACGCTGGCTGGCCTATGACTTCCCGCGGGAGCGGGTGGAGGCCGCGGCGGACGAGATGACCTATGCCTATCGCCGCACCAAGGGCGAGCGGGTGGTCACCGACGGCGGCATCGAAACCGTGAAGGAACTATTCGCCCGCGGCTATACGCTTGCCATTGTCAGTGATCTGGTGGGCACGCATGAGGTCGATGAGTGGCTGGATCGTGACGGCTTGCGCCCCTATTTCAAGAGTGTGCAGCAGTCCTCTGTGTGTCTGATCCGAAAGCCTCACCCCGCTATCTATTACTACGCTTTGGAGGAATGCGGCTCAGACCCCAAGCGCACCTGTTACGTGGGGGACAATCTGAACCGGGATATTGTCGGTGCCAAGGCCGCAGGCCTGGGCATGACGGTGGCAGTGCAGTACCCCGGCAAGAAACCGCAGACCGTCACCGACGAGAACCGGCCGGACCGGTTTATTACGCATTTTTCACAGCTGCTGGAAATTTTCCCGCCGCTGCGTTGAAGGAGGAAGACAGTATGTTTGACAAAAGCTTTCACGGAGGCGAGGCACTGGCCAGGGCAGTGGAGAAAGCCTATACTCAGGGGCAGACCGATTACTCCCTGGAGCCTATGGTCCTCGTGGATGAGAAGGGCGAGCCTGTGGGCAAGATCCAAAACGGCGACCACGTGGTATTCTGCTGCCGCCGGGGCGAGCGGGAGATCGAGCTGACCGAAGCCTTTACGGAAGAGGATTTCCCCCATTTTGACCGTGAGTATCTGGATAAGCTGGATTTCGCGATCATGACTATGTATCACGAAAAGTTCAAGAGTCTTCCCATCGCCTTTGCTCCTGAGCGGGTAGAGAAACCGTTGGCTCAGGTTCTCAGTGAGGCGGGGCTGCGGCAGTTCCACTGCTCGGAATCGGAGAAGTTTGCCCACGTGACCTTCTTCTTCAACGGCGGCTATAACCAGCCCTTCCCGGGAGAGACGGATCTGTGCATTCCCTCACCCAAGGGGATTCCCTTCGACCAGAAACCGGAGTTGAGTCTGCCCACCGTAGCCGAGAAAGTGGAGCAGGCCGTGGACGAAGGCTATGACTTTATCGTCACAAACTTTGCAAACGGCGACGTCATTGGCCATACCGCCAATAAGGACGCCAAGCTGGAAGCCGCTGCGGCCATCAGCCGCTATGTAAGTCGGGTTGCCCACTATGCCAGGGACAAGGGCTATGTGGTGGCGGTGACGGCGGACCACGGCAATATCGAAGCCCTCTACACCAAGGAGGGCAAGCCCCATGTGGCCCACACCACCAATCTGGTGCCCTTCCTGATCCTGGACCCCAAGGGCAGGGAAGTACGGCTGCGGGATGGCCGCCTGGGCGATGTGGCCCCCACCATCCTCTCGGTGCTGGGGCTGGAGCAGCCGGCGGAGATGACGGGACGGAGCCTCATGGAGACGCCGGACTTCAAAAACGATAGGATGATGCTCATCATCCTGGATGGCTGGGGCTTCGGAACCGGGGACGAGGGCGACGCCATCTATTTGGCTCATACCCCCGAGTGGGATGAGATGCTGGCTAAATACCCCCGCAGCAAGCTGCGCGCTTCCGGCGAGGACGTAGGCCTGAAAGCGGGCAAGGCCGGCAACTCCGAGGCCGGACACAACAACCTTGGTGCCGGCCGGATCGTAGCACAGGATGACGTGCGCATGGATCAGGCCATTCAGGACGGCTCTTTCAAACGTAACCCCGTTTTCCTTCATGCCATAGACGCAGCCAGGGAAGAGGGGACCGCTCTGCATCTGCTGGCCTACTTGACGGAGAAATCCAGCCATGGCTGCATCGACTACCCCCTGATGCTGACGGAGATGGCCGAGGGGGTGGAGCAGGTCTATTTGCACATCATCTTCGACGGGCGCAGCACCGAGCCGGGATCAGCCCCGGCCATGCTCCGGACACTTGACAAGAAGCTGGCCAAAATCGGCAGAGGCGTGATCGTGGACGGCGTTGGACGGGGGGTTGCCTTGGACCGGGACAAGAACTATGCCAAGGTCAGGCGGGCCTATGATGCCATGACCATTGGCACAGGGACCGAATACCAGGCCTGACACTTCGGCGCAAAGCCGCCGTCCGCTCCGACAGGAGCGGACGGGAAGCTTTTTTGAGGGGATACAATATGAAACCATATGATTTGATGATCCTGGGCCCTGCCACGAGAGACGTGAACATCGACTATACCGGCGCAGAGGATCGGAGTGCCGGGGGTGCCGTGACCTTCTGCACGCCGGCAGCACGGGCTATGGGAGCCAGCGTCTTCGCGGCGGTGAAGATCGCCCCGGAGGACCGGGACATTCTGGACGTATTCCAGATGCCTGAGGAGGACAAAGCCCTTCTTCCGTCGGCAAAGACAACGCTAATGCGCAATGAGTATTTCACACCGGACCGGGAGCGCCGCAGATCCGGCTGCGCCGCCCAGTCTGACCCCATTTTGCCGGCAGAGCTGCCGGCGATCTCCTGGAAGCTCTGCCATCTGGCGGGACTGCTGTACGGCGATTTCCCTGAGGAGCTGTTGGAGGAGCTGCACAGGCGAGGGCTGCTTTCAGCGGATGCCCAGGGCTTTTTGCGGCACAACGAGGGCGGCCCCATGGCGCTGCATGATTGGCAGGAGAAGCTGCGCTTCCTGCCCTGGATGAACTTTTTCAAAACCGACGCCGCCGAGGCGGAGATGCTCACGGGCCTGCGTGACCGAGAAGCCGCTGCCAGACAGCTGGTGGCCTGGGGCGCCGGAGAGGTCATGGTCTCCCACAATGCGGAAATGCTGGTATGCAACGGGGAGAGGGTGTTCCGCTGTCCGGTGAAGGCGCGCAATCTCTCCGGGCGAACTGGCCGGGGGGATACTACCTTCGGTGCGTATTTGGCCATGCGGATGACTGGGCACGATATGGAGGAGGCGCTGCTCTACGCAACAGCCTGCGTCTCCCTGAAAATGGAGACTCCCGGTGTGTTTCGGGGCAGCCTTGCCGACGTGAAGGCATATATCCGGGAATTCTATTGAGAGAAAGGAAGAAACGGAATGGAACGATATTTCTTGCTTGGTTTTTTGGGCTCTGCTCTGGCTTTGGGCTTTGCTGCTCTGCAGAGACGGAGGGTGCTTTCGGTCTCCGAAGGCAATGAGCGCATGCAGAAGATCGCAGCGGCCATCCGGGCTGGCGCGAATGCCTATCTGAAGCATCAGTATACCACGGTGTTTAAGGTTTTTGCCATCGTATTCCTGCTGCTTCTGGTGCTGGCCTTCGCCTCCGGCGGGCAAATGCTCTCCCGGGTGACGCCCTTCGCGTTCCTCACCGGCGGGATCTTCTCCATGCTGGCGGGCTTTATCGGCATGCGTATCGCAACCTCTGCGAACGCACGCACCGCCAACGCTGCCAGTGAAAGCCTGAACAAAGGGCTGAAGGTAGCCTTCTCCTCCGGCAGCGTGATGGGGTTTTCCGTGGTGGGCCTGGGCATGCTGGATGTGACCATGTGGTTTTTCCTGCTGCGCTACGGCCTGGGCTATATCGAGCCGGAGAAGATCGGATCCGTCATGGTCATGAACGGCATGGGCGCCAGCTTTATGGCGCTGTTTGCCCGCGTAGGCGGCGGCATCTATACCAAGGCTGCCGACGTTGGCGCTGACCTGGTCGGCAAGGTGGAGGCGGGGATCCCCGAGGATGACCCGCGCAACCCCGCCACCATTGCAGACAATGTTGGCGACAATGTGGGCGATGTGGCCGGCATGGGCGCGGATCTTTACGAGAGCTATGTGGGCTCGATCCTGGCTACCTTTGCCCTGGGCGGAATCGCTGGCTATGGCTTTCGGGGAATGCTGCTGCCGCTGCTGCTTGCGGTGTGCGGCATACTGTGCTCGATCCTGGGGTCCTTTCTGATCCGAACCAAGGAAAATGCCAGCCAGGAGGCGCTTCTGCGCAGCCTGCGCATCGGCACCTATTCCGCGGCCATTCTGGCGGCCGTACTGGCAGCGCCGCTGACCAAGCTCCTGATCGGCAGCTGGGGCGTGTATATCGCCATCCTCAGCGGCCTGGTGGGGGGCTGCGTGATCGGCTATTTTACCGAGTACTACACCTCGGATACCTACAGGCCCACCCGGGAGCTGGCCCAGGAGAGCGAGACCGGCAGCGCGACCATCATCATCGGGGGCCTGTCCCTGGGCATGCGCTCCACTATGGTATCGATCCTGGTGGTGGCGGCAGCGGTACTGCTGAGCTTTTTCGCGGCAGGCGGGGCAGAATCCTTTGACCAGGGGCTCTATGGCATCGGCATCGCAGGCGTGGGTATGCTCTCTACCCTGGGCGTTACGCTGGCAACCGACGCCTATGGCCCTGTTGCCGACAACGCCGGGGGCATCGCCCAGATGGCGGAGCTGTCTGAAGAAGTGCGGGAGCGCACCGACGCGCTGGACTCCCTGGGGAACACCACTGCCGCCACCGGCAAGGGCTTTGCCATCGGCTCCGCCTCTCTTACCGCGCTGGCGCTGCTGGTGAGCTATGTGGACATAGTGCAGGCCAAGACCGAGGAGGCGCTGGACCTGTCCCTTACCAATCCCCTGATGCTGGTGGGGCTGTTTATTGGTACGCTGCTGACCTTCCTCTTCTCCTCCCTCACCATGGACGGCGTGGAACGGGCGGCCCAGTCCATTGTTCTGGAGGTCCGCCGCCAATTCAAGGAGATCCAGGGAATCATGGTCTATCAGGCGGATCCCGAATACGCCAAGTGTGTTGCGCTGTGCACCAAGGGGGCACTGCATGAGATGATCGCTCCCGCTCTGGTGGCAGTGATCGTGCCCATCGTGACAGGCCTGCTGCTGGGCCCGGTCGGCGTGGTGGGGATGCTGGGCGGCGTCTCCGTATCCGGCTTTGCCATGGCGGTGTTTATGTCCAACGCCGGCGGCGCCTGGGATAACGCCAAAAAGTATATCGAAGCGGAGCACCACGGAGGCAAGGGCAGCGAGCAGCACAGGGCTGCTGTTGTGGGCGACACGGTGGGCGACCCGCTGAAGGACACCGCTGGCCCAAGCCTGAACATTCTGATCAAGCTCTGCTCCACGGTCTCAATCGTGTTTTCTGGCCTGATCCTGGCTTTCAACCTGGTAGGTTTGCTCTGATGCTGGAAACGCTGACTGTGGATCGAGAGAAGGGAAGAAGCTGCTGCTCTTGAGCAATACGCTTTGATCGAAAATCCCCCAGGGGACGAGCGAAAGCTCATTCCCTGGGGGATTCGGCAGGTGCATATTGTCCTCGCAGCCCGCTGCGAATTGGGCAAAAAAGGCCGCAAACCCGCATGAATACAGGGCTTTACGCTGTGTGGGATAGGGACAGCCTGGACTGGAAGGACTACGACGCTGACACCATTTTCCGGCGGGTCACGTCCCAGGTGGGGCCGGGGAGCATTGTACTGTTCCACAACGCCGCCCTCCACACCCCGGAGGCCCTGCCGGGGATATTGGAGTGGATGATTCAGGAGGGGTACACGGTGGTGCCCATCTCGGAGCTGATTTTGCAGGGGGAGTACACCATCGACCACACCGGGCGGCAGTTCCCGGCGGGGGAGTGAGGGTGGATTTCCGTTTTTTGACAAAATCAGCAAAAGAATAGGCGGCGCATAGGTATGGTCGAGGAGATCTGCCTATGGACATCGCCCACACCCACCCTGCCTATCCCAACGAACAGGAGCGCGACGCGGCGCTGAAGGACGCCTGGATGACCTGCTGCGCCGCACTCCGCCGGAGCCGGGAGGAGGACGCTGCTGCCCCACGGGTTGCTGTCGGGGGAAGAGGGGTTTAAGAAGTTCTGGGATGCCATGGTGGCGAAAATCCAGGACGGGGACTATCTCCTGTTGTGCAAGGCGTTGGTGGACGAAAACAAGGAGGTGTTCAGTTCCTGCCCGGCGTCCACCGGCAGCCATCACGCCTGCGTGGGCGGTCTGCTGACCCACACCTTCGAGGTGATGGAGTGGGCGTATAACTTCGCTGAATACTACAATGATACCTATGACTTTGGCATTGACAAAGAGCTGCTGACTGCCGGGGCGGTGCTCCACGACATCGGCAAGGTGCGTGAGTATGGCTTTGACAGCACCGGCGCGGCAATGCGGCCCACGGATGCCATGAAGGAGAACGCCCATGCGCTGGAGGGCGCCATGATGATTCGGGAGATGGCCCAGGAGCTGGGCACGCCGGAGGATAAGGCAAGGAAGCTGGAAAACCTGGTGGCCAGCCACCACACCGCCTATCCGTTCCGCGTTGGCGTGAGTCCCATCACGCCGGAGGCCAAGCTGCTGGCGGTGGTGGACAACCTGGACAGCAGTGTGAGCAGTAACTTCGGTAAGGACGTGGTTTTCCTGGACGGCAAGCCGGTGCATATTCAGGACGTGGCGTAATAAAAGCGAGATAGGGAAGGACAGATACGCCCACGGCCACGGCTGGGCTGTGGCTGTGGGCGTGGCCAATGAAATAACGGGTATAGAAAACAAAAGAAAAATGACAAGGAGGAAAAAACGATGTCAGAAAGAAGACCGAAAGAGGAACGGGATGTGTGCGTGGAAGAACTCCTGCGGCGGATCAAGAAGAATCTCGATCCCCGAATGGCCCGTATAGAGAATTAAAAAGTGATTGAGAACTGCCGAAAAGACAGCACTCAATCACTTTTTTTCTTGCGGGACAAGGCGGGCGTACCACCCGGCGGCCTGCGCGTTCACCATGCACCCCGGTAGCCGATGGTTACGGCGGCGTTCCGGGCGCCGGCGGTCAGACAGGCGTCCACAGGCTGCCCCTGCAGCCAGGAGAGCAGGAAACCGGCGATGAAGCTGTCCCCCGCCCCCATGGTGTCCACCACGCGGCAGGGCACGATGCCGGCGGAATAAAACCGCCGGCCGTCCCAGGCCATGCTGCCCCTGCTGCCCCGAGTGGCAACCGTCAGCGCAGGGCCGAAGGCGGCCAGCTGCCGGAGTCTGTCCTGCAAGACGGCATCATCGCTGCCGTCATCGGAGAAGAAAAACACCGACACATGGGGCAGGGCCTTTCTGGCGGCAGTCGCAAAGGGCCGGTCGGCCCCGTCAAAGGCCACGGGGATGCCTCTCGCCCGGAGGGAGGGCAGGTGGTCCTCGGTGTGGCTCCACAGACCAGTGACCAGCAGATCGTGGGCGGCGATGAAGTCCAGTTCCTCCGCCGTCAGGCGGAAATCGGCCATCACGCCCTCCTCATAATCGCCGAATACCCGGTCGCCCTCCACCAGCGACACATGACTCAGCGCCGTGGCGCCCCGCTCTGACCGCAGATGGCTGACGTCCACGCCCTTCTCCGCCAAAGCGGTGCGGAGCAGGCGGCCGTAGGCGTCGTCGCCCACCGCACCGATATAGGAGGCATCCGCCCCCAAACGGCGCAGATACACCGCCACGTTTACCGGATTGCCGCCGGGAAAGGCTTCGCCGGTGGCGTCGTAATAGTCGATACAGTTGTCGCCGGCGCAGGCAATGCGCATCATGCATCCATCAGCTCCTTTGCTCGCCGCAGCGCCCATCGGGCGGCGTCGGTGGGGTTGTCGATATAGTGGGTCACCAGCTCCAGCGTGGCGGTGCTGTCATATCCTGCGGCGCGGATGTCCCGCAGCAAGGCACCCAAATCCATCACCCCGTCGCCGGGAATCAGATGGGTCTCGCTGACGCCGTCGCTGTCCACAAGGTGGAGGTGGGCCATGGCGGTGCCGAGACGGCGGGGATATTCGGCGGGATCCTCACCCTGCACGAAGGGCGCCACCACGTCGCACATCCCCTGCAGTAGCGGCGAATCCACCTTCCGCAGCACCTCCTCCAGCTCTGAAAGCCGGGTGCAGGTGTTGCTCTCATAGGGGGTCAGCGCTTCCAGAACGATGGGCTGGCGCAGTGTTTCCGCCTGATGGACCAGATGCCGCAGGGAGCGAAGGAGACGGTCATACCGCGCCTCTTCCGGTGCGCTGCCGCCGTGACCGACAGACAGCAGCACCGCCTGACAGCCCAGCAGCTTCCCGCAGCGCAAGGCGGCAGTGAGGTAGTTCATGGCGCTCTCCCATTGGCGCTCCGGGCCCATCATATAGTTGTAGGGGTAGGCGTTGTGCTCCGGGGTGTAAAATCGCACCGGCATGGCGTAGCGATCCGCCAGACGCTGCACGTCCGCCAGATCGCCGGAGAGCAGATCGTAGGCGTAGGCATGGGGCCGCCCACCCCAGAGCTCGATGTAGTCGTACCCCAGCGCCCTTGCGTCTGCAAAGGCCTGCTCCAGCGGCAAACGCTGGTAAGGGCAGGTAAACAGACCCCATTCCATAAGCGATACCTCCTGTACCGGACCAGGGGCGGGCTGACGCCCGCCCCTGTGGCGAATCAGTATTCCATCTTCCGGTAGTACCGGCGGATGGTCATGTCGTGGCCGGAGAGGGCCTCAAGATGAGCGTCGATGCGGTTGGTCACCGCGTGCATCACCAGATGGCTCACATGGGGGCGGTATTGGTCGTCGATGCCGCACAGACGGTACTGCGCCGTGTCGATGATGGTATAGTTTTTGCAGATCCGGGGCAGGAACCGGGCCACCCGCTGGCTCAGAGGCCGCTGGGCATCCTCCCCTACGAATACGGTAACAGGCGTATCCGGGTCCACAATCTCCAGCATGCCGTGGAAGAACTCCGCGGAATGTATGGATTTGGTGCGGATCCAGTGCATCTCCTCCCAATAGCACATTGCGTAGGAATAGGTGGCGCCGTAGAGGGTGCCGGCCCCCACGAAGTAGTGGAGGGGATCATCCTTGTGGGCGATGGCAAAGGCCTCACCGAAGGCGTCGGCCTCTTTCTCCACCGCCACCAGCGCCTGGGGAAGATTGGCGTCAAACTGGGCGTACATCGCCGCATATTCCGGCATCTCGCCCCGAAGGAACAAAATCCGATCGGCCACCATGAAGAATTTCAACTGCTCGTTTCCCGCAAAGGAGATGCAGTGATCCACGGCGGAGGCCAGGGGGGAGTCGGCCTTGTCGATAAAGCCGATGATCTCTGCGCCGGCGGCGCGGGCTTTTGCCACGGCATCAGCAATCTCCGTGGTGGTGCCGGTAACGGAGGAGATCACCATGCAGGTGCCCGGACCCACCCGGCGGTCGCCGGTGGTACAGTACTCCGCCGCATTGGTGGCGAACACGTCCAGATCCGTCCGCTCCTTCATGTGGCACACCACCTGCTGGCAACTGGCCCAGGTACCTCCGATGCCCAGCCAACACAGGTTGCGAAGCCCTTTTTGCCAGATGGCATCCACCACGGTTTCAATCTGACTGCGCAGGGCCAGAGCGCCCCGGACGCTGTCGATTTGCTTTTGCTCGTCAAACTTAACCACGGGGGTACCTCCTTACCTGATTAACCCACCTTCAGCATCTGATAGTACTTGTCATAGATGGTGATGGCGTCGCCCACGTCCTCCTGGAAGAACACGTTGGTCTTGTAGTCAAAGTCAAAGGCGGGGCCGTTGCGATACTCCTCGGATGCGGCGGCCACAGCGGCGTCATTGGGGCAGGAGTAGGGGTTCTCCACCAGGTTGTCCGCCATGACCTGAGCGTCGCAGATGTAGTTGAGGAACAGATAGGCGGCATCCATGTGCTGGGCGCCCTTGGGGATGACGTACAGATCGAAGCCCAGCTGCACCGGATCGGCGGTGAAGGGGGCCACGGTCAGGGTGTTGTTGGCACCGAGCTGGGCCATCGCCTCGGCGGTGTTGCCGTCGTAGGTGAACATGCAGGAGATGGTGCCGTTGACCATGTTGGTCTCGGTGGAGCCGTAGGCCACCACGTTCTCATTGTACTTCACCAGCCACTCATAGGCCTCGGCGATCTCGCTCTCCTCCCGGGAGTTGGGGTCGTAGCCAAGCGCGATGAGGGCGATGGGGAACAGGTTGCGGGCGCCGTCCACGGAGCCGATCTGACCCTTCATCTCGGGACGGATCAGGTCGTTGTAGCAGGTGATCTCAATGGGGCAGCGCTCCGTGTCGTACACCACATAGATGTAGTTCATCAGGTAGGGTACGCAGTAGCCCTGATTCTGCTCCGACCAATAGGCTTTGTTGATGTTTTTGGCGTTGGGTATCTGGCTCAGATCCAACTGCTCCAGATAGCCGCCGTTGATGAGGGACTCCATGTAGGCGTCGCAGGTCATGATCAGGTCGTAGCCGTCGCCGGCGCCTGCAGTGAGCTTGGTGATGGAGTCGGCGTTGTCGTTCATGTAGCTGAGGTTCACCTTGATGCCGTACTCCTGCTCGAAGTTGGCCACCAGGTCATCGGACATGTAGTCGCTCCACATGAAGATGTTCAGCTCCTTGCTGCCGGCTTCCTCGCCGCCGGAGGGCGTGGTTGCGCTCTGGCCGCCGCAGGCCACCAGCGTCAGCGCCATGACCAGCACCAGAATCAGGGACAATGCTTTTTTCATGTTCGTACCTCCCATAATACATAATGATTGTGTTTATTTCAACCGCGAAGGGTGGAAATACGCTGTTCGGCCTCCGCCATCTCCCGGGCCTCTCTCTTGCGGCGCAGGCGCTGCAGACCGCTCATCACCAGCATGCCCGCCACCATGAC
The DNA here is from genome assembly GCA_946412355.1 of uncultured Clostridia bacterium. Lineage (GTDB taxonomy): Bacteria > Bacillota > Clostridia > Oscillospirales > Oscillospiraceae > Vescimonas. The sequence goes on from CAMKGX010000031.1 coordinate 15,708, forward strand.
CAGCACCATCAGGGTGGTCAGCGCGTTGATGTCCGGCGTGATACCCGTGCGATTGACGGACAAAATCAGCACCGGCAGGGTGGACTGGCGGGCAGAGGCCAGCATGTTGGACATGATGACGTCGTCGATGGACAGGGTGAAGCTGAGAAAGGCCGCCGACAGGATGCCCGGCATGATGCTGGGAATGGTGACGCGCCAGAAAGTCTGCACCCGGTTGGCGCCCAGGTCCATGGACGCCTCCTGCAGCGTCTCGTTATCACCGCTGATGCGGCCCTTGATGGTGACCACCGCATAGGGGATGCAGAAGGTGCAGTGGCCGATGACGATGGTGCCCATCCCCAGACGGATGCCCACGGTCATGAAGATAATCAGCATGGACACGGCCAGCACGATCTCCGGCACCACGATGGGGACATACAGCATGAGATTGATGAACTTCTTGCCGCGGAACTCGAATTTCTTCAATCCGATGCCGCCCAGCACACCCACCACCACGCTGATTACGGTGGCCGCCACGGCAATGGCCAGGGAGTAGACCAGCGACTCCCACAGGTCGTGGTTGCCGAAGGAAAAGAGCTTGCCGTACCACTGGGTGGTGAAGCCCTCCCAGGAGTAGTTCCGCTTGGCGTCGTTGAATGAGAACTGGATCATCACCAGCACCGGGATATAGAACAGCGCATAGATGACGGCGGCATACAGAGCGCTCCAGAAGGCGTTGCGCCTCTGCCGCAGCAGCTTTTTGTTTTTCATCACAGCACCTCCATATCCTCGATTTTGGCGAAGCGGGAATAGAGGAAGATCAGCAGCGCCGTGATGAGCAGCAGCAGTACGCTCAGGGCTGCGCCCAGCGGCCAGTTGCGGATGGTGCCGAACTGATTTTTGATGATGTTGCCGATGTACAGCACCTTGCCGCCGCCCAGCATGTCGGTGATGGTATAGGTACCCAGGGCGGGGATAAAGGTGAGAATGATGGCGGAGAAGATGCCGGGGAAGGTGAGCGGCAGCGTCACCTTGCGAAAGGTGGTGGCAGGGGTGGCGCCCAAATCAGCCGACGCCTCCAGCATGGCCTTTTGCAGCTTCTCAATGGAGGAGTACATGGGAAGCACGGCGAAGGGCAGGAAGTTGGTGATCAGTCCCAGCAGCACCAGCCCGTCGGTGTAGATGAATTTCACCGGGGATTGCACGATGCCCAGCGCCAGCAGGGCCTTGTTTACGGGCCCGTTTGTCTGGAACAACAGCATCCAGGCGTTCAGCCGCATGAGGGAGTTGGTCCACAGGGGAATCATCAGCAGCATGATGAGCCGGGAGGCCACGTCCGCGCTCTTACGGGCAATGTAGTAGGCAAAGGGATAGCCCAACAGCAGGCATACCGCCGTGGTCACCACGGCCACCTGAAGGCTCTTGAGGATCACGGCAAAGTAGGTCACGTCTGCCAGCGTCTCATAGGAGGTGAGGGTGGGGGTGTACTCCACACCGCCGAAGGTGCCCCGGGACATGAAGCTGATGTAGATGATGAACAGCATGGGCACCGTGACAAACAGCACCATCCACACCGACACAGGACCCGCCTGAGCGATGGCCGGCAGCGGATTGCGGCGCTTTTTCGGGGCGGTCATGGGGACACCTCCCCCGTCAGGCGGATGGGCACGGATTTGTTTTCCGGCCAGTAGATGAACCGCTCGTCCCCTTCGCGGAGGGTGGGGTCGGGCTCAAAGCGGCTGAACTTGACTTCCTGGCCGCCGGGTAGATCCAGACTGGTTTTGATCACCGTGCCCATGTAGATGAAGTCCTTGACCCGGCCCCTCATCGTAAAGCCCTCAACCGGCGCGGCGCTGACGGCCAGGTATTCCGGACGGACGGAGATGCAGATTCTCTCGCCCACGGCAAAGCCCTCGCCCCGGGTGCGCACCAGACCGCCATCGGTTTCCACGGAGAGGAGGGACCCCTCTGCGGAGACCACCGTGCCTTCGATGACGTTGCTCTCGCCGATGAAATCCGCCACAAACCGGCAGTTGGGGTGGTCATAGATTTCCAGCGGCGCGTCGATCTGCAGGATAACGCCGTCCTTCATCACCGCGATGCGGTCGGACATGGTCATGGCCTCCTCCTGATCGTGGGTGACATATACGAAGGTGATGCCCAGCTTGCGCTGCAGCCGCTTCAGCTCGATCTGCATCTGCTTGCGCAGCTTCAGGTCCAGCGCGCCCAGAGGCTCGTCCAGCAGCAGCACCCGGGGATTGTTGATCAGGGCGCGGGCAATGGCCACACGCTGTTTCTGACCGCCGGAGAGGGCGTCGGGCTTCCGCTTTTCATAGCCCGCCATCTGCACCAGCTCCAGCATTTTGGTGACCTGCTCCTTGATTTGCGCCTTGGGCCACTTTTTGATGGTGGGCCCATAGGCCACGTTGTCATACACCGTCATGTGGGGGAACAGGGAGTAGTTCTGGAAGACCGTGTTCACATCCCGCTGATACGGTTCCTTCTCCTCCACCCGCTGGCCCTGCACCTCTATGATGCCGGTGGTGGCGTCCTCAAAGCCTGCAATCATCCGCAGCGTGGTGGTCTTGCCGCAGCCGGAGGGGCCCAGCAACGTCAAAAACTCGCCGGACCGAATCTCCAGATTCATGTCCTTGACCACGTGATTGCCGCCATACCACTTGTCCACGTGCCGCAGGGAAACGATGGAATCCGCCAAAACGATCACCTCATTCCTTGTGATGGGTACTGGGTCGCTTACCCTTGTTACAACAAGTATATTTATATTTCATACCATTTTCAAGATAGAGGGGCATTTTTCTCTGATATGACGGTATTTAACTCGATTATTCTGTGCAGATTGTATATAAAAAGCGCAAAATTCCCCGAATATCGGTAGATATTCGGGGAATTAAATAGAATAATTACAATTCAATTTTATACCAATTGGGAATTTGTATAGTGTACGCGGAACTCGGTCTTGTCGCCGCGCACATAGTTGCGGGCAAACTCAATGACCCGTCCGCCGGTGTCCCGGGTGACGCAGGAGAACTCCATCACCGCCTGTTGGGGCGGCAGATCGATCAGCTTGGCCACCGCCGGCTCCAGATGGGTGAGGCGCAGCACCTGATGGCCGCGGCTGGGCTGCACGCCGTTCCACAGATAGGCGTCGTAGATGGAGAAAAGCTGAATGTCAATGTCCTCCAGACCGGGCAGTACGGCGTAAGGGATATAGATTTCCTCCAGGGCCACCGGCTCGCCGCCGCTGTAATCGATGCGGCGGACAAACCACACGTCGTCGTCGGGGTGCAGACCCAGCACCTGGGCATAGTAGGGGCCGGCCTTGCGCAGCGCCTTCACCAGTACCCGGGTGGTTGCCTCCCGGGAGCGCTCCTTCATGGTATGGCGGTAGCCGCCCAGCGTATCCAGCTCCCGTTCCGTCTTTTCGCCGCATACAAACACTCCCTTGCCCTGTACGGATCGCAGCAGCCCCTCGTTTTCCAGCGCCGCCAGTGCGCTGCGGACGCTGACTCTGTTGATGCCGTATTGCTCGCTGAGCTGATTTTCCGAGGGGATGGCGGTGCCGGCGGGGTATTCACCCTCCTCAATTTTGCTGCGGATGACCTCACGGAGCTGGATATAAAGGGGGGAGCGGTAATTTACATCGTTCATGGCTCGTCCTCCTCACCACTGCGCCAGCGTAGTACGCTGGCCATCTCCACCACATCGCCGCGGGCCACGGTGCGGCAGTACTCCACGGTAGTGCCGTCGGGAGCGTCGGTGCGGCTGACGATCCAGAACACGGCGTCACCGGGCCGGATATGCAGGTGGGCGGCCTCCTCGGCGTTGGCCAGAGTGATGCTGGCCTTCTCCTCGCCGTGATCCAGCCGCAGGCCATAGACCTCCTCCAACACGGCAAACAAAGAGCCGTTTACCAGGTCGTGCTCCTCCAGATGGGGGGCCAGCTCCACCGGGATGTAGGCCGTCTCGATGAGTACGGGGGTGTCGTTCAGCATACGCAGACGGGAGATGCGGTACAGCTTCTCCCCCAGCACACGGCGAAACCGGCGGGCAAGGTGCTTGTCGCACTCCACGGTGGAGAAGGACAGCAGCCGCGTCTCCGCCGTAAAACCGCCGCTGGCGGCATAGTCGGAAAAGCTTTGCAGATCCTGAAGCGTCCGGCGAAACCGGGGGGCGATCCGGGTGCCGCTGCCCTGTACGGACACCAGCCGACCTGCCACCGTCAGCTGGGCAATGGCACTGCGCAGGGTGCTGCGGTTCAGACCCCACATGGCGCACATGTCCCGCTCCGGCGGCAGACTGTCTCCCGCCCGGAGATCGTGGGTCAGGATATAGGCCTCAATGCATTCCCGGGCATATTCTCTGGGACGCGGCGTGTAGGTCTGCAAGGCAAATCACCTCCCGATGGCAACCTGAATTGGTTTGAAATCAGTATAAACTGTTTACCGTCAAAACGCAAGGAAAAGTGGAAGGAGGCGCTGGCAGAAAAGGGCGTCTCGCTGGAGGTCGTGTGGCGGAACAACGACGCCTACCACGCTCTCCAAGCGGTGGAGGGCCTCATCATCACCGGCCCCACCGGCACCAATGTGAACGATGTGTGCATCGGCTTGATAGACGGTAAATGAGAATGAAACAGCGCCAGCTCCGCCGATTCGGCGGGGCTGTTCTTTTCCCTGTTTTTTTCAAAACCTATTCATGAAAAGAATTTGATGTTTCGGCACGAACTATGCAGACAGCATATCTTGTGAATTGGGTCATAATATGGTATTTTTTGGTCAAGAGGGGGCGATGGTATGGGCGTTCGGCATCTATCCGGCACACCTTGGCACAAGGAGCGTGTGCATCGGCAGGAGGGGGACGAGCGGCGGTATAAGGGCCGCTGCCGGTTCTACGAATACAAGGACAACTGGTGCAAAATGCGTATCGGACAATGCGTCGGCAGTGCTCACTGTGAGAGGTACGAGGCCGTCAGCGAAGAGGAGTTTCGCCACCGGCAGAGTGCCCTGCAGAGGCACAAAAAGAACCAGCCAACCAAGGATGACGAGTGTTATTGGTATTGATGGGGCGATGGGCGGGTGCTGGCCCGGCATGGCCTCCGTTACCACGCAATCATTGACTTTATCCGTGGGAATATCTTGACCCGCCTGCGTGATGGATATGGTGACTCTGCCATGATAGATTCTGAAAAGGAGCACATCCCAGTATGGAGAACGAAAAGCTGAAAAATTGGCAGATCAGCTGCTGGATACGGGAAAAAGGAATCGTCTGATCAATTTTCGGGATACAAAAATGTCCACCCTGGAGGTGGTGGAACCATGCTGAAAATGTTTAATATGATCGATATAGGTGAACGTGCCGACAGCGGCATTCCCAACATTTTCGTGTCTGGCACGATCAGGGTTGGGTGGAACCGACGATCACGCAAAGCATGAACCCGGATCGTATCACGTTATCACTTGCTTTATCGCCGACAAGCACGGATAAATCGGCGATAAAAATCGGCGATAAAAGCAACTCGGCGATAAAATCGGCGAAAAGACAGATGATTATTGAATATCTGACCGATCATCCGGCGGCTAAGTCCGCAGAGATCGCCGAATATGCGGATCTTAAGCCATCGCGCGTCAGGGACTACCTCGCCGAACGCATCGCCGAGGAGATTGTTGTCGCCGAGGGCGGGAATAGAAATCGGACGTATCGATTGAAGGCGTAAAATAAAAAAGGAGTTTCATAATGGACAATCGTTTTAAGGAAACGTATGACAGGGCATCCATGCTGAAAGACATTTCGGATCGTGAGCAAATGATAAACAACTTTCGGCGCACAGGATATCTGGATCGGGATAAAGCTATTCAGAAAATACAAGAGCTGCGCTTATCTGACACTGACGTAGCCGCAGCCACCACAGAACGGCTTGCGATCAGTTCAACCCCGTTTTCACAGGTGTCGGATCAGGGGATCATAGCTGAATTACAAATGCAGCTAGAAATACTATCTGCAAAAACGCTGAAAATCCAATTATAACAGTTTTTTGGTAGGATCCAGGTGCCGGCGCATGAATGAATCATATTAAGAGAGTATTTAATAATCGACTTGTGAATCTGTTTGAGAAAAAAGGAGTAAGTTGTACCGAATAATGTTTCGCGTTCTTATAACACAAAACGAAAACATCCACTATAGCACAGTCACCACAGACCATTTCGATCTGTGGTGACTGTGTTTTCCGTACCGGATTGCCGGGCAGCCATTCAGAGAAGATCCGGGTGTTTACGCTCTGCAAGGTCTGCGGATTAGGCCCGGTAAAACGAGTAATGCTGCGCTTTTTCAAAGCCGAGCTTCTCGTAAAACGGGAGATCGGAAATCACATAGGCTTCCTTTGCGCCTAAAGCTTTTGCACGGGAAAATGCTTCTGAAAGAAGCGCGGCGGCAATGCCTTTCCCGCGGTAACCCGGAATTGTGCAGACTGGCTCCACATAGGCATAATCGGTATCCTTGTGAAACCATACGCAGCAATAGGCGGCCTTGCCGCCATCCGGCGCAAGTGCGGTCAAGCTAAGGCGCTTATTCAAATGCCTGCGGTTTTGCGGGATAACAGGGTCTTTGCGATCAAACTCTTCCCGATCTTCCCCGTGGTCAAATCCCTGCCACAGCAGCCATTGAAAATCGTAAGCCTCCTGTACCGGGTCAAGCTCCGAAAGGGAGAAGCCATCCGGCAGATCGGATATCATCAAGTTGTCCAGATCCAGGCGCATCACCGTTTCCTGCTGCTCTTCCCGGGCAAACCCGGCCATCGCAGCCGCTCTGATTTCCGCTGCGTTTTCCTGATTGATCGCGACAGCCAGCCCAGCATCGTCCTTCAGCTCCCGGCAGGCGTAGTCCAGGATCTCCGGGTACAGCGCCTCATACTCCGGCAGCGCGGCGCAGAAAGCCTCTCCAAAGTACATATCGTAGATCGCCGCGCCGACGACTTTGCCCTCCGACCACCAGAGCCCAATGGAGGACCTCGAGCTTTTGTCAAACTCCGGGTGCTCCATCATCCACTCAAAGCGGGCCCAGTTCCAG
>CAMKGX010000032.1 GCA_946412355.1 uncultured Clostridia bacterium
AATGGTTCGCGCCTGCGGGCGCGAAATCTGCGATGCTTTTTTGACAATCTGAAAACGCCCCGCTACGGCGGGGCGTTTTTGTTATGATGCCGTCAATCCCGGTGGACAACTTCCCTGCCCTCGGACCATACGGACACGATATTATGGCGGTGGGTCATGTAGATGGCCCGTTCAAACCGCTGCTGCACGGAGAGGGGCTTTGCCGTCTCCGGGAAGTCCCAGTCGTTGATGACGATGGCGTGGAGCTTGTCACCGGTTGCGAAACCCTCTCCTGCGCCGAAATACCGGTGTCCCGCCGTGGTGCCCAGATAGTACCCCTCCTCCACGGTGAGGAAGTCGCTCTGCCAGTTGTCCAGCATGCGCCGAGTTTTACTGGTGCGGATGGTAGCGGCGATCACCTTGTACATGGGCAATTGCGCGCCGCCAGCGATATCGCTGCCCAGCGTCACCTGCAGCCCCTCGTCCAGCATCCGCTTCACCGGGCACACGCCGGAGCAGATGTTGGTGTTAGAGTCGGCGCAGTGTACCACCACCACGCCAGCGTCCCGGATGGCCCGGCGCTCCACCTCGTCCGACCACACGCAGTGGGCCATCAACGTGTGATCCTTCCACAGCCCGAACTTGTCGTAGGTCTCCCAATACCGCTGGGTGTCGGGATGCAGCTCATGGGTAAAGGCGATCTCCTGGTCGTTTTCGCTGAGGTGGGACTGGACGTACAACCCCCGCTCCCTGGCAATACGGCCCAGCGCCGCCATCAGCTCGTCGGTGCAGCTGATGGTGAACCGGGGCGTCAAAATGGGCTTGATATGCTCAAAATGGCACCCATCCAGCCAGCGCAGGGTCTCCCGAATGGACTCCTCCGTCTCCTCCTGCAGCACACCGGGCTTGCCGTTGCGGTCCATGTTCACCTTGCCCACGTAACCGGTGACACCCGCCTTTTCCAGCTCCTCCATCAAGATCCATGTGGCATCGGTGTGAAGAGAGGAGAACATACACACCCGTGTGGTGCCGTTGGTAATCAAATCCGAGGCCAGCCGCCGATAGGTGCGCCGGGCGTAGTCCAAGTCGGCAAACCGGGCCTCCACCGGGAAGGTATAGGTGTCCAACCAGTCCATCAGCGGCAAATCCATGCCCATGCCCAGCATGGGGTACTGGGGCCCATGGAGGTGCATATCGGCAAAGGACTGCATGATGAGCCCGTCGCCGTAATCGTGTACCGCCGCATCGGCCCAATCCTCCGGCACGCTGTCGCAAACGCCCCGGATGCAGCCGTCCTCCAGCAGCAAATACCCCTGCTCCCTGACGCGAAGCTGCCCCAGCGCCAGCGTGTCAATGATATTGCCCTTCAAAATCTCACGCATACTCTCAGCCTCCTCCCCAAAAAGCAAAAGGGCGCCCTGCCGAAAGCAGAACACCCATAGTGGGAGCATAGGTGCCCCCGTAGAGACGCCGCAGGCCAACTCCCTGCAGCTATATGGTTATCTTGTAATTTCATTATAACACGTCGCCGCCGCTTTGCAAGCCCCTTCTTTTCCGCATAAGCCTGTCCCGGCCCTCATAGAATGGGGTGAAAGAGGTGTCACCAATGAAAACTGCTCCCCTCCGCCGAGGCTGCGCCGCGTTGACCGCCATTGCCGTCATAGCGGGCAATTATATAATGCTGCAAAACGGAAATAATCAAGGATTTGTCGAAAGTGTAAAGGGATTACACCTGCCACAGAAAATCGTACAATGGGAGCTTGGAGACCTGTTTGACGCAACAGACCGCATTCCACCTGCGGCCGTTTTGGCCCTGCGGCAGTCCCCTGCCCTGTACGCCGCCCGCTATGAAATCGCGAAGACAACCACCCAGAGCCCTACCATATCCAACCTGCCCCAATCACCTGCCACTCCCATTCCCGCGCCCCAGTCTGGCGACCTGACATTTACGGATAACGGCGTACCCTCCCAGACCACCAAGCCCACCGGCATCGGTGGCTACACGGTGGTGAACGGTGTATATATCAAAAATGCCTCCAATAAGACATTAAGTGAAGATGCGCTGGCCCAGCCCTTGACGGATCTCCCCGCGGATGGAGCCCCTCTGGTGCTGATCATGCACACCCACGGCAGCGAAGCCTACACCCCCGCCGAGCCCGCCGACTTTGTCAGCGAGGGCACCTACCGCTCCTCCGATCCCGCTTACAGCGTGATAGGCGTAGGCGATGCCATGGCAGCCACGCTGTCGGAATACGGCATCTCCGTCGTCCATGACCGCACGCTGTATGACGACCCCCTCTATGACGGCTCCTACGAGCGTTCCGCCCAGGGCATATCGGCCTACCTGGATAAATACCCCTCCATCGCCTATGTGCTGGACGTACACCGTGACGCCGTGCAGGACAGCAGCGGCAGGCAGTATAAGCTAATTTCCCAGGAGGATGCCCGCGCCGCGCAAATCAGCTTCGTCATGGGCAGCAACCACGATGGCTGGGAGGACAATCTCCGCCTTGCCGTCGCCGTCTCTGCCGCAGCTGCCGCAGACCGCCCCACGCTGATGCGGCCCATCACGCTGCGCAACTCAAACTATAACCAGCATCTGTGCCCCGGCGCCATGCTGGTGGAGGTGGGCACGGCGGGCAATTCGCCGGACGAAGCAGTCTATTCCGGCCGCCTCTTTGCCACAGCGCTGGCCCGGGTCATTACGGAGCAGCCATAATCACATAGAACAGCCACAAAAAATACGCCGGGAAATCCCGGCGTATTTTTATCAAGTACTGTCAAGTAAGATTACTTGCCCATGTTCATCTGAGCAGCGACTTCAGCTGCGAAGTCCTCCTGCTTCTTCTCGATGCCCTCGCCGGTCTGGAAGCGGACGGCGTCCACGAACTTCACAGCGCCCTTGGAAGCCTCGGCGATGTACTTCTCCACACTGCCGGTGAAGATGTCGCTGCGGACGAACTCCATCTGCAGCAGGCAGTTCTCCTCGTAGAACTTGTTCATCTTGCCCATGACGATCTTTTCCTTGACCTGGGCGGGCTTGTTGGCCATCTTGGGATCGGAATCCATGAGAGCCAGGGCGACCTTCTTCTCCTCGGCCAGCACCTCGTCGGTGACCTGGGCCTTGTCCCAGAAGCGGGGATTCAGAGCGGCAATCTGCATGGCCACGTTCTTGCCGATCTCGGTGGCGTCGAAGCCGCCCTCCACGGCCAGGTTCACCAGCACGCCGATCTTGCCGCCGGCATGGACGTAACCCACGCTGGTGTTGTTGGCAAAACGGACGAAGCGGCGAATCTGCAGGTTCTCACCGATGGACATGACCTTCTCGGGCATGGTCTCGGACACGGTCAGCTCGGAGCCGGGATACTTGCAGTTCATCAGAGCGTCCACGTCGGCGGGGTCGTTGTCCACCACCACCTTGGCCACGTCCTTGACGAAAGCCACAAACAGGTCGGACTTGGCGCAGAAGTCGGTCTCGCAGTTGACTTCCACCACGGCGCCCACACCGTTCTCGCACAGGGCATAGGACATACCCTCGGCGGCGATGCGGCCGGCCTTCTTGGCAGCCTTGGCCAGGCCCTTCTCGCGCAGCCATTCAACGGCCTTGTCCATATCGCCGTCGCACTCGGTCAGCGCCTTCTTGCAATCCATCATACCCACGCTGGTCATCTCGCGCAGGGTCTTAACATCCTGAGCAGTAAAAGCCATAGTAAAAATCCTCCTAAGTCAAATTAAAAGGGGCAGGGACATCGCCCTGCCCCGTGGATTACGCGGTTTTACTTGCGCCGAGATTACTCAGCGTCAGCGGTCTCCTCGGCGGCAGCCTCTTCCATCTGCTCACCCTGACGGCCCTCGATCATGGCGTTGGCCATCACGGAGGCAATCAGCTTGATGGCGCGGATAGCGTCATCGTTGCCGGGGATGGGATAATCGATCTCGTCGGGATCGCAGTTGGTATCGGCGATGGCCACAACAGGGATGCCCAGACGATGGGCCTCGGCGATGGCGTTGCGCTCCTTGCGGGTGTCCACGATGAACAGAGCGCCGGGCAGACGGTTCATTTCCTTCACGCCGCCCAGGTACTTCTCCAGCTTCTCGATCTCGCCCATGTGCTTGATAACTTCCTTCTTGGGCAGCATATCAAAGGTGCCGTCAGCCTGCATGGCCTTCAGCTGATTCAGGCGATCCACGCGGGTACGCATGGTCTTGAAGTTGGTCATCATGCCGCCCAGCCAGCGGGCGTTGACGTAGTACATGTTGCAGCGCAGGGCCTCGTCACGAATGGCCTCCTGGGCCTGCTTCTTGGTACCCACGAACAGCAGGGACTTGCCGGACTCGCTGAGCTCACGGACGAAGCTATACGCCTCTTCCAGCTTCTTCACGGTCTTCTGCAGGTCGATGATGTAGATACCGTTGCGCTCGGTGTAGATGTAGGGAGCCATCTTGGGGTTCCAGCGGCGGGTCTGATGACCGAAATGCACGCCGGCCTCCAACAGGGCCTTCATGGATACGACGTTCTGATTAGCCATTTTGTTGTTTCTCCTTAAAATTAGTTTTGTACCTCCGAACCCCTCATCCCAAGCAGCTAACCGATGGTCGGCACTGGCTGTCAGTCCGGGTCCGTGCGGATTCACCGGGATATAATACCACAAGTATAGCCCGATTGCAAGGAAAATTTCACAAAAATCCTTGTTTTTTTCCGCCATTTTACCACGGTTTCTTTTTCTTATGGCCCGGGCCGTCCCGGCGCTGAAAGGGCTTGTCAATTAAAATGATGTCGTCCCCGAACCGCTGCACGCAGTCCCAGGGAATATAGTAGTCCTCTCCCCTGCCGAACAGGCCAAAAAACTTGCACGGGCCCAGCACGATCAGCGCCTTCACGGTGCCCTCCGGCATGCACAGCTCCAGATCCCCCACGTACCCCAGCCGGCAGCCGTCGTTGAGATTGATGACCTCCTTGCGCCGCAGTTGACAGTAGCGCATCAGCATGGCGCTCCACCTCCCCGCCATAGCCTATGCCATGCACGGCCTGTCCCATTCTGCCGTAAACGCTGTACTTTTGTCGCCGCCGGCATAAGAGCCGCCTCCCGCGGCCATACTCACGGTAAACAGCAGGAGGCGTAGGTATGCGGGGAAAAGTAGAAATCTGCGGCGTCAACACGGCAAAATTACAGCGGCTCACCCATGAGGAAATGATGGAATTGCTGCCCAAAGCCCAATCGGGGGACGACGCCGCCAGGGAAAAGCTGATATGCGGCAATCTGAAGCTGGTACTGTCGGTGGTGCAGCGTTTTTCCGGCCGCGGCGCCGACATGGACGACCTGTTTCAAGTGGGCTGCATCGGTCTTGTAAAGGCCATCGACCATTTTGACATGACCCAGGACGTACGTCTCTCCACCTATGCCGTACCCCTCATCATCGGTGAGGTGCGGCGCTATCTCCGGGACTTCACCACCGTCCGGGTCAGCCGCAGCCTGCGGGACACCGCCTATCGGGTGCTGCAGGCCCGGGAAAAGCTGACGGCGGAGTGGCAGCGTGAGCCCACGGTGGAGGAAATCGCCCAATTCCTGCAAATCCCCCGGGAGGAAATCGCCCTGGCTCTGGACGCCATCACCGACCCGGTCAGCCTTTTCGATCCCATCTACGACCAGGGCGGAGACGCCATGTGCGTGATGGATCAGGTGCGGGATGAGAAAAACAACGACGAACACTGGCTGGAGCGCATCACTTTAAAAGACGCCGTTGCCCACCTGACGGAGCGGCAGCGCAGCATTCTCACCATGCGCTACTTCCAGGGGCTGACCCAAATGGAGGTATCCGCCGAAATCGGCATCTCCCAGGCCCAGGTCAGCCGCCTGGAAAAAGCAGCCATGGCGGCTATCCGTCGGGAATTATGATATGTATCATCCCATGCAAAAACGCCGCCCCCGCAGGGACGGCGTTTTCAGACTGTCATACAGTTATCAATGCCATCAGAGCTTCTCCACCAGCGCCACCGCATGGCATGCCATGCCCTCCCCGCTGCCGGTAAAGCCCAAATGCTCCTCCGTAGTGGCCTTCACATTGATTTGCTCCGGCGAAATACCCATATGTGTCGCAAGATTGTCCGCCATCTGCTGCCGGTATGGCCCCACCTTGGGCGCCTGGGCAATCAGCGTCACGTCCACGTTCACGACGCCGTAGCCCTGCTGACGCAGCAGCGCCGCCACATGGTCCAGTAACAGCAGGCTGCTTATGCCCCGGTACCGCTCATCGCTGTCCGGGAAATGGCGTCCGATGTCGCCCAGACCGCAGGCGCCCAGCAGGGCGTCCATCACCGCATGGGTCAGCACGTCGGCGTCGCTGTGGCCGTCCAGGCCCTTTTCATAGGGAATCTCCACGCCGCCCAGAATCAGCTTTCGCCCGCTCACCAGGCGATGCACGTCGTAGCCGTGGCCCACTCGCAGATTCGTCATAGACCTTCACCGCCCCGTGTCAGAATGGCCTCGCCGATAATCAGATCAAAAGGCGTGGTGATTTTAATATTTTCCGGGTCGCCGGGTGTCAAGTAGACTTCCTTGCCAAGCCGCTCCACAGCAGCGCAATCATCGGTGGCGGTCACGCCGTCGTTCAGCGCCGACTGCAGTGCCGCCCGCAGAATGTTGGCTTGAAACACCTGGGGCGTCTGTACGGCGTACAACATATTCCTGTCGGGGGTAGATACCACTTTTCCCTCATCATCCGCCACCTTGATGGTATCCGTCACAGGCAGTGCCGGCGCCACGGCGTTTGTTTTCGCCCCCAGGCGGATCAAATCGTCGATCTGCTGCGGTCTTACCAGGGGCCGTGCCCCATCGTGTACGGCGATCAGCTCCGTATCCGCCCTGCATTCCATAGCCGCCGCCAGCACAGACGCGGTACGGGTATCGCCGCCCTGCACCACACGGATGGGCTTGCGAAGGCCCGCCTTGTGGCAGAGGTCGGCGATTTCCAACATGTCCTCTTCTTTGGCAGCAACAATGATCTCGTCCGCCAACTCCGCGCTGTCAATGGCCATCAGCGTCCGCTGCAGGACAGGGATGCCGCAAAGATCCATCATCAGCTTGTTGCCGCCGCCCATCCGCCGGGAACTTCCGGCAGCGGGCACAATGACAGCGCAGCGGGGCAGTGTCTTATCCTGCACCTTCTGCACCTTATTCCAAAAGCTCATAACCACTACTCCGCAATCATCTTGATCAAATGGCGCTCCACCGCCTCATAGCTGGTCTCCCATACCAGAGCCACCTCGGACAGGAACACCTGCTTGGCATTATACAGCATTTTCCGCTCGCCGGTGGACAAACCCTGTCGAATGTCCCGCAGAGAAAGGCCTTTTATCACGTGGAGCAAATCATGGAGGTCTCCGCTTTTCAGCTTCTCCATATTCTCACGATACCGACGGTTCCAGTTGTTGGTCATGTCGGCCTCGATTTCGGGGATCTTGCGGAACAGGTCCTCCGCGTCCTCCCGGCTCATAGGCCGCCGCAGCCCCACAACGCCGCATTTGTCCGTGGGTACCTTCAGCATCAGGCCGCCGGATGGCATACGAAACACATAATACGTGGACGTTTTGCCCGCCAGACGCTCTTGAGTGATGTCCTCAATGACACCGGCGCCGTGCAGGGGATGAACTACATTATCACCAATCTGAAACATCCGGCAGCCTCCTATACGCATATTAACTGCTTATAGTTGGCATTATAAACGCTAATATATGAAAAATCAAGTAAAATTAGTTAAAAATTGTATTAAATTTTCATAAAAGCGCCGTTTTCGAAGCAAAAAGCAAAGTAAATTGTCAGATTCATCCATAAAGCTGTATCGCAAAGGAAAAGCCCGGCGCAAATTGCGCCGGGCTTGATAGGTACAATTACTCAGCGTCCTCGGCCTCTTCGGCAGCGGGAGTCAGCAGAGCGCGGATGGACAGGGAGATCTTCTGCTTCTCCTCGTCCACAGCGGTGATCTTGGCGTCCACCATCTGGCCCTCAGACAGCACGTCGCCGGGCTTCTCAATACGGCGGTCGGCAATCTGGGAGATGTGAATCAGGCCGTCCACACCGGGAACGATCTCGGCAAAGGCGCCAAAGGTCATCAGCTTGACGATACGCACGTTGGCCACGTCGCCCACCTTGTAAGTCTCCATGAACTTATCCCAGGGGTTGGCGCTGCGGTCCTTCACGCCCAGGGAGATCTTGTGCTTCTCGGGGTCGAAGGAGATGACGTACACGTCCAGGGTGTCGCCCACAGAAACCACCTCGGCGGGGTTCTTAATGCGGGACCAGGACAGCTCGGAGATGTGGACCATGCCGTCCACGCCGCCGATGTCCACGAACACGCCGTAGCTGGTCATGGACTTGACGGTGCCGGTGTAGTGCTTGCCCACCTCGATGTTGTTCCAGATCTCGGCCTGGGCAGCGGCACGGGCCTCGTTGGACACGGCCTTGATGGAGCCCACCACGCGGCGGCGGGCACGGTTGACCTCGGTGATGCGCAGGGAGACAGTCTTGCCGATCAGCTCGCTGAGCTCAGCGCCACGGGGCAGGCCGCTCTGGGAAGCGGGCACGAACACCCGGATGCCCTTGACGTTGACGACGATACCGCCCTTGTTCTCCTCGGTGACCTTGCCCTCAACGGTGGTCTTGTCCTCGGCGTACTTGGCGATGTCCTCCCAGATCTTCACAGCGTCCAGACGCTTCTTGGACAGCTTGGCATAGCCGTCCACGTCGTTGACGCGGATGACGAACAGCTCGATCTCGTCGCCAACCTTGACAACGTCCTCGGGCTTCACGTTGGGATCGGCGGACAGCTCTTCGATATCAATATAACCTGCCTGCTTGGTGCCAAGGTCGACCTGCACTTCGGTGGGGCCGATGGCGGTCACAATACCGGTTACCTTATCTCCTGTATTTAAAGTTTTAAAGGATTTTTCCAGCATTTCTTCGAAGCTCTCTTCCATAGCTTCCGTGTTCTTGATTTCTTCGCTCATCGTTTTGTTTACCTCCTTAATAATGCCCGCAGGCGTGGAGGCTCCTGCTGTCAGCCCCGCCACCCTGCATCCCGCGAACCATTCCTTCCGCAAATCCGCCGCCGTCTCGATCTGATAGACCTTGGCGCAGTGCATCCGGCACAGCTCGGTAAGGTGCTTAGTGTTGGCGCTCTTGCCGTCACCCACCACTACCATAGCGTCCACTTCCGCGGCTATTTTTGCCGCCTCGGATTGACGCTTATGCGTAGCATTACATATTGTATCAAATAATTTGACATTTGTACACTGTTTTTTCAAAAAATTTGCGGAACTTTCCCAAACCGATCGAATGCAGGTGGTTTGGGCCACCACGGACAGAGGAATATCCCGTCTTTCCGGGTCCTGGGACAGCCATTTCCGAATGGCCTCCTCCCCTTCAAAAACAAGGCTGCGAGCGGAATAGCTGGCCACGCCCATCACCTCCGGGTGCTGGGGCTCGCCAATGATGACAGGGGTTCTCCCCTCCCGGTCCGCCTGGGCCACCAGGGCCTGAATGTGCATCACGTTGGGGCAGGTGGCGTTCACCTGCGCCACGCCCATTTCCGTGAGCCTCTCCAGCGTCTCCCGCCGCTCGCCGTGGGCGCGGATCAGCACCGTCTCCCCCGGCATAATCTCCTCCGCCGACGCCACCTGTCGTGCGCCCTTGGCAGCTAAATCCCGCACTACGTTGGCGTTGTGCACGATGCTGCCCAGCATGACGCAGCCGCCCTTTTCCGCGGCCACCTGCTCCGCCAGCTTCACTGCCCGCTCCACGCCGTAACAAAACCCGGCGCTCCTGGCCAGAATAACCTCCATCACATGCCTCCCAGCGCGTAGCTTTGGCGCATCACCTCGTCCACGTTGGCCTGCATCTCCTCCGCCGTGCCCTTGCGTCCGGTATACACCGGGGCAAAGGGCTTGCCGAAAATCACTCTCGTCTTGCGGAAAAGCCGCTTCTTCGTGTCGATGAACACCGGCATCATGGGCACGCCGCTGCGGACAGCGATCACCGCCGCGCCGCTTTTGGCCTCCACCTGCCCCTTTTCCTTCACCCGCGTCCCCTCCGGGAACAGCAGCAGCGTGAAGCCGTCATTCAGGCTCTTGATAGAGGTTTTCACCGCGTTGATGTCGGAGTTGCCCCTGTCCACGGGGAACACACCAATGGCGGTGAGAAACGGCCCGATCAGTGGAATACGGAACAGCTGCTTTTTTGCCATGATCCGCAGCGGATACGTCTTCGGCAGGGCCATAATCACCTGAATGGGGTCCCAGGCGCTGGAATGGTTGCCGCACATCAGCACCGGCCCCTCCGGCACATTCTCCGCCCCAATGACCTCCACCGGGTGGAAAATGCTGAAAATGGGATAGAGAATATTGTGGGTAATGCGATAGGCTTTGGCAAAGGGATTCGTCACTGTCCAACACTTCCTTTGATAACGTCCAGCAGCAAATCGCGGCTGCCGGCGAAATCCAGATCGCTGGTGTCCACCATAATGGCGTCATCGGCAGGCCGCAAGGGGGCCGTCTCCCGGTGGGAGTCCTGGTAATCCCGCTGCTCCATCTCCTGTAGCACCTCGTCATAGGACTTGGGGGTGCCCCGCTCCTCCAGCTCCTTCATCCGGCGCAGGGCCCGTACCTTCACGTCGGCAAAGAGGAATATCTTCACGTCGGCGTCCGGCAGCACCACCGTGCCGATGTCCCGCCCGTCCATGATCACGCTCTTTTCCCGGGCAATGGAGCGCTGCATCTCCATGAGAAACGCCCGCACCTGGGGAATGGCAGACACATGGGAGGCGTACATGCTGATTTCCGGCAGGCGGATTTCTGTGGACACGTCCCGCCCGCCCAGATACATGTGCTGGGTGCCGTCGTCGGAATAATCCATATCAATATGTATCTCCGGCAGGGCGGCAATCACCGCCGCCGCGTCCTGGGGGTCGATGCCCTTTTCCCGGATATGGAGGCCGATGGAGCGGTACATGGCCCCGGTGTCCACATACACGATGCCCAGCTCCCTGGCAATCGCCTTGGCCAGGGTGCTTTTTCCGGCGCCGCTGGGGCCGTCCACCGCCACGGAATAGATCTTCTTCATGTCAAATGCTCTCCTTTATCTGCTGTGCGGCGCTCTCCCCGGCCAGATGCCCGGTTGCCCAGGCGATCTGCAGGTTAAAGCCGCCGGTATAGGCGTCCACGTCCAGCACCTCGCCGGCAAAATAGAGGCCGGAAACCAGCTTGGACGCCATGGTGCCCGGCTGCACCTCCGACACCTTCACACCGCCGGAGGTGACGATGGCCTCCGCCACGCCGCGGGGGCCGGAAACAGGTATTTCAAAATGCTTCAGCAGCTTCACCAGTGCCTGTCGCTGCTCCCGGGTGACGGAATTGACCTTAACGGTGCCGTCCATCCCCAGCCGGGACAGGATTACGTTCACCATGCTGTGGGGCACCAGGCCCGCCACAATCTTTTCAAAGTCCCGGTTGGGGCTTTCCCCCATATCCCGCAAAATGCGGCTGTCCAGCTTCTGCTCGTCCAGGGCGGGCTTCAAGTCCACCGCCAGGCGGTAGCTCTCCCTGTCCCAGTCCCGCAGATGGGCGCTGGCGCTAAGCACCAGCGGGCCGGACACGCCAAAATGGGTAAACAGCATTTCACCAAACTCCCGGAACACCGCTTTATTCTTGCGGTTATAGGCTGTCAGCTCCACGTTTTTCAAAGCCAGGCCCTGCATTTTTCCGCAGTCCCCGTCCGGGCTCACCAGCGGCACAAGAGACCCCCCGGGCGAAATCACGGTGTGGCCCACCGCCTCCGCCATGCGATAGCCGTCTCCGGTGGAGCCGGTGCCGGGATAGCTGACGCCGCCGGTGGCCACCACCGCCGCCCCACAGGGATACGTCCCCTTCTCCCCTTTCACTGCCGTCACGGTGCCGTCCGTCACCACGATCTCCGTGGCCCGGTCATGCACCCACTCCACACGAAGCTGATGGCACCGTCTTTTTAAGGCGTCAGAGATGTCAAAAGCACTGTCGGACACCGGGAACACCCGGTTGCCCCGCTCCACCTTCAAAGGCACGCCCTGGCCTTCAAAAAAAGCCATGGTATCGGCGGGAAGAAAGCGGGAAAAGGCACTGTAAAGGAATCTACCATTACGGGGAATGTTGGCCATCAGGCCGTCCATATCCGTCTGGTTGGTGACGTTGCACCGGCCCTTACCGGTGATATTGATTTTTTTACCCAGGCGCTCGTTGGGCTCCATGAGCTGCACTTTTGCGCCGTTTTCCGCGGCGGTCACCGCGGCCATCAAACCCGCCGCGCCGCCGCCGATGATTACGATATCAGTCATCTTCCGCCTTCCCGAAAATGTTGTATTTGGTCCAGACCTTCTCCATTTCGGCAAAGGTGTGGGAAACGTCGTCGCTGCGCTGGCGGCCCACTGCCACGATCAGCGCGTTCAGCAGACTCAAGGGCGCCGCCATGGAGTCCACGAAGGAAATGGCGTCGCATCCCACCAGCAGCGCCGCCGAGGACATTGGGAACAAGGGCGACACCTTGCTGTCGGTGATGGCAATCACGTCCGCCCCGCGCTCCGAGGCCATCTCCACGGCGTGAATCACCATCTTGGAATACCGTGGAAAGGTAATGCCGATCAGCACGTCCCCCGGCCCGATATGCACCAACTGCTCGTAAATCTCACCGGCAGCGGTGTTCTGCACGTAGATGACGTTCTTAAATATCAGATGAAAATAAAAGTTCAGATATCCCGCCAAAAACGAGCTGGAACGGACGCCTAATATATAGATATGTTCCGCCTTTTGCAGCTTGTCCACCACTCGGTCAAAGTCCTCCCGGTCGATGCCGTTGATGGCGCTGCGTATGCTATCGGCGTCCCGCTGCATCACGGAACCCAAAATATCCGAATCGTTGATCTGCTGCCGTGACACCTGGATGCGCTGAATGGAGGTGAGCTTGCCTCGGACGATCTCCTGCAGCGCCCGCTGCATCTCCGGGTAGCCCTCATAGCCCAGGTGTGCGGCGAAACGCACTACCGTGGACTCGCTGACGTCGGCAGTCTCCGCCAGCCTGGCCGCCGTCATAAAAGCTGCCTTGTCGTAGTTATCCAATATGTATTGGGCGATGCGCTTGTGGCCCTTGCTGAGATGGTCCATCTCGGCGCGAATGGTCTGCAATACGTTCTGCTTCACCGTCCATCGCCCCCCTTTGCCTCTTGCATCTCTTCCTCGGTGAGATAGCGCCACTGTCCGCAGGGCAAATCACCCAACGACAGCTTGTCCTCCTGTATCCGCACCAGCCGCCGCACCGAAAGCCCCGCCTTGGCGCACAGCCGGCGGATTTGCCGCTTGCGGCCCTGGTGGATGGTGATTTCCATCTCGGCATCGCTGCCGTCGCGCCGCAGCACCGTCACCTGGGCGGGCATGACACTTTCGCCATCCAGGTCGGTGATGGCGGCGATTCTGTCCTCGCAGCCGTCCCATGCGCCGCTGACGCTGACACGGTACACCTTGTCCATCTGATGGGAGGGATGGGTCATGCGCTCCATAAAGGCGCCGTCGTTGGTCATCAGCAGCAGCCCCTCGGAGTCACGGTCCAACCGCCCCACCGGATACACCTTCACCCCGCAGTCCGCCACCAGCTCGCCCACCAGATGTTCAGCGTGGTCGTCCGCCATGGAGCAGGTATACCCCCGGGGCTTATGGAGCATCAAGTAGGTGTATTTCTCCGGCAAGGAAATTGCCTTGCCATCTACGCATATTACAGCGTTTACCGTCGCCCGCTGGCCCAGCTCTGCCACCTGGCCGTCCACGGTGACTCTCCCCTGCCGCAGCAGGTCTTCCGCAGCCCGGCGGGAGCACAGGCCGCTCTGGGCGATGATTTTCTGTATCCGTTCCGTTACGTTGTGCCCCCTTCTCCGAAGCCCCAGTCATATAATGCGGCGTGATCCGCCCAGTCGTTGCCGTCGCAGAGCGTCACGGCCACCAGCCGCCGCCCGTCCCGGACGCAGCAGCTCACCAGTGTCCGTCCTGCCGCCTTGGTGTACCCGGTTTTCAGCCCGATGCACCCCGGCAGCGTCTTTAACAGCTTGTTGTGATTGCTCATGGTGCGGTCGCCCACGGTGACGCTTGTGGTGGAGCAAAGCCGCACAAAAGTGGGGTCATTTACGGCATACGCTGCCAAAATCGCCATATCCCGGGCGGTGGAGTAGTGGTTTTCCCCGTCCAGTCCGTTGGGATTTTCAAAGGAGGTATTCACCATCCCCAGCGCCCAGGCCTTCTCGTTCATCCGCTCCACAAAGGCGTCCAGCCCGCCGCAGTGGTCGGCAAGGCATAGCGCCGCGTCGTTGCCGCTGCACAGCAGCAGTCCGTACAGCAGTTCCTCCACCGTCACCGTCTCGCCAGGCTTGAGGTACATGGAGGAGCCCTCCACCATGTGGGAAGCGGTCACCTCCACCGTGTCTTGCAACCGCGCGCAGTCCAGCGCTACCAGCGCCGTCATGATCTTGGTGGTGCTGGCAATCAGCCGTTTCTCGTCCGCCCGGTGTTCATACAGCACGTCCCCGCTGTCGGCGTCCATCAAAATGGCCGCCCCGGCTGACGTACCCACACCGTCGGCGAAGCAGGGCACAATCAGCCCCACCATCAGCAGCAAGCAAAGTACACGTTTCACCGTCTATCACCTCGACGGTGCAGTGTATGCGCTTACAGGATGTCCTGTTCCTCTTTCTTGCGGTTGACGAAATTCTCCACCCGGTCCATCACCTCGGGCACCAGCTCAATGGCCCTGTCAAGGGTGGTCACCGCGGGGGTACCCACTGGCAGTACCCGGGTAATGCCGTCCTTCACCATCAGGAAGGAGACGGGCTCCACCTTCACGCCGGCCGCCGCGCCGCCGCCGAAGCGGTCGCCGGACTTGCCGTAATCCCCGCCGCCGCTGCCGAAGCCAAAGGTCATACGGCTCACCGGAATCAGCGTCACGCCGTCGGCAGTGTGGATGGGCTCGCCCACGATGGTGTTGGAATCCACCATTTGGCGAATTTTATTGATGGAGGCCTCCATCAGCTCCGTCAAGGACTGGTTCTTGTTCTCCTGCTTGTCCATAATGGTCACCCTTTCTTTATCGTAATGCTGTTAAGCGGTTTTACTTTCCACTGCGCTTGTTTCTTTGCCTTTTTCGCCGGAAGCCTGCTTCTGCTGCTTCTGGAAGCGGATAAACCATCTGAGCAGCGGCCCCGCGGCAGAGGCGCCGATGGCGAAGAAATCGCCTACACGGAAGAAGATACCCACGTCCCCCTCCGCGCGTATGCTCGCTGCCGTAAAGTCCACTCCCAGGTGGATTTCCGGGTTAGGGAGCTGGGCCATCTGCTCCAGGCGGGGCATCACGGACCACATGCCGCTGCAGGCGGCACCGTACATCTCCGCCACCACGCAGGGGTCATCGCCACCGAATACCACCGTCAGTCGCAGCGGGTCGATGCGAATCCGCTTTCCCGTGGCGCGCAGCGCCCGCTGCACGCTCTGCCACACCGCCTTCAGCAGCTCCCAGATGTCCCAAAACCCCATTTTAGGCCGCGAGGCCTTCTTCTGCGGCTTGGTAGCGGCCGGTTTTTCCTGCTTCGGCTTCTTCGCCTTGGGCTTCTTGGTTTTACGCTCCGGCTTGGGGATGATGGCGATGCTCTTGGGGCCGATTTTCACCGCCACAGCCAGGCTTTCGCCAAATTGCACCCGCACGCCTAGGCGCAGTCGGGAGAAGCCAAACAGCACCGCCAGCAATCCACCGACGATATACAGCGCCGTCATAAGCCTCCCCCCTTTCACAGCGGCGTCAAGCCGCATTTACGCCTCGGTTTCCGTCTCTGCGGCCGTCTCCGCGCTGCCCCCATTTTGCAGCAGCGCCATGTCCTCCAGCCGCAGCTGGCCGTCCTCCTCCATGCCCGGCATCTCCGGCAGCTCGTCCAGCGAGTTGAGATGGAAGGCCCGCAAAAACGCCTGTGTGGTACGGTACAGTCGGGGCCGGCCCGGCACCTGCAGCCGGCCGCACTCCTCTATGAGGTGGCGGTCCAGCAGCAATCCCACCGTGTAAGAGCTGTCCACGCCCCGGATCTGGTCCACGTAGGCCCGGGTGGTGGGCTGGTAATAGGCGATGATGGTCAGCACCTCCAGCGCCGGCTGGGACAGCTTGGCAGGCTTGCGGATCTCAAAGGCCTTGCGGATGATGTCGGCATATTCCGGCGCCGAGCACAGCTGATAGCTGTCGTCCATCCGCAGCAGGCGGATGCCCCGCCGCTCATAGGCGTAATAGTCGCTCAGCCGCTGCAGCACCAGTTCCACGGTGGCCTTGTCCATATCCATGGCGATGCAGATGCGGTCAATAGCCACCGGCTCGCCGGAGGCAAAGAGGATACCTTCGATGGCAGCCTCTATCTCTTTCATTTCCAGGTTTTCCATAGTTTATCCTTCCCACTTGAATTCTTCCGGCATTTCGCCCTGGCAGGTCACGGTGCAGTCCGTCTCGCCGCCGGCCAGACGGATCACGTGACTGCGACACAGCTCCAGCACCGCCATAAACGTGGCCACAATCTCGCTGCGGGTCTTGCTGCCCCGAAACAGCAGCAAAAACCTTGTGATGCCCGCCTGCTTAAGCCGGTTGAAAATCTCATGGGCCTTGCGCTCTACCGAGTAGGGCTCCCGCTTCACAATCTCCTCAAAGGCCTTGGCGACGGGCGCCTCCACGGTGCCCTTGCGGTCGGCCACCTCCTGCATGGCCAGAATCAGGTCCCCCGGCTCCTGGTCATACTCATAGATTTTGCCCCGCTCCATGGGCTCCGGGTTGCGCACCATAATGTCCCGGCCAAACTCACCCATGGGCCCCAGCCGCAGCGCCAGGTCCTTCACCTTGGCGTAGATGTCGCCCCGCTTGCGCTCCTCCAGGGAGGCAATCAGCGCATCCATCTCGCTCTGGGCCTCCTCGTCCTCCAGAGACAGCAGCATACGGGTCTTGATATACATCAGGTGGGCCGCCATGGTGATAAACTCACTGGCCACCTCCAGATCCATCTGCTGCCGCCGTTCCAGATATTCCAGATACTGGTCCAGAATCAGCGCAATGGGAATGTCCTGAATCTCTATTTTATTTTTTCCCAGCAGGAACAGAATCAAGTCCAGGGGGCCTTCAAAATCCTGCAAATCCTCGTCGGCCTTGCCCTGTACCACTCTTTCCAGTTTATAAATCGGATTGTCCAAATTACTTACACCTCAAAGCCGACCACGCGGCAGAATAGGCGGAACAGGGTGCTGATGGCCACATTGAGATACTGTGACGCAGCGCCTGCGCTCACCAGAAGAATCACCAGAATAAAGCCGAAACGCTCGTACCGCATCAGCCACGCATAGGCCCGGTCCGGCAGGAACGAGGCCAGGATCTTCGACCCGTCCAGCGGCGGGATGGGCAGCAGGTTGAACACCCCCAGGCCAATGGAGAGAATGGCCGTATCCCGCAGAAAATAGAACAGCGTTCCCGGCAGCTGCCCGGTGGCCAGCAGATAGTTGGCCAGCAGCCTGTCGCCCAGAATCAGAAGCAGCGCCAGCACCAGGTTGGATACCGGCCCCGCCAGTGCCGTTAGCGCCATGCCCTGCTTGGGGTGCTTGAAGTAGCGCATATCCACCGGCACGGGCTTTGCCCAGCCCACCCCGGTAATCACCATGGACACGAAGCCCAGCCAGTCAATGTGGTGCAGCGGGTTCAGGCTTAGCCTGTGCTGCCGCTTGGCGGTAGGGTCTCCCAGAGCGTAGGCCGCAAAGCCGTGGCACATCTCGTGGAGTATGATACACAGCAGCGCCCCCGCCACCCGCAGCGCAGTGCGCTCCAGGCTTGCGAAATCCATGGCGCTCCATAGATTGGATAAATAGTGCAACGCGATTGCCTCCCAGATGATAGGCACAATTAGCCAGATTACTGATTATTATACCACAAACCCACGGTAAAACACAAGGGCGATTCCCACCACATTTCGTAACCTGATTGTCACCCTTTTGTAACCCATTTTACGCCCCTCTATGGTATATTGTAGACAAGAAAAAAGAAGGAGGTAAGGCAAAATGAAGGCCGTCAGAACCATCGTTCCGCTGCTTCTCGTGTGTGTGCTGCTCACCCTGGTCACCCTGCTCGCCCCGGCGATCCACAGCGCCGCCCTCTCCTACCTCTCATTCAGCTTCGCATCCCTGGTCAGCATCGTCTGCATCCTGGCTTTGGCATTCACGCTTCTGCATCGCGAAAACCCATGACTCTCCCCTTTCCTCCCCTGCCATGATCCATAGAGATACCTTCCCCGCATAGCGTCCCATCCCCTGCGGGCAGCACACAAAGCAGCGCCCCCGCCTCTTTCGAGGCGGGGGCGCACAGATTGTCAAAAAACGGCATAGCCGTTTTTTGACAGGCTCACCGGTTCTTCTTCGCCAGCTCCATCAGCTCCGGATACCGGCTGATGATGTAGCTGTAGCTCTTTCTGCCGTGGGGCACCAGACAGGCGGAGCAGTCCTTCACGCCGCTGTCCAGATACCGGAAGTTGCCACCGCATTTGCTGCCCAGGGTGTACAGCGGGCAGTAGCAGAACAGGCAGTTGAAATCCTCGGGATGGTCCGTCTTATGGCAAGGAAAAAACTCGCAAGCCGTGTGCTGGGTAAAGGAGTAGGCGCACTCCTCCGGCTTCTTGCCCATTACGTCTTTCCGCATGGTATGCACCTGCCTTTCTCTGTGGAATAAAGGGATTTACTCGGCCTTTTCAAACATGTCCTTACCTACGCCGCAAATGGGGCAGCACCAGTCATCAGGCAGGGCCTCGAAGGGGGTGCCGGGGGCGATGCCGCTGTCGGGATCACCCACCGCCGGGTCGTACACATAGCCGCAGGGGCCGCAAACATACTTGCTCATGGTCTTGTCCTCCGTATCATTATTTTCAGGCTCGTCTTGGATATTCAGCAGGCTCTTCACCAGAGCCGGAACCTGTGCATAGTCCCCCTCCTCGGGATTCCACAGCGAGCGCACGTTCTCCTCGATGACCTCGAAGCCGCACTCCGCCAACCGGGCCTGCAAAAGCTTCACACTCTCGCCGCTCCAGCCGTAGCAGCCAAAGCCGGCAGCCCGCTTGTTCTTGAACTTCAACTGCTTCATGAATTCCAGCAGCCCCGCCACGCTGGACAGGATGCTGTTCACCACCGTGGGAGAGCCCAGGGCGATGGCCTTGGACTTGAAAATCTCCGTCATAATCTCGTTCTTATCCTGCTTGGCGCAGTTGAACACCTTCACCACCGTGTTGGGGCTCTGGGCGGAAATCTCCCGGGCAATGGCGTGGGCCAGCTTGGCGGTGCCCTCCCACATGGTGTCGTATACCACCGTCACCTGGTTCTCCTGGTAGGCGTCGGCCCACAGGGCGTACTGCCGCACGATCTGCATGGGGTCCTCCCGCCAGATGGCGCCGTGGGAGGGGGCGATCATCTCAATGGGCAGCGCCAGCTTGTCCAGTTCCTCCAGCTTCTTGGTCAGCACGTTGGCAAAGGGATTGAGGATATTGGTGAAATACTTGATGGCCTCTTTCCACAGCAGGCACTGATCCGCCTTGTCGGCAAACAGCTCCTCCACGGCGAAATGCTGGCCAAAGGCGTCGTTGGAGAACAGGATGTTGTCCCCGGTCATAAAGGTGGCCATGGAATCGGGCCAGTGGAGCATCTTCATCTCCACGAAGATCAGCTTCTTGCCGTTGCCGATGTCCAGGGTGTCGCCGGTCTTTACCACGTGGAAGTTCCAGCCCCGCTTGCCGTACTGCCCCTCAAGGCTCTTGACGGCGGCGGCGGTGCAATAGATGGGGGTGTCGGGAATCTCGTCCATCAGCGCGGTGAGGGAGCCGGAGTGGTCGCACTCACCGTGGTTGGCGATGATGTAGTCAATCTTGTGGAGGTCGATTTCCTTCTTCAGATTCTCCACAAACTCAAACCGATGGGGCACCCACACGGTGTCCACCAGCACGGTCTTTTCCTCTTCAATGAGATAGGCGTTCTGGCTGGAGCCGTTCATGATGGAGTAATCATCCCCGTGGAAGGTCTCCAGCTCCCAGTCGATATAGCCTACCCAGCTTACGTTGCCCTTGATGTGCTTTTTCATGTTGCGCTTCTCCTTACGGCAGTTTTCTATGTTGCGATTGTAGCATACATTATATAAAAATCCTGTTGCGTCTGCAACAGGATTTTCTGAAAATTGTGCGAATCCTCATCCAAAGAGGGAAAACCGCTTCTTCTCCACGCTCTCCGTTTTCACGTCGGTGACCCGGTATCCCGTGGCCTCAATGGCGGCGCGCAGACTGCTCTCGTCCAGCTCCGCTTCCGAAAGAATCTCCGTCACACCCTTTTTAAACGAGGACGTCACCTTTTTCACGGCGAATTTGGCCCGCACCGCGTCATTGACGTGGGCCTCGCACATAGAACAGGCCATGCCGTCGATGGTCAAAGTGGTCTTAATCATATCTGTTCCCTTTCCTCGCAATCGGGGAGGCGCAGTAGCCCGCGCCTCCCCTGTTGCGTTATGCCTTGCTTTGGCAGTGCTGGCAGCCGTGACAGCTGCTGCAGTTGCCGCCGCAGGAGGAGCGACCGGCCCGCTTATCCGCTACCATTTTCTTCACGATGAGCGTCACGACCGCCGCCAGCACCAGCACCACCGCGATGGTGCCAAGGTTCATCTGCAGCCACAGCATCATATCCGATCACATCCTTTCCGCTTGAAATCGTCTTTTGAAATTACACCCGCACGTTGCCGGTGAGCTTGGTGGCCTCCTTGTAAGGCCGCACCAGCATGTATACCACAGCGGCAATGACCACCACAGACAGCACCACGCCGATGATGTTGGCCTGACCGGCAAACAGGTTCATCAGCTGGTACACGCAGAAGGACACCACATAGGCGAAGCCGCACTGATAGCCGATGGCAAACCAGGTCCACTTGCGGTTGTTCATCTCACGTCTGATAGCGCCGATAGCGGCAAAGCAGGGGGCGCACAGCAGGTTGAAGATGAGGAAGCTCATGCCGGACGCCGCGGTGAACTGCTGGGCCAGCTCGCCCCACACGGACAGCTCGCCGCCGCCGTACAGGGTGCCCATAGTGGCCACGATGTTCTCCTTGGCCACCAGGCCGGTGACGGAGGCCACAGCAGCCTGCCAGTTGCCCCAGCCCAGAGGCGCGAACAGCCAGGCGATGGCGCCGCCGATCTTGGCCAGGATGCTCATGCCGATCTCCTCTTCCTCCAGCATACCGAAGGCACCGTCATTCCAGCCAAAGCGGGACAGGAACCAGATAACGATGGTGGACAGCAGGATGATGGTGCCGGCCTTCTTGATGAAGGACCAGCCCCGCTCCCACATGCTGCGCAGCACGTTGCCCAGGGTGGGCCAGTGGTACGCGGGCAGCTCCATCACGAAGGGGGCAGGCTCGCCGGCGAACATCTTGGTCTTCTTCAGGATAATGCCGGAGATGATGATGGCCGCCAGGCCGATGAAGTAAGCCCCGGTGGACACCCAGGCGCTGCCGCCGAAGATGGCGCCGGCGATCATGGCGATGAAGGGCACCTTGGCGCCGCAGGGGATGAAAGTCGTGGTCATAATGGTCATGCGGCGGTCGCGCTCATTCTCAATGGTACGAGAGGCCATAACGCCGGGGATGCCGCAGCCAGTACCAATCAGAATGGGAATAAAGGACTTGCCGGACAGGCCGAAGCGGCGGAACACACGGTCCAGCACGAAGGCCACACGGGCCATGTAGCCGCAGGCCTCCACAAAGGCCAGCAGCAGGAACAGCACCAGCATCTGGGGCACGAAGCCCAGCACGGCGCCCACGCCGGCCACGATGCCGTCCAGAATCAGGCCCTTCAGCCAGTCGGCGCAGCCGATGGCGTCCAAGCCGCTCTCCACGATGACGGGCACGCCGGGCACCCACACGCCGAAGTCGGCGGGATCTGGCTCGTCAAAGCCGTTCTCCTCGAAGTACGCCACAGCGTCAGTGAATGCCATGGCGTTGGTCTCGTCGCCGGCGTCCTCGGGGATATCCTTGGCGTCGAAGTAGACGGCGATCTCGCTCTCTTCCAATGTCTCCTCGTCCTCCACGGTGTACGCCACCACGGCCTCGTCAGCGGTGAACGCCTTGGCCTCGGCCAGCAGGGCGTCGCCGTCAAAGTCCTCCGCCTCGGTGTCCAGACCCAGGTAGGCGTCAATGGCGTTGGCAGCCGCGCCGTAGTCCTCGGCGGACTCCTCATAGGCGGCGGTGCCGATGCCGAACAGGTGGAAGCCGTCGCCGAACAGGCCGTCGTTGGCCCAGTCGGTAGCCGCGGCACCCACGGTGACCATGGAGATATAGTAGATGAGGAACATCACCAGGGCGAAGATGGGCAGGCCCAGCCAGCGGTTGGTGACGATCTTGTCGATCTTATCGGAGGTGGACAGCTGACCGGCGCCCTTCTTTTTGTAGCAAGCCTTCAGAATGTCCGCAATGTACACGTAGCGCTCGTTGGTGATGATGGACTCGGCGTCGTCATCCAACTCCTTCTCGGCGGCCTGGATGTCGCTCTCAATGTGCTCGCGGGTGGTCTGGGAGATGTTCAGCTGCTCCAGCACCTTGTCGTCCCGCTCGAACACCTTGATGGCGTACCA
>CAMKGX010000033.1 GCA_946412355.1 uncultured Clostridia bacterium
GGGCCTGGTGCTGCTGGGCAGCAAAAAAGCCGCCGCAACATAATGTTGATTATGTCGCAGCAGCAAAGGTACTTATCCGCCCACAATGATACTATTTAACAAATAGTAATCCAAAACCATAGGATTGTCAAGCCCCAGTTGCCGCCGGAGGGTGAACGATACATCCTCCATTTTCAGAATCAGAGAACGCACGGCGGCCCCTTTTTCACAGGCGGAAAAAGGGGCTTTGTTTCGCACGCGAAAAAACGCGGATTCAGCTATTGAAATATCGTTAATCCGTTGACAGCACCCTGAGGGGTGCTTTTTTCAACATAATCAACATTATGCCGCATCCGCCCCGGAGAGGGGGGGACGCCATGGGCGAGTCGTTTCGTCAGCACTGCCAGCGCAGGGGCTTCGGCTTTCTGCTGGCCCAGTGGGACGAGGAGCGGAATCTCCCCCTGACCCCCGATACCGTCACCTTTGGCAGCCATCGCAAGGTGTGGTGGCGGTGCGATAAGGGCCACGCCTGGCAGGCCAGCCCCGACGGCCGCAAGACCGGCGCCGGCTGCCCCTACTGCGCCGGGCTCCGCCCTGTGCCGGGGGTCAACGATCTGGCCACCCTGGCCCCGGCGCTGGCAAGCCAGTGGCACCCCAGCTATAACGGCACCCTCACGCCCCAAGACGTGATGCCCGGCAGCCGCCGGGCCGTGTGGTGGCAGTGCGCCAAGGGCCATACCTGGCGGGCGTCCCCCCAGGCGGTGACAAGCGGCAGCGGCTGTCCCCAGTGCGCCGCGGCGCGCCGCAGCGCAGCGCCCCGCCCCCGGCCGGAGCGCCGGGGCAGCCTGGCGGCGGAGTACCCGCTGCTGGCCCGCCAGTGGTCGCCCCGCAACGGCGACCTGACCCCCGACGCCGTCACCCCCGGCAGCCATCGCAAGGTGTGGTGGCGCTGCGACAAGGGCCACCAGTGGCAGGCGGTGGTGTTCAGCCGCACCGGCAAGTCCGCCGTGGGCTGCCCGGCGTGCAGCGCCCTCCGCCGTGGCCGTGAGGGCCTTGGCGACGATATGATGACTTCGGCATAGCGCCGTGGCCATAAACGGCAATCCCCTGTTTTCACCGGGAGGTCGCGCCTCCCGTGAAATAGTAAGAAGCGGCGTTCCCCCAAAAAGGAGCGCCCAGGCAATCGGGCGACATGGCGGCCAGTCAGTTGGCAGCCGGCGCGTAGCTGCTGAACCACCGGCAGCCGTACCGCCCACCGGACCAACCATCGGAGGTGATAGGGACAACAGGGCGAAAAAATCGTAAAACCCAGCCTTCCCCTTGGGGGGAAGGTGCCCCAGTTCGCAAACTGGGGCGGATGAGGGGGCGATTTCCATCTACCCCCGGTAGAACACCCCCACTCCCCGCCGGGCGCTTCCCGGCACACCATAAGAAAACAAATGCGTATTTCTAATGGAGGAAAAAACATGAACAAAAAGAAATTGCTGGCGCTCCTCATGGCGCTGGTAATGACTCTGACGCTGGTGCCGGTAACGGCATTCGCAGATGAAACCTACTGGGTTGTTAAGTATGATAACAAAACCGGTGCTTATTATGCAGAGTCAACCAACGAGCAGCCCACAGGTACTCATTATAACTCGGAAGCCGAAGCAGTTGCGGCGTATCAGGCTCACGCCCAGGCTACCATTACCTACGGCGGACAGACAACCTACTATGTAAGTCCATATCCCGCGCTATTAGATGTAAGCAATTATACCGGAAGTACAAGGGCAGAAGATCTTGTGTTCAAGGTGTTTGCAGATTGTAATTATGAGACTTATGATGCCTCTTTTACGATTTCTGTTCCGATGACAATGGATCTGAACGGACATATAGTTGCGTTTGGACAATACGGCAAAAAGGGCTATACTTATAGATTCCAAAAAGATTTTATCTTGAAGGATACAAGTGCTGGTGAGACTGGTGTGCTTTATGGCATTAACAACACTGCTGCGATTTTACTCGGCACCAGTTCTGCCGGATGCACCTTTACGCTGGAGTCCGGCACCATTAAGTCTGAAACGGCGATTTTTGATACGTATAGTGACTGCACTATCAACGTCACCGGCGGCCATATGGTCTCCTACAGCAGATATGGCGTGGGCGACAGCCGCGGTATCGTGGCTGAACTTAGCTCGGGATGCGCCCTGAACATTTCTGGCGGAGAGTTCCGTTCGGATCAATCCGCGAAGTCTTGGGATACGATGTCTTTCGATCCCATGGGCTATCCGACAAAAAATATCAATGCCAACAGCACGATCTCCGTAACCGGCGGTACGTTCTCCGGGCAGGCGATTCAGAAGTACGTCCCTGGTTACACCGCGGATCAGTCCTTTAGCAACGAAAACCCGGCGATCACGGTCGGCGAATATACGATCACGCGCTATACGGTCAGCTCGCCCTATGGCGCTGCTGCGTATGACGTTTATCTTTACACCGTCGAGCCTGCTCCCACGGTGAACTACGTCGCCCAGATCGGCGAGACCCCGTATGCCACTCTGGCCGACGCCATTGCCGCTGTGCCCGCTGACGGTTCCCAGACCACCATTCAGATGATCGCGGACGAGGTAATCGAAGGCAACGGAGGCGTGACCATCCCCGCCAACAAGAATATCATCCTTGATCTGAACGGGAACACCATCAGCAATCTGGTCAACGTGAATGGCCATTCTCAAGTCATTTTGAACAAAGGTACCTTGAAGATCAAGGATACGTCGGGTAACGGCGAAATCTTCAACGACGTTCAGCAGGGCACGATCCCCGGCAATTGGTGGCCTAATGAGGTGGCAAACTACACTACGAACGTTGTCACGAATTATGGCAACCTGACCATTGAGAGCGGCAAGCTGCGTCAGACTGCGAATGGCTATATCTGCTTCGCACTCGACAATAATACGAATGGCAACCTGCATACGCCTGTTGCAACCATCAATGGCGGTACGCTGATCTCTGCCAAGACTGCCGTCAGACAGTTCTGCAACAGCACGACGAATGCTAATACTGTTGTGGTGAACGACGGTACTATTCAGGCCGGACGCCATGCTTTGTATCTCCAGGATGCAAACAATAGTAAGAATATCGGATCTCTTACCGTCAACGGCGGTGTGATCAGCGGATTGAATGCGCTGCATATCGAGTACTTAACGACAGCCGATTTCACCCTCAATGTGACCGGCGGCAAGTTCAGCGGAAGTAATAAGGATGTTGACCTGGAGGGAACTGAGGGCGACTTCATTGCTATCTCCGGCGGTTACTTCACTGCTGACCCGACGGCATATGTCGTTACTGGTAAATCTGCCGTTGTCAGCGACATCGAGGGGTACGATTACAAGGTTGGCATCGCTCCTGTTGCCCAGATCGGTGATGACGCGACCAAGCAGTTCACCACCCTCCAGGCCGCCATTGATGCGGCCCAGGACGGCGAGACCGTGGTACTGCTGCGGGATATTTCTCTGACAAACGACGATGTGCCCTCTGGGAAGGATCGCTTCTTTGAGATCAACAAGGGCATCACCATCGATGGTAACGGCAATACCATCACGGCAACATATCCCAATGCCTATAATAGTAAGGTTTGGTACGTTTTCGAGTTTGTCGATGGTGAAAACAATGTTCTGAACTGGGGCCTAAAGGATCTGACCATCAACAGTACCGGCCTCCAGGCGGCTGTCATGGTCAATTCCGACAGTGCCAGCACGCTGACGGCTTCTGGCCTTACAATCACTACGGATGGCGAGTGCCTCTACGATAACGGCCCCGCCAGGACTGTTATGACCAACTGCCAGTTGAACCACAGAGGCTACTATCGTCCCGACAGAGATACGGGTATCAACAGAACGTATTTCTCCGCGGTGATGGTGGGTTACTCCGGGCAGGTAGAACTGCATGATTGCGCGGTGACCACCACGGATAACGGCATCGCCACCTTCCCCACCGGCAGCACCATCAGCCTGTATAACACCACCGTGACGGTGGACAACAGCACTGTGGCAAAGCATGTGGACGAAACTTCTGCCCTCTGGGCGGCTGTTACCAGTGGCTATACACACGAGCTTGCGGTCAGCTCCGTCATCCATGTGTACAGCGGCTCCAAAATTCTGGGTACTGTCAGAGCCAGCAACACTGATGCGGTGAAGTCCGCAAAGGTGATTGCTCATGAAGGCAGCATCTTCAGCGACGATATCGGTGCGTATGCGTCAACCAATACGGATAGATGCGGCGTGTTTGCTGCCGATGGCTGCGAGGTCATCGCCAACACCAATGAGGCCACCAAGAACGCTTATCCTTACACCGTAGGCGTTGAGGCGGAGCCTGTGGCTGAGGTTAATGGCACCCAGTACGCCACCCTCCAGGCCGCCATCGATGCCGCCCAGGGCGGCGACACCGTGAAGCTGCTGACGGATGTCCAGCTCTCCCAGGGCGTAGATGTCGGTAAAAATGTCACTCTTGACCTCAATGGCAAGACCATCTCCAATGCCTCCGACATGGCCGACGATTATCTGCTTGGTGTTCTCCATGGCGGCACGCTGACGGTGAACGACAGCAGCGCAACCGGCAAGATCAGCATGGGTAAGAAGTACTGCGCCATCAAGATTACGAAGGCGGGCAATACTGCTACTTTCATTGCGGGACATCCCGCTACTCTGATTGTCAATGCTGGCACAATCGAGGGCCCTAACTACGCCATTTCCGGTAACGGCAATGACGGTCGTGGCAACTCTGTCATTACCATCAACGGTGGTACTATTCGTTCTACCGCCGGCACTGCCATCTATCAGCCCAACACCGGCGACGTGACCCTCAACGGCGGCACGATTACCGGCCTCACCGGCGTGGAGGTTCGCTCCGGTAGCCTGAACATCCCCAAAGAAAGCACTGCTGTTATCACCGGAACCGGTACACCTGCTTCAATCTCCGGTAACGGCAACGGCACCACCACAGATGGCGCGGGCGTTGCGATTGCGCAGCATACCACCCACCATGATATCGATGTTGCCATCGCAGGCGGTACGATTTCCGGCCAATACAGTCTGGCTATTGTCAATCCGAATAACCAGACCCTGGGCAGTATCAATGCTTCCGTCACCGGAGGCAAATTCTCCGGTAATCTGGAAGTGACGGAAACTCGCGTAAGCAACTTCATCTCCGGCGGTATCTTCTCCACCAAGCCCGCTGCTGCTTACATCGCAACCGGCTATGCCGCGATGGATAATGATGAAAATAGCACCAAAGTCGCCTACCCCTACAAGGTCGCCAAGATGGAGGTGACGGAGAATCCGGCAGCCGCCGTCACCGTGACAGTCCACAAGCAGGTGGATGTCGACAGTAACGACGTAGACGCAGATGTGAAGAATGATAGCGTCCTGAAATCCAGAATTGGCACCAACACTTCCGTGTCCGGCGTGGCGCTGACCAACAACCTGACCGCCGGCACCACAGAGTCCAACGGCGTTCAGGCGGTTGTGAATGCAGCGAAGATCAATAACACCAACCTTGCAACCGCCCTGGATACTGCTACTTCCGTGGAGGTCAAGGTGGACGTTACCGTCGTTCCCAAAGACTACACCGCGGAACAGACCTTCACCTTCTCCCTGACCCCCACCGCAACGGTCACCGTAACAGATGCGAACAACGAAAAGACTGAGGTGTCGGGTGTTAAGGTTACTAACGAAATGATCGACCAGACCCAGGACATTGAAGTCACCCTCTACACCGGCTTCGAGCCCGCCCTGTTGACCCACCGCGATGATGACGAAAAAGTGATTGGAAGCTATACAAAGGGCGACACGGCCAGCGACAGCACCTTCACCTATGATTCTACGAATAAAACCTGCACGCTGATCATCCATCACTTCTCCACCATCGAGGCAACCGCACCTGCCGGCGCCGCGTCCGTGGACTTCGAAGGCGGCTCCCTGCGCCGCCGTGTGCTGACCCTCGATCATAACACCGTGGTCAGAAGTGAGACCGACTTCCGTATGAAGTTTGCCTTTAACCTGCCTGATGAAGCAGAAATCGACTTGACTAACTCCTACTTCTACTGGAGCACCAGCAATGAGAACCCCACCGCCAACGATCGTAGAATTCAGATTACGTCTATCAAAGAAGAGAAGACTACGATTGTCAATAATGTGGGCTCTACCGAATACAACTACTGGGCTGCAATGATCATCAATGGCGTGCCTTATTCTGCTTTTGATACACACATCAACTGCAAGATGCACCTGGTGTATAATCTGGGCGGTAAATCCTATGCAGTAGAGATTACCAAAAGTAAGAGTGTCAAAGAGATTGCAAACGGCCTAACCAGCTTGACAGAAAGCACAGTTAACAATCCTTGGATTGCTTATGGTCATTATCTGCTGGGAGATCCTGGGTACGATAGCTATTTCCTTAACAGCTGGCCACAATAAAATATCGAATAACGAGGTATTCTGAAATGAAACAATTTGAAAAACCCTATCTGGAGATGATTTTGCTCAAAGGGGACGTGATCGTAACCAGCGGGATAGAGTCTGAGAAGGGTAATGATCAGGGCGAACAGTCCGACGAATGGTAATCATAACCATTTAGATAATCACACCCCGACCGCCCCCTGCAGGGGGGCGGTCGGGTAACCCAAACCTTGTGAGGGGAAACAGATGTTGAAGAAACGTTTTGCATTGCCGGTGGCCATTGTGGCCCTGGCGCTGGCTCTGGTGCTGGTGGTCTGCCTGTGGCAGCAGTTGCCCGGGGCAGACAGGACGGCATCAGACACCGCACAGGTGGAGACGGGACGGGAAACGGCTTCGGAGAATACGCCGGAGACGGCCTCGGAAACCACAGAGGCACCCGGGGAGACGGCCGTCCCCTTTGAGAGCGACGATACTGCCCAACAGACCGAGAGCCAAAGCGGCAGCGGCACAACCTCCGCCACGACCACAGCGCCAACCAGCGGCAGCACTACCGGTTCCGGAACTACGGCACCGGCGGTCAGCGGCGACAGCGGCAGCACAACCCCCGCTGGCTCCGGCAGCGGAAGTGCCGCTCCGTCCAACCCCTCCGCCCCGACCAATGCTGAAAGCGGCAGCGGCGTGGATAAACAGGAGGAGCAGACGCCACCGGTAGAGCAGAAGGCGTCTGAATGGTCGCCCAGCATTCCCTGATAGGAGTCGAAAAGATGAAAAAAGCATTTTTGAAACCGGAGCTGACGTTGATCTGCTTTCTTGGCGACGTTATCGCCACATCGGGACAAGAAAACGGCGGAACTGATTCAAACGGAAGTGGAAACGACGGTTTTTCTCCCTCCATTCGGTAATGGCTCCGCGCTAAAAGGCAACACAACAAAAAAGGGGCAGCCTCACGGCTGCCCCTTACATTATTCTGCTACGGTTACCCACTCTCTGTCCGCAGCCCTACCATTCCTTCACAAAAAACCGATTCATCGTCCCATGCACCACGCTGTCCGGCCTTTCTATCTGCCGGTAGCCCAGCTTTTCGTACAGCGCCAGGGCCGCTGTCAGGTTGGTGTGGGTTTCCAGGTAGAGGCCCCGGTAGCCCATTTCCCGGGCCATGGCCTCCACGTGCTCTGCCAGCCGCCGGCCCAGGCCGCGGCCCTTGGCCTCGTCGGCAAGGTACAGCTTCTGCATCTCCGCAAACTGCGGCAGCACGTCCGTTTCCGCCAGCCCCGCGCCGCCCGCTACGCCGCCGTCCCACAGCACCCAGTACCCCCGCCCGGGGGCGTCGTAATACCGGGACAGGTGGTCCAGGCTCTCGTCAAAATAGGCCGTGCCCGGAATGTCCAGCCCGTGTGCCTTCAAATTCTCCCGGACGATCCGGGCCATGGCGGCGTCATATTCCGCCGTCAGCGGCAGCAATTCCATTTCCCACACCTTCTTTCTCGTTTCGCCCCCATTATAGCCCCCGCCGGGCCAAAGGAAAAGCAAAAAATTCCATTTCTCCGAAAAATCCATATCCAATCCCCGCCAGCGTATTGTGCAGCGCCCCGAAATGTGATAAAATCAGCCCACTATGACGGCGGGCCGTGGATATGGCTGCCTGTTTCGGAAAGGACGACTGCATTATGAGAAAGACGAAAATCATCGGCACCATCGGCCCCGCCAGCCAAGATCCCGCCGTGTTCCGGGAGATGTGCCTCCGGGGCCTGAACGTGGCCCGCCTCAACTTCTCCCACGGCACCCACGAGGGCCACAAAAAGACCATCGACATGATCAAGGCCGTCCGGGCGGAGCTGAATCTGCCCATCGCCATCATGCTGGACACCAAGGGCCCGGAGTACCGCATCGGCCTGTTCCAGGGCGGCAAAATCACCCTGCCCGACGGCGCCGACTTCACCTTCACCACCCGTGACCTGATGGGCGACGACACCATCGTGTCCGTCAACTATAAGGGCCTGGCGGAGGATTTGTCCGTGGGTGACAGGATTCTGGTGAATAACGGCCTGGTCAGCTTCGACGTGACGGCCATCGAGGGCACGGAGATCCGCTGCCGCGTCATCAACGGCGGCGTGCTGTCCGACCGCAAGAGTATGAGCTTCCCCGGCCGGGTGATGCACCAGATTTACCTCAGCGAGCAGGACAAGGCGGACTTGCTGTTCGGCATCGAGAACGACGTGGACTTCGTGGCCGCCTCCTTCGTGTCCTGCAAGCAGGATTTGCTGGATTTGAAGGGCTTCCTGGCCGCCAACGGCGGCGGCGACATCGACGTCATCGCCAAGATTGAGAACCAGTCCGGCGTGGATAACATCGAGGACATCTGCTCCGCCTGCGAGGGCATTATGGTGGCCCGCGGCGACCTGGGCGTGGAGGTGCCCTTCACCGAGCTGCCCGCCATCCAGAAGTTCCTCATCACCAAGTGCCGCCTGCTGGGCAAGCGGGTCATCACCGCCACGGAGATGCTGGAGAGCATGATTACCAATCCCCGCCCCACCCGCGCCGAGATCAGCGACGTGGCCAACGCCGTCTACGACGGCACCAGCGCCATTATGCTCTCCGGCGAGTCCGCCGCCGGCAAGTTCCCGGTGGACGCCGTCCGGATCATGAGCGAGATCGCCGAGGAGACGGAGAAGCACATCAACTATGTGGGCCGCTTCTACCGGGAGAATTTCGTCATCCAGAACCGGGTGGACGCCATCTCCCACGCCGCCTGCACCATGGCCATCGACCTGAGCGCCAAAGCCATCGTGGTCACCTCCATCAGCGGCCTCACCGTGCGCATGGTGTCCCGCTTCCGCGCCCCCATCGACATCGTGGGCCTGGCCACCGGCGAAAAGGCGTGGTACAAGCTGGCCCTGTCCTGGGGCGTGCTGCCCATCCTCACCGAGCAGTTCCCCAGCATGGAGGTGCTGAACTTCTACGCCCTCCGCGCCTCCCGCGACGCTCTGGGCCTGCACCAGGGCGACACCGTGGTCATGACCGGTGGCAACACCAGCGGCCAGAGCGGCAACACCAACGTCATCCGCATTGAAACCGTGTAATTATAATAGTGTAAAAGCTGACTGGGGAATGGCTCCCGGTCAGCTTTTTTCTTGCCATCTGGCGCAAAAAAGACTATGATAGGGCCATGGAAAGGGGGGCGCGCCCGTGAACGAGCTGGAAATCATCCGCCATCAGCACATCAGCGGCATCAGCGTGTTTTTCGACACCGTGGAGTACCGCACCCCCCACTTTCACCCGGAATGGGAGCTGATATGGCTCCTCTCCGGCAGCCTGGCCGTCCAGTGCAGCCGCCGCCATGTGACGGCGGGGAAGGGGGATTTGCTGCTCTTTGCCCCCAGCCAGGTTCACGAGTTCACCATGCAGGACGGCCCCGCCACCTTTTTGTGCCTCCAGGTGTCGCCCCACAGCTTTGACCTGACCTGTCCCGAGCTGCGCTCTGTCACCATCTCCCGGCCCGACATCACCGCCTATCTGACGGCGCAGCAGCGTCAGCGGGTTTACGACGCCCTGCGGGAGCTGATGGCCCGGTATCTGGGGCAGGAGCCCTTCTACGCCCTGGGCTGCACCGCCCTGTGCGCCGATTTGCTGGGACTGCTGCTGCCGCTGCTGCCCATCCACCGCATGACGCCGGAGGAGCAGACCAGCGCCGACAAGCGCAGCGCCCGCCTGGCCCGGTTTCTGGCCTTCGTGGACGAGAATTACCGCGCCCCCATCCGCCTGGCCGACTTCGCCGCCGCCGAGGGCTGCTCCGTCAGCTACCTGTCCCGTTTCCTGAAAGAGAACCTGAACCAGACCTTTCAAGAGTACGTCAGCGGCATCCGTTTCCACGCCGCCTGCCGCATGATGCGCTCCGGCGGCATGCGGATGCTGGACGTGTGCGAGGCCTGCGGCTTCTCCGACTACCGCTATTTCTCCCAGTGCTTCAAGGCCTACGCCGGCATGACTCCGGAGGCCTACAGCCGCTCCCTGCCCGCCCTGCCCTCCGGTGAAAAGCAAAAATCCGTCTATTCCAGGGAGCGGTTTTACACCCGGGAAGAAAGTGAAGAAATGCTCCGTTCCCTGTGATGGGAGCGGAGTTTTCGCCATTTTTCACAAAAAATGACCTTGAAACTATCTACTTTGCCAAAGTTGCCAAAAGGTCAAGATTGTCTAATCGCAATTTCACAATCGTCATAGAAAACCGCCGGTCAAATGGCTATACTGGCCTTAAAAACGTGGAAGGGAAGTGCGCCTATGTATACCATCGGTATCGACCTGGGAACCTCCGCCGTCAAGCTGCTGCTGGTCAGCCTCTCCGGCGAGATCGTCCGCACCGC
The DNA here is from genome assembly GCA_946412355.1 of uncultured Clostridia bacterium. GTDB lineage: Bacteria > Bacillota > Clostridia > Oscillospirales > Oscillospiraceae > Vescimonas. The sequence continues at coordinate 10,772 of CAMKGX010000033.1, forward strand.
CACCCGGGAATATCCCCTGTCCTTCCCCCGGCCCGGCTGGTCGGAGCAGCGGCCGGAGGACTGGTGGCAGGCCTGCCGGGAGGGCATCCGGGAGCTGCTCCGGGGCATCGACGGCAGCGAGGTGGCCGCCATCGGCGCCGGCGGCCAGATGCATGGCCTGGTGGCGCTGGACGGCAGCGACGCCGTCATTCGCCCCGCCATTTTGTGGAACGACAGCCGTACCGCGGAGGAGACGGCGTGGCTCAACACCGCCGTGGGCAAGGAGAAGCTCTCCCGCCTCACCGCCAACATCGCCTTCGCCGGGTTCACCGCCCCCAAGCTGCTGTGGCTGCAAAAGCACGAGCCGGACAATTACGGGCGTATCGCCAAGGTGATGCTGCCCAAGGACTATATCAACTTCTGCCTCACCGGCGTCCACGCCTCGGATTATTCCGACGCCAGCGGCACGCTGCTGCTGGACGTTGCCCACAGGTGCTGGTCGAAAGAGATGCTGGACATCTGCCACGTCTCGGAGGACTGGATGCCCCGGCTCTACGAGAGCTTCCAGGTCATCGGCACGCTGCGGCCCGACGTGGCCCGTGACCTGGGCCTGCCCGCCGCCACCCGGGTGGTGGCCGGTGCCGGCGACAACGCCGCTGCCGCCGTAGGCACCGGCGTGGTAGGGGAGGGGGGCTGCAACCTGTCCCTGGGCACCAGCGGCACCGTGTTCATCTCCTCCCGCCATTTCGGCGTGGACCCCCACAACGCTCTCCACGCCTTTGCCCACGCCGACGGCGGCTATCACCTGATGGGCTGCATGCTCTCCGCCGCCAGCTGTAACAAATGGTTCTGCGACGATATTCTAGGCAGCAGCGACTACGGGGCGCTGCAAAAGGACATCTCCGACCACCGCCTGGGCCGCAACCATACCTTCTTCCTGCCCTACCTCATGGGCGAGCGCAGCCCCATCAACGACACCGCCGCCCGTGGCGCCTTCGTGGGTATGACCATGGACACCACCCGCTCCGACATGGTGCAGGCGGTGCTGGAGGGGGTGGCCTTCGCCATCCGGGACAGCTTCGAGGTGGCCCGGAGTTTAGGACTCACCATCCCCGCCACCCGTATTTGCGGCGGCGGCAGCAAATCCCCGCTGTGGCGCAAAATCTTCGCCGCCGTCCTGGGCATCCCCCTGGAGATGGTGAAAACGGAGCAGGGCCCCGGCTACGGTGCCGCCATGCTGGCCATGGTGGGTGCGGGGTGCTATGCCTCCGTTGCCGCCGCGGCGGACGCCCTGGTGCAGGTGGCGGACGTGACGCTGCCCGACCCGGCGCTGACGGAGCGCTATGAGGCCCAATATCAGAAATTCCGCCGTATTTACCCCGCCCTGCGGGATACCTTCCCCTATCTATCCTAAAAAGGAGGCCATCGTATGCACATCTATTCCGTTTACGACCCCGCGTTCCGCCCCTATGGCAAGGCGCTGGAGGGCTATGTCACCACCCAGCTCTGCGCCGCCATGTCCGCCTTCCCCCTGCCGGAGGAGGGCACGGCCTACCAGCCCTCCATCCCGGAGCTGGAGAGCTGCGCCATCTTCGGCGAGCTGACCCAGCGGTTCTACGGCGGCATGCCCACCCAGCTTGGTATGTGCTGGGGCCATAACACCCGGCTCAACTGCCTGGAGTACCACCGTGACAGCGAGGTCAATGTGGGCACCCACGATTTCGTGCTGCTGCTGGGCCGGGAGCAGGATATCGTGGGCGGCAAGCTGCACACCGACACCGTGATGGCCTTCCGGGTCCCCGCCGGGGTGGCTGTGGAGGTGTACGCCACCACGCTGCACTACGCCCCCTGCCACACCGACGCCGCCGACGGCTTCCGGGTGGCGGTGGCCCTGCCCCGGGGCACCAACACCCCCCGCCCCGATGCCGTGCCCCACTGCCAGGAGGACAATATGCTCTGGGCCTGCAACAAGTGGCTGCTGGCCCACCCCGACGCCAAGGAGGCCAAGCGGGGCGCCCACATCGGCCTGGAAGGCCCCAACATCGACATCGCCAAGGACTGATTGATTATTATAATAGGAGGAACGAACCATGCAGAACATCCCCGAGGTCAAGCTGGGCATCATCGCCGTCAGCCGCGACTGCTTCCCCATCTCCCTGTCCATCGCCCGCCGCCAGGCCATCGTCAAGGCCTGCGAGGGCGACCTCTACGAGTGCCCCGTCACCGTGGAGAACGAAAAAGATATGCTTGCCGCCGTGGCGGACGTGAAGGCCGCCGGGTGCAACGCCCTGGTGGTGTTCCTGGGCAACTTCGGCCCCGAGACCCCCGAAACCCTGATTGCCAAACACTTCGACGGCCCCTGCATGTTCGTGGCCGCCGCCGAGGGTGACGGCGACCTCATTAACGGCCGGGGCGACGCCTACTGCGGCATGCTGAACTGCTCCTACAATCTGGGTATGCGCCACCTGAAGGGCTATATCCCCGAGTACCCCGTGGGCACTGCCGCCGACATCAGCCGCATGATCTGCGACTTCGTGCCCGTCGCCCGGGCCATCATCGGCGTGCAGAATCTGAAGATCATCACCTTCGGCCCCCGGCCCCAGGACTTTTTTGCCTGCAACGCTCCTATCAAGGGCCTGTATGAGATCGGCGTGGAGATTGAGGAGAACTCGGAGCTGGACCTGCTGGTGAGCTACAAGGCCCACGCCGGCGACGAGCGTATTCCCGCCGTCTGCGCCGACATGGCCGCCGAGATGGGCGAGGGCCGCTACTTCCCCGATATGCTGGAGCGCATGGCCCAGTTTGAGCTGACGCTGCTGGATTGGGCGGAGGCCCACAAGGGCGCCCGGAAATACGTGGCCTTTGCCGACAAGTGCTGGCCCGCCTTCCCGGAGCAGTTCGGCTTTGAGCCCTGCTTCGTCAACTCCCGCCTGGCCGCCCGTGGCATCCCGGTGAGCTGCGAGGTGGACATCTACGGCGCCCTTTCCGAGTATATCGGCGCCTGCGTGTCCCAGGACGCCGTCACCATCCTGGACATCAACAACTCCGTGCCCGCCCAGATGTGGGAGAGCCAGATTCGCGGCAAGTACGATTACAGCCTCACCGACACCTTCATGGGCTTCCACTGCGGCAACACCCCCTCCTGCAAGATGTGCGCTGACCGGGCCGTGAAGTACCAGCTCATCCAGCACCGCCTCTTAGAGCCGGAGGGAAGCGACCCCGACTTCACCCGCGGCACCCTGGAGGGCGACATCGCCCCCGGCGAGATCACCTTCTACCGCCTCCAGTGCGACAGCGAGGGCCGTCTGCGCTCCTACATCGCCCAGGGCGAGGTGCTGCCTGTGGCTACCACCAGCTTCGGCGGCATCGGCGTGTTCGCCATCCATGAGATGGGCCGCTTCTACCGCCATGTGCTGATTCAGAAGCGCTTCCCCCACCACGGCGCCGTGGCCTTCGGCCACCACGGCAGGGCCCTGTACGAGGTGTTCAAGTACCTGGGCGTGGAGGACATCGGCTACAACCAGCCCAAGAGCCTGCCCTATCCCACCGAGAACCCCTTTGCGTAAACGATATCGCCGCAAAAAAGGCCGTCCTTTCCCGCTCGTCCGGGGGAGGACGGCCTTTCGGACGGTCAGTGGCGTGAAATATCCGGAAAGCGGCGCGTATAAAGTTGCATTCCGCCCGGTTTTATGCCATAATGAAAATGGAAAGAAAGGGGGCTTGCCGCGTGAGATATGCGCTTGCCATTGACATCGGCGCCTCCTCCGGCCGCCACATCGTGGGCTGGCAGGAGAACGGCGAGATCAAGACCTGTGAGGTCTACCGCTTCCCCAACGGCGTGCAGGAGCAGGACGGGCACCTGATTTGGGACATCGACGCCCTGGTTTCCCACGTGAAGGCGGGCATTGAAAAGGCCAGGGAGCAGTTTGCGAAAATCGACACCCTGTCCATCGACACCTGGGGCGTGGACTACGTGCTGCTCCGGGGCGAGAAGGAGGTTCGGCCCTGCTACGCCTACCGTGACAGCCGCACCGAGGCCGTCATCTCCCGGGTGCATGAGAAAATCACCTTCACCCGGCTCTACCGCCACACGGGCATCCAGTTCCAGCCCTTCAACACCATCTATCAGCTCTATGCGGATAAAGAGGCGGGCCGTCTGGCGGGGGTCACCGACTTCCTGATGATGCCGGAATACCTGCTCTATAAGCTGTGCGGCGTCAAGTCCCACGAGTACACCAACGCCACCACCGGCGGTATGGTCAGCGCCGAGACGGGGGAGTATGACGAAGCCATCATCGACGCCCTGGGCCTGCCCCGGCACCTGTTTCACAAGCTGCAGCAGCCCGGCACCGTCCTGGGCGAGTATGAGGGCATCCGCTGCCTTCTCTGCGCCACCCATGATACCGGCAGCGCCGTGGAGGGCATCCCCATGGAGGAGGACGCCCCCTATATCTCCTCCGGCACCTGGTCGCTGCTGGGCGTCAAGACCCCCCGGCCCATCACCAACGAGGGCAGCGAGCTGGCCAACTGGTCCAACGAGGGCGGCGTGGGCTATAACCGCTACCAGAAGAACATCATGGGCATGTGGCTGGTGAATCGTCTGCGGGATGAGCTGTGCCCCGATATGCCCTGGGGCGACATCACCGCCCAGGCGGCGGAGAGCCGCTTCGAGGAGACGGTGGACGCCAACGCCAATCTGTTCCTGGCCCCCGACAGCATGAAGGACGCCTTTGACAAGGCCCTTTCCATGCAGCCCCAGACCGTGGGCGACTACTTCCGCTGCGCCTACCGCTCCCTGGCCCTTTCCTACATGAACGCCGTCCAGGAGCTGCAGCACAACACCGGCTGCCATTACGACAGCATCTACATCGTCGGCGGCGGCGCGAAAAATCAGTTCCTGAATGCATTGACGGAGAAAGCCACCGGCAAGCACGTGGTGGCCCTGCCCATCGAGGCCACCGCCATCGGCAATTTGAAAATCCAGCTGCAAGCCCAATGAATAGACAGGAGGACAACGCCATGTTAGTGGAAACCAAAGCCCGGGTGGGCGTCTTCGCCATCGCCCTGGGCGCCTATCTGCCCCAGTTCCCCAGCCTGGTGCCGGAGTTCGCCGGGCAGTATGACGACTTCAAAACCCGCATCCCCGGCTCTGTGGAGCTGATTGACGGCGGCATCGTCACCACCAAGGAGCAGGCCATGGCCGCCGGCGACAAGTTCCGCGCCGCCGATGTGGATCTGGTGATTCTGCAGCTTCTCACCTACGCCACCAGCTACAATATGCTGCCCGCCGTCCGGGACCTGGATGTGCCGGTGGTGCTGGTGAATCTCCAGAAGAAAAAGGCCCCCGACTATGCCAATACCGACACCGCCACCTGGCTGGGCGAGCTGTACGCCTGCGGCGCCGTGGGCGAGATGGTGGCGGATTTGGAGCGTGCCGGCAAGCGCCACGCCGTCATCACCGGCGTGGTGGAGGGCGGCGACCCCCAGGTGGACGCCGAGATCGCTGACTGGTGCCGCGCCGCTCAGGTGCGCCGCCGCTTCCGTGACACCAACCTGGCCCAGATCGGCCGCCCCTACCCCGGCATGATGGACCTCTACATCGACGAGACCAACCTCTACCACCGCATGTGGGTCTACACCAAGCAGTTCGACTGGGAGAAGATGTGGGCCATTGCCGACGACATCACCGATGAAACCGCCATCCGCGCCAAGGCCCAGGACATTCTGGACACCTTCGACATCGAGGGCGGCGGCACCATCGAAAAGGTGTGGGATATGGCCCGCTACGTGGTGGCCTTCGAGCAGTGGGTGAAGGACGAGCGCCTGGGCTTCGTGGCCTCCCACTACGACGGCTTCGCCAAGGGCGTGGCCGGCAAGCTGGACAGCATGCTGATTCCCGCCTTCTCCATGCTCATCCGCCAGGGCACCGCCTGCGCCGTGGAGGGCGACATCAAGGTGGCCATGGCCATGTCCATCCTCAAGACCATCTCCGGCATGGGCCAGCTCTCCGAGATGTACTCCATCGACTTCAACGAGGATATCTGCATCATCGGCCACTCCGGCTCCGGCGACGCCGACATCTCCCGCGCCAAGAAGCCCACCATGAAGATTGTCCCCGTGTTCCACGGCAAGACCGGCGGCGGCTACCTCACCCAGTTCTATCCCGCCCCCGGCCCCGTCACGTATCTGGGCATCACCCAGGACAAGGACGGCCACTTCAAGTTCGTGGTGGCGGAGGGCGTCAATGAAGAGGGCCCCATTTTCACCTTCGGCGACACCAATATGCGCACCCGCTTCACCTGCGGCGCCCGGGAGTTCTGCAACCGTTGGAGCGAGGCCGGCCCCACCCACCACATGGCCGCCGCCTCCGGCCGCTGGATCGACACCATCCTGAAGGTGGCCAAGATCTTCAACGTCCCCGTGGACGTCATTACGAGATAATTGCAGGGGCCGACGCCCTCGAAAGGAGATTGTATATGAAAAACATCCTGGAAGCTCCCTTTATGGTGGAGATGATCCGTACCGTCACCAATATGTACGCCCACGGCTGGGACGAGCGCAACGGCGGCAACGTCAGCCTGCTGCTGGACGAGGCCCAGGTGGCCCCCTATCTGGATATCCACGCCGTGGTCCGCACCATCCCCACCGGCTTCTCCGCCCCCGCCCTGGAGGGCAAATACTTCCTGGTCACCGGCACCGGCAAGTATTTTAAGAACGTGCAGTATGCCCCCGATGTAAACCTGGGCATCGTCCGCCTCACCGACGGCGGCGAGACGGCGCAGCTGCTGTGGGGCTTCACCGACGGCGGCAAGTTCACCTCCGAGTTCCCCGCCCACATGATGAGCCACATGGCCCGCCTGGCGGTGGACAGCGAAAACCGGGTGGTGATGCACTGCCACCCCGCCAACCTGCTGGCCATGACCTATATCCACACCCTGGACGAGCGGGAGTTCACCCGCACCCTGTGGCAGATGTGCACCGAGTGCATCGTGGTGTTCCCCGACGGCGTCAACGTGCTGCCCTGGATGCTGTGCGGCACCAATGAGATCGGTGAGGCCACCGCCGAGAAGATGAAGACCGCCCGCTTGGTGGTGTGGTCCCTCCACGGCATCTACGGCGCCGGCCGTGACCTGGACGAGACCTTCGGCCTCATCGAGACCGCCGAGAAGGCCGCCGAGATCTACATGAAGATCGCCCACCTGCCCCGGGTGAACACCATCACCGACGATATGATGCACCAGCTGGAGGGCCGCTTCGGCGTCAAGGCCAGAGAGGGCTACCTGGACTGACCGCTCCCATACATTATTAAAAAGGGGTCGCCCGGCGACCCCATTTCTGAGCCTGTCAAAAAACGGCTATGGCGTTTTTTGACAAATGGGATTGCAGTCTACTGCGCGCACGAATAGTACGCCTTTGGCGCACTATTCGCACACTTCGTAGCCTGAGAAGTGAAAAAAGTGACGCGCATGTCGTCACTTTTTTCGGATTTCATGGGTTCGCGCCTGCGGGCGCGAAATCTGCGATGCTTTTTTGACAATCTGAGCAAAACTGTCAGGCCGCCTGCGGCCTGACAGTTTTGTGATATCTATACGCTTTCCCCCGCCAGCCGTCCGCTGGCCCAGGCCCATTGCAGGTTGTAGCCGCCGCAGTCGCCGTCCACGTCCAGCACCTCGCCGCAGGCGTAAAAGCCGGGGCACAGGCGGCTCTCCATGGTCTGGGGGTCAAATTCCTCTGTCCGTAGCCCTCCGGCGGTGACCTGCGCCTGGTCGAAGCCGCACACGCCGGTGATGGGCAGGGCAAACTGCCGCACCGCCGCCGCCACACGCGCAAGCTGCCCGTCCGTCAGCGCCCCGGCGGTGCCCTGGGTCAGCCCGGCGTACTTCATCACCATCTGGCCCAGCCGGCTTTGCAGCGCCCCGGTGAGCAGCGTGGCGGCCTCGTGGCCCGCCATAGCGTCTCGCCGCTGCCGGAGATAGGTTTGCAAATCCCCATCCGACACCTCCGGCAGCAAATCCAGGCAGCAGGTCAGCCCCTCGCCGCCGGTGGCCACCGCCCGGGAGATGTCAAAAATCACCGGCCCGCTGACGCCGTATTCCGTAAACAGCACCTCGCCCCGGTTCTCCGCCATGATCCGTTCCCCCCGGCGGATGGTGACGGCGCATTCCGCCTTCACGCCCTTCAGCGCCCGGGGGTAGGTGGGTTCGGTTTTCAGCTGCACCAGGGAGGGGTACAGCGCCGTGCGGTGGTGGCCCAGGGCCTTGGCGATGCGGTAGCCGTCCATGACGCCCCCCACCTTGGCCCCCGCCGCGCCGCCGGCGGCCAGTATCACCCTGTCCGCCTCGTAAGCGCCGCCCTCCGTCTCCACGGTGAAGCGGCCGCTCTTTTTCGCCACCGCCGTCACCGTCTCTCCGGCCCGGAGGGTGATTTGGGGCTGCTCCAAGGCGTACCGCAGCACGTCCAGCACGCTGCCCGCCATATTGCTCAATGGGTACACCCGCCCGCTGTCCTCGGTGACGGTCATCAGCCCCAGCCGGGCAAACCAGTCCAAGGTCTCCGCAGGGGTGTGTTTTTCCAGCGCAAAGTGGCAAAATGCCGGGTTTTCGCCGTGATAATGTGCCACGCCGGCATTTTGATTGGTGAGATTGCACCGGCCGTTGCCGGTGGTCAGCAGCTTCCGGCCCACCCGGGCCTGCCGCTCCAGAATGGTGACGCTGTGGCCCCGCGCCGCCGCCGTCAGCGCCGCGGCCATGCCGGCGGCCCCGCCGCCGATAATGAGAACCTGCATTATTGCGCCTCCCTGCGTTTGCGGGTCATGTAGCCCTCCAGCATCAGGCTGGCTGCCACCGCGTCCACCACTTTCTTCCGCTGCCTGCCGTTTTTCCCGTTGCCGAACAATATGGCGTGGGCCTCCACGGTGGTGCGCCGCTCGTCCCACAGCGTAAGGGGCAGGGAGGAGGCGGCCTTGAGGCGCTCCCCAAAGGCGGCGCATTTCTCCGCCCGGGGGCCCAGGGTGCCGTCCATATTCTTGGGGTAGCCCAGCACCAGCTCGTCCACGCCGTGCTCCGCCGCCAGGGCCAGAATCCGCTCCAGCACCACGTCCTCCTTCCGGGCGTCGATGACGGTGGTAAACCCGGTGAGCGTCATGGTGTTGTCGGAGATGGCGATGCCAGTGTGGGCGTCGCCGTAGTCGATAGCCATAATTTTCATACTCATCCCTCGCTTTTCGTCTATGATACACGATTGCCCGCCCCGGCGCAACAAATGAGGCGGAAAAATTTTAGAAATTGCTGAAATTTTTCCGAAAAACTTGTTGACCTTCACCAAAATATATGGTACACTTTCCATTACCTGTGAATGGGTGCTTTCTTTTTGCGCGCTTTTTCGCTTCGAGCGCGGGGGAGAGGGCGCCGCCGATCAGGGAGGCAATCGGTGCTCCCACCGGGAGACACCTAATCTAATAAGGAGGTGCCGTTAATGCGCGTGAAAATCACTCTCCGCTGCAACGAGTGCAAGCAGAGAAACTACAACACGATGAAAAACAAGAAGAATACCCCGGACAAGCTTGAGCTGAACAAGTACTGCCCCTTCTGCAGAAAGCACACCGTCCACACCGAGACCAAGTAATCGGAAGGAGATTGGAAATGGCTGAAGAGAAGAAAGCGAAGCGCGACCTGGGCAAATGGTTCCGCGAAATGAGAAGCGAGTTGAAGAAGGTCGTATGGCCCTCCCGCAAGGAGACCGTGTCCAACACCGGCACCGTGCTGCTGTGCGCCGCGGTGGTTGGCGTTTGCATCTGGGTTTTTGACTGGGTTGCCGTGGCAGCCGTCAATTTCCTGATCGGCCTGTTCGCCTGAGGAAGTAAACGATGGCAGATAACGCGAAGTGGTATGTGCTGCATACCTATTCCGGCTATGAAAACGCGGTAAAGGCGGCCATTGAGAAGTCTGTGGTCAACCGCCACTTTGAGGACATGGTGCTCCAGATGGAGATTCCTATGGAGACGGTCACCGAGGTGACGGAGAGCGGCGTCATGAAGGACGTGGAGCGGAAGGTTTTCCCCGGCTACGTGCTCATCAAGATGGTGCTCACCGACGAGACCTGGCATCTCATCCGCAACATCCGCGGCGTCACCGGATTCGTGGGCGAGGCCAACAAGGCCATCCCCCTGTCTGACGCGGAAGTCGCCGCTCTGGGCGTGGAGCGCCACGAGATCGTGGTGGCCTACAACGTGGGTGATACCGTCAAGATCACCGACGGCCCGCTGAGCACTTTCAAGGGCATCGTGGAGGAAATCGCACCGGAGAAGAACAAGGTCCGTGTGGTGGTCTCCATGTTCGGCAGAGAGACGCCCGTCGAGCTGGAGCTCGACCAGGTGGAGGTCTGCCAGGACTGAGCAGCGGCAGTCTGAAATCAAGCCGCGCAAGTCGGAGCAAAACCACTCCGGCGCAAGTGGGAGAGACGCAAAAAGCTGCGCCTCGCCAAGGGCGGGTCTCACTTTGGGTGAGCCGCTACCACATTAGAAAAAGGAGGTGCCTATCATGGCACAGAAAGTCGTTGGTTACGTAAAGCTGCAGATCCCTGCAGGTAAAGCAACTCCCGCACCCCCCGTTGGCCCCGCTCTGGGTCAGCACGGCGTCAACATCGCCGCCTTCACCAAGGAATTCAATGAGCGCACCAAGAACGATATGGGCCTGATCATCCCCGTGGTGATCACCGTCTATGCTGACCGTTCTTTCTCCTTTATCACCAAGACTCCCCCCGCTGCGGTCCTCATCAAGAAGGAGTGCAACATTGAGAAGGCTTCCGGCGTTCCCAACAAGGAAAAGGTAGCCACCATCTCCAAGGCCTCCATCCAGAAGATCGCTGAGCTGAAGATGCGCGACCTCAACGCCGCTTCCCTGGAAGCCGCTATGAGCATGATCGCCGGCACCGCCCGTTCCATGGGCGTCATCGTGGGCGACTAAGGAGGGAATTGAAGATGTTTAGAGGTAAGAAATATCAGGATATCGCAAAGCAGATCGACAGAGCCAACCTGTATGACCCCAAGGAGGGTCTGGAGCTGATCTGCAAGACCGCTTCCGCCAAGTTCGACGAGACCGTCGAGCTCCACGTGAAGCTGGGTGTTGACTCCCGTCACGCCGACCAGCAGGTCCGCGGCGCCATCGTGCTGCCCAACGGCACCGGCAAGAGCGTCCGCGTGCTGGTGTTCGCCAAGGGCGCTGCCGCTGAGGCCGCCAAGGCCGCCGGCGCCGACTACGTGGGCGAGATGGACATGGTGGAGAAGATCCAGAAGGAAAACTGGTTCGACTTTGACGTGGTCATCGCCACTCCCGACATGATGGGTACTGTGGGTCGTCTGGGTAAGG
>CAMKGX010000034.1 GCA_946412355.1 uncultured Clostridia bacterium
ACAGCGATCTGGAACTGTATGTATTTTCGAAAACAATAGCTTGGGATTACGAACAGCCTGCTGTATGCTCAGCCGTTCTTAATCAGAGCAGGGAAAAATGTATATGCCTTTGTGGCAGATACAGTGGTGCTGATTGTAAGCCTTCCTATTTGCACGATACTGGATATACAGGCAAAGAAAATGCTCCCCAACTTGGCAAAATGATGGCAACGAAAAATGCCCTCGCTTTTTCTTGCAATCGGGCGGGAAAACCCGTATAATGCGAAGGTAGATACAGTAATTGGAAGAGGGGAGTGGGGACATGCCGCAGACGGATGCGCAGCGGGAGGCGGTTGCGCGGTATCATGCCAAGTTCGATGAGTTCAAGCTCCGTGTCCCGCGGGGCGAGGGCGACGCCTTACGCGAACACGCCAGATCCCAGGGCGAGACCGTGAACCAATTTCTGGTTCGTGCGGTGAAGGAGACCCGGGAACGGGACCTGGCCAAACGATAAATGATTTGGAGCGACACGCTGCCAGCCCTTTACAGGCAGCGTGCCGCTCCAAAAACGTGATGAACACTATCGCCGCACTCTTACATCACCGTGGGGAGAAGGTGGCACGGTCCATCGGGCCGTGACGGATGAGGGGGCGTGCGGGCACAGCGCCGCCTGTGGCGGATGAAGCGTGCCCGCCGCAAGGCAGCGGCCCGATTTTCACGGCCCGAAGGGTCTGGAAATCGGTTTGCCGCAACGAGAGCACGAGGCAGCCGGACACGGGAACGAACTGCGCAAATGGCGGGTGAATGGTACGCGATGACGGTGACCGTCCGCAACCAACGGTGCCTTTCAATAGATTTGGCGCCGCTCAGGCGGGCCGCCGGGTCGTCGGCCCCTACGATGCCGGTTGCCGTTACCGTTTGCCATCCACCCACCCCCCGGTGGTGGTCGTTACCGCGCTGGCGGGCGATTCGTGAATCGCCCCTACGGTGTTTTGCCGTTCTGTCCGTTTCTCCGTAGGGGCGCTTCATGAAGCGCCCGTTCCCTGGCGGCGGATTTGATAAAAGGTGCCGTTGGCTGCAGGGCTCCCTCCCATCGTAGGGCGGGACTACCCCAAGGGCACTGGCTCCACAATCCGCTCATTCTTCGCGGTGTGTCGCTGGCGCTATGTGTCCCGCTTTCCCCGGCGGCAGGTGTGATGACTGTTCCCATCGGTTGCGTAGGGCTCCCATCCCTCCGTAGGGGCGGACGACTCTGTCCGCCCCAGCCCATTCGCGGGGTTGCTGTTCGGTGCCGTTGGTTGCGTGAGGGAACCCATTTCTCCGTAGGGCGCGACGACCTCGGCGCGCCGTCTGCGGCAGCATCTACCGCCGCATCCGCTTGAATGGCACCCGGGCACAACAACCTCCGTAGGGGCGGACGACTCTGTCCGCCCCAGCCCGTTTGCGGGCTTTCTGTTCTGCCTCGTTGGTTGCGCCCGTTCCCGTTTTCCCATCCCCGCGCCCCGCCCCGCCGTTCACAATTAATTTAAAATAGTACCTATTGACAATGCTGGTAGGGGGTGGTAAACTGTGTTAGCACTCAGGGAAAGCGAGTGCTAAAAACGGAGGTTCTGCCATGGAGCTGACGGAGCGGAAAAAGCAAATATTGAAGATCGTGGTGGAAAGCTACATCGACACCGCCGAGCCCCTGGGCTCCAAGGCCATCGCGGAAAAGATGCCCGGCAAGATCAGCTCCGCCACCATCCGCAACGAGCTGGCGGATTTAAGCGAGATGGGCTACTTAGAGCAGCCCCACACCTCCGCCGGGCGTATCCCCTCGGCCAAGGGCTACCGGCTGTACGTCAATGAATTGATGGAGCGGCGGCCTCTGTCGCCGGAGGAGCAGGCGGCCATCAACGACTCCCTTCGCGGCGAGCTGCGGCAGACGGAGCAGGTGGTGGCCCGGGCGGGCCAGATGGCCCAGAGCCTGGTGAACTACCCCACCTACGCCGCCGCCGACCATCGCAGCGCCGTCACCGTGAAGCGGTATGAGCTGTTGCCGGTGGACGAGGCCAGCTTCATCGCCGTGGTGATGCTGTCCGACAGCCGGGTCAAGAGCCAGCTGATGGCCGTTGACCTGCCGGTGGAGCCCTCGGCGCTGCCCGCCATGAGCCACCTGCTGAACACCCATTTCACCGCCATCCCCGCCCAGGAGATGAACGGCAAGCTGATGGGCCTCAGCGACCAGGTGGTGCCGGAGTGGTTTCTGCTGCTGAACCGTGTGGTAGAGTACGCCGGTGAGCTGCTGCAGGACGACAGCCACACCCAGGTGTTCACCAGCGGCGCCAGCCGGATTATGAGCTTCCCGGAGTTCCGGGACATCGACAAGGCCCAGGGGCTGATGCACTTCATGGTGGACAACAAGGAGAATCTCCCCGTGCCCACCACCGACGCACCCATGCAAATCCTCATCGGGCCGGAGAACGTCAGCGACGCGCTGAAAGAGAGCAGCGTGGTGATGGCGTCCTACGACATCGGGGACAATATGCGTGGCCTTATCGGCGTGGTAGGCCCCACCAGAATGGACTACGCCACCGTGGCGGCCCGGCTGAGCTACTTCGCCGAGAGCCTCACCAGAATGTTCGGGAAGCGGGAGCTGCCCGCCAAGGAGGAAGAAGGAAACCCATGAGCGACAAGAAGAAAAAGGATTTGCCGGAGGAGCAGCCCCAGGAGGAAACCACTCCGGAGATGACCCCGGAGGCCGCGGAAGAGCAGCCCCGGGAGGCCCAGACGGAGACCTACACCGTCACCCGCGAGCAGATGGAGAAAATGGAGGCGCTGGCCAAGCTGGTGTCCGACGGCAACGATAAATATCTCCGTCTGGCGGCGGAATACGACAACTACCGCAAGCGCACCACCAAGGAAAAGGAGAACATTTACGCCGACGCCAAGGCCGACACCATCAAGCCCTTCCTGGACGTGTACGACAACCTGGTTCGCGGCGCCGCCCAGCTGGAAGAGGGCGACAGCCACAAGCAGGGCCTGGAGATGATCGCCAAGCAGTTTCTGGCGGTGCTGGAGAAGCTGGGCGTCACGGAAATCGAGGCCCTGGGCCAACCCTTCGACCCGGCAAAGCACAACGCCGTCATGCACGTGGAGGACGAAGCCGCCGGTGAAAACACGGTGGTGGAGGTGTTCCAAAAGGGCTTCGCCATGGGCGAAAAGGTGCTGCGCTTCGCCATGGTCAAGGTGGCCAATTAACCATTACTTTCGGCTGAAACGCGCCGTTTCCGGCGCGAAGCAATAGATTTCACAACGTTATCAATAAAAATTTGAGATATGATTTAGGAGGCAATCACTATGTCTAAAGTTATCGGTATCGATCTGGGTACTACCAACTCCTGCGTGGCCGTGATGGAAGGCGGCGAGGCCGTCGTCATCGCCAACGCCGAGGGCAACCGCACCACCCCGTCTGTGGTGGCATTTTCCAAGACCGGCGAGCGTATGGTGGGCCAGGTGGCAAAGCGCCAGGCCATCACCAACCCCGACCGCACCATCTCCTCCATCAAGCGCGAGATGGGCTCTGACCATCGCGTCAACATCGACGGCAAGGCCTACACCCCCCAGGAGATCAGCGCCATGATTCTCCAGAAGCTGAAGGCTGACGCCGAGAGCTATCTGGGCTCCCCCGTCACCGAGGCGGTCATCACCGTGCCCGCTTACTTCACCGACGCCCAGCGCCAGGCCACCAAGGACGCCGGCAAGATCGCCGGTCTGGACGTGAAGCGCATCATCAACGAGCCCACCGCCGCGGCCTTGGCCTACGGCGTGGACAAGGAGCAGGCCCAGAAGATCATGGTCTACGACCTGGGCGGCGGCACCTTCGACGTGTCCATCCTGGAGATTGACGACGGCGTTATCGAGGTGCTGGCCACCGCCGGCAACAACCGCCTGGGCGGCGACGACTTCGACGAGTGCGTCATGCGCTATCTGGTCAGCGAATTCAAGAAGACCGAGGGCATCGACCTCAGCGGCGACAAGGTGGCCATGCAGCGGCTGAAGGAGGCCGCCGAGAAGGCCAAGATCGAGCTGTCCGGCGTCACCACCTCCAATATCAACCTGCCCTATATCACCGCCGACGCCACCGGCCCCAAGCACCTGGACGTGACGCTGACCCGCGCCAAGTTCAACGAGCTTACCGGCCATCTGGTGGACGCCACCATGGGCCCTGTGCGCCAGGCCATGTCCGACGCCGGCCTGAAGCCCTCCGACCTGAGCAAGGTGCTGATGGTGGGCGGCTCCAGCCGTATCCCCGCCGTGGTGGAGGCCGTGAAGAACTTCACCGGCAACGAGCCCTTCAAGGGCATCAACCCCGATGAGTGCGTGGCCATGGGCGCCGCCCTCCAGGCCGGCGTCCTCACCGGCGACGTGAAGGGCCTGCTGCTGCTGGACGTCACCCCCCTGAGCCTGGGCATCGAGACCATGGGCGGCGTCTGCACCCGCCTCATCGAGCGCAACACCACCATCCCCGTGAAGAAGAGCCAGATTTTCTCCACCGCCGCCGACAACCAGACCTCCGTGGAGGTCAACGTGCTCCAGGGCGAGCGTGAGATGGCCGCCGCCAACAAGAGCCTGGGCCGCTTCCACCTGGACGGCATCGCCCCGGCCCGCCGCGGTGTGCCCCAGATCGAGGTCACCTTTGATATCGACGCCAACGGCATCGTCAACGTGTCCGCCAAGGACCTGGGCACCGGCACCGAGCAGCACATCACCATCACCTCCTCCTCCAACATGAGCAAGGAGGACATTGAGAAGGCCGTCAAGGAAGCCGAGCAGTATGCCGCCGAGGACGCCAAGATCAAGGAGCGGGTGGAGATTCGCAACCAGGCCGACCAGATGGTCTACCAGGCCGAGAAGACCCTCAGCGAGGTGGGCGACAAGGTCAGCGATAGCGAAAAGGCCCCCATCCAGGCCGGCATCGACAAGCTGAAGGAGCAGCTCAAGGGCGAGGATACCGACGCCATCAAGGCCGCCACCGAGGAGCTGACCCAGCTCTTCTACAAGATGAGCGAGAAGCTGTACCAGCAGCAGGCCCCCCAGGGCGATCCCAACATGGGCGGCGCTGCCGGCGGCGCCCAGGGCGGTGCCCAGGGCGGCCAGTATTACGACGCCGACTACAAGGTCGTGGATGACGACGACCAGAACAAGTAAAAAGTAAGCAACACGCGCAACTGGGGACAGGGGGCAACACCCTCTGCCCCTGTTTGCGGCGTTTAGAGGAAGAGAAAAATGGCACAGGAAAAACGGGATTATTACGAGGTTCTGGGCGTCAGCAAAGGGGCCTCGGAGGAAGAGATCAAAAAAGCCTATAAAAAATTGGCCCGGAAGTACCACCCGGACATGAACCCCGGCGACAAGGAGGCCGAGGAGAAGTTCAAGGAGGTCAACGAGGCCAACGAGGTGCTGTCCGACCCGGACAAAAAGGCCCGGTATGACCAGTTCGGCTTCGCCGGCGTGGATCCCAACTATGGCGCCGGGGCCGGCGGCCCCGGCTGGGGCGACGGCGCCGCGGGCTTCGACTTCGGCGACCTGGGCGACATCTTCGGCAGCTTTTTCGGCGGCGGCTTCGGCGGCGGCGGGCGCTCCCGCACCGGCCCCCAGCGGGGCGAGAGCATCCGGGTGGGCCTGGCGGTGGACTTCACCGAGGCGGCCTTCGGCTGCGAAAAGGAGATCACCATCGAGCGCAGCGAAAACTGCCCTACCTGCGGCGGCAACGGCTGCGCCAAGGGCACCACGCCGGAGGTGTGCCCCGACTGCCACGGCAGCGGCATGGTCACCCAGGCCCAGCGCACGCCCTTCGGCGTCATGCAGAGCCAGACCTCCTGCCCCAAGTGCCGCGGCACGGGCAAGATCATCCATCAGCCCTGCCCCGACTGCCACGGCAGCGGCCACACCCGCAAGCGCAAGACCATCAAGGTCAATATCCCCGCCGGCATCGACGACGGCCAGACCATCTCCCTGCGGGGCCAGGGCCACGCGGGCCGCAACGGCGGCCCCGCCGGCGATTTGCAGATTGTGATTCAGGTGCGGCCCCATCCCCTGTTCCGCCGGGAGGGCACCTCCGTGTTCTGCGAGGCCCCCATCACCTTCGCCCAGGCCGCCCTTGGCGCGGAGCTGGAGATCCCCACCATCGACGGCAAGGTGAAGTACGACATCCCCGAGGGCACCCAGACGGGCACCGTGTTCCGCCTGCGGGGCAAGGGCATCCCCGTGCTCAACGGCCGGGGCCGTGGCGACCAGTTCGTCACGCTGACCATCGAGACGCCCCGGAACCTGACCCGCGAGCAGAAAGACGCCCTGCGGAAGTTCAGCGAGACCCTGGGCGAGGGCAATTACGACAAACGCAAGAGCTTTTTCGGCAAGAAAAAGTAAGCGTTCTCCGCCCCTTGGCAATAAAAAGGTTGCGAAAGGGGCAGACTTGCTGTATATTGCAAGTAGGAACAATGTGGGCTGCGGCCCGGGGATGCAAAGGAGACTGACATGAAAATTGCCATCGGCTGCGATCACGGCGGCTACCTGCTGAAGCAGGACCTACTGATTTGGATGGAGGAAAACGACATCGAGTATGAGGACTTCGGCTGTTTCAGTGCCGAGAGTGTGGACTACCCGGTATACGGCGAAAAGGTGGCCCGTGCGGTGGCCTCCGGCGCATACGACCGGGGCATCGTCATCTGCACCACCGGCATCGGCATCTCCATCGCCGCCAACAAGGTGAAGGGCATCCGCTGCGCCCACTGCGCCGACCCCCTCAGCGCCGAGATGACCCGTCGGCACAACGACGCCAACGTCATCGCCCTGGGCGCCGGCATGATCGGCCCCAACCTGGCCCGCCGCATGGTGGAGGTGTTTTTGAACACCGAGTTCGAGGGCGGGCGCCACGCCCGCCGCGTGGCCCAGCTGGACGCCATCGAGCCGTAACGGCTTTTTCCGCGAGGCGGAGATTTGACAGAACGGGAGTTGCGAGGGTATGTCTTCAACCAGAGGATACAGCAGCTATCGAGGTAAGGGAAACCCCTGGAAGGTACTGGGCGCCATTGCGCTGGTGCTGGTGATCCTGGCCTGCGTGGGGTATCTCTTTGCCCAGAACCATATTGTATATGACGACGAGGGCCGCGCCCGGCTGGAGCTGCCCTTCTGGCAGCACAAGACGGCGGAGGAGGACGGCACCCCCCTGTCCCAGGACGAGGTGGAGGTGGAGTACCTGCCCCCGGAGAGCAGCCTCCACAGCGTGGCCGAGCTCCACGCCGCCCAGCTTTTGCCGGGCACGCTGAAGCTGTCCTTGGAGGACGTGGTGCTGCCGGAGGACGAGGCGCTGATGGTGGAAGTCAAGCAGCAAAACGGCGCCATCACCTATGAAACCCAGGCCGACGTGCCGCCCCAGGTCTACGTGGAGGGGGACGGCACC
Source organism: uncultured Clostridia bacterium (assembly GCA_946412355.1). GTDB lineage: Bacteria > Bacillota > Clostridia > Oscillospirales > Oscillospiraceae > Vescimonas. The sequence goes on from CAMKGX010000034.1 coordinate 7,424, forward strand.
CTGGAGACGCTGCAGGCCATCCTGGCGGAGGACCGCTACACCGTGGCCCGCATGTCCGCCCTGTGCGACAGCTACTTCGTCCGGGCGGAGCATGACGCCGCCTTCCTCCTCGCCGGCGGCACCTTCTGGTACGACCGGGACGGCTGGACGTGGCTGGACCCCGCCTCCCCCCAGGTGCTGGGGTATCTCACCGCGCTGTGCAAAGAATATGCCGCCCTGGGCTTTGATGAAATCCTGTTGGATTATTTCAGCTATCCCCTGGCGGGGCGGATGGAGAGCCTGGCCATCGATGAAACGGTGGACCGGGTCCAGACGCTCCACGACCTGGCGGCCGCCCTGCGCTCCGCTTTGCCGGAGGACGTGGCATTGTCCGTGGTAATCCGGGCCGATTTGACGGAGGCCACCGGCCTCACCGCCGACACGGTGGAGGAGCTGTTTGACCGGGTGTACGTGGCCCCGGGGGTGGACAGCGCATCGGCCCTGGCTACCTTGAGCGACAGCTACCGCACCACGCCGGGCCGGGTAGTGCCCATGGTCTACGCCGCCACCGGCGAGGGCAGCTACGCCGTAGTGCCCGCGGTGCAATAAAAAACGCTTATTATGAAAAAACAGCGCCGCCCACCCGGAAAACCCGGGCGGGCGGCGTATTATCATGCAACCCGCCCCGCGGATGCCATTATGCATTTTTAGGCCCTCAATACGCATTAAAAAACCGTCCCATCCGGGACGGTTTTTATTATATCTTACAGCCACGTCACCATGGGGATGACCATGGGGCTGCGGCGTGTCCGCTTGTAGAGGTAGCTGGACACGGCGCTGCGGACGGCCCGATGGATCTCGTTTTCATCCCGCCGCTTCTTGGCGTTCATGGTGTCCACGGTGTCCATGGCCACCCGGCGCAGGTCTTGCAGCAACCCCTCCGACTCCTTCACATACACGAAGCCACGGGTCACGATCTCCGGCTCGCACAGCAGCTGATGGTCGTGGCTGGACATGCTCAGCACCACCACCACCATGCCGTCGCTGGCCAGGAGCTTCCGGTCGTTCAGCACCACGCTGCCCACCTCGCCGATGCCGCCGCCGTCCACGAACACCTCGCCGGCGGGCACCGCCGTCTCGCACTTCATGTGCTTGGCCGTCAGCTCGATAACGCTGCCGTTCTCCGCCACGCAGATGTGGTCCGCCGCCATGCCCATGTCCTGGGCCAGCCGCTTGTGGATCTGCAGCATCCGCTGCTCGCCGTGGAGGGGGATGAAGAACCGGGGCCGGGTGAGGGCGTGGATGATCTTCAGCTCCTCCTGGCAGGCGTGGCCGCTGACGTGGAGCATATCCGCCTTGTCGTACACCACCTCGGCGCCCCGGCGGAACAGCTCGTTGATCATCCGGCCCACCGTCACCTCGTTGCCGGGGATGGCGCTGGCGGAGAGGATTACCTTGTCCCCCGGGCCGATGTCCACCTGCTTGTGGCTGCCGAAGGCCATGCGGTACAACGCGCTCATCTCCTCGCCCTGGGAGCCGGTGGTGACGATCACCTGCTGCCTGGCGGGAAGCTGCTGCAGCCGGTTCAGCTCCATCAGCGTGCCCTTGGGCACCTTCATGTAGCCCAGCTCCGTGGACACCTTCATGATGTTTTCCATGCTGCGGCCCGTCACCGCCACCTTCCGCCCGCAGGCGTGGGCGGCGTCGATGACCTGCTGGATGCGGTGCACATTGCTGGCAAAGGTGGTGACGATGATGCGCTGCTGGCAGCCGGTAAACTGCCGCTTGAACGTGGCGCCCACCGCCCGCTCGGACATGGTGTACCCCGGCCGCTCCACGTTGGTGGAGTCCGCCAGCAGCGCCAGCACGCCCTCCCGGCCCAGCTGGCCGAACCGGGCCAGGTCGATGACCTCGCCGTCAATGGGGGTGGAGTCGATCTTGAAGTCGCCGGTGTGGACGATGACGCCCATGTTGGTGTGGATGGCGAAGGCCACCGAGTCGGCAATGGAGTGGTTCACGTGGATGAACTCCACCTGGAACTTGCCCGCCTTCACCGTCTGCCCCGCCTCCACGGTGATGAGCTTCGTGGAGTTCAGCAGCCCATGCTCCTGCAGCTTCAGCTTAATGAGCCCGGCGGTGAGCCGTGTGCAGTAGATGGGCATGTTCACCTGCTTCAATACGTAGGGAATGGCGCCGATGTGATCCTCGTGGCCGTGGGTGATAAACAGGCCCCGCAGCCGCTTGTGGTTCTGCAGCAGATAGCTGACGTCGGGGATGACGCAGTCGATGCCGTACATATCATCGCCGGGGAAGGCCATGCCGCAGTCCACCACGATGATTTCGCCGCCGTACTCGTAGGCGGTCATGTTCTTGCCGATCTCGTTGAGACCGCCAAGGGGGATAATCTTCATTTTTTCAGCCATAAATACTCCTTTTTTCGCGCCGCGGGCAAAAAAGGCATAACGCCGCAAGGGGCGCGGCGTCATCCTGCGGCCCTGTATCGCCGCCCAATGCGCTCCTTCGCCCTTTTTCTCCCGCGTATGGTGTTGTCAGCCCGGCGGACGCGCCGCTCTGGGCCGTGTATCATGTAAGTAAAGCCTCTGCGCTTTACGAAACAGACAAAAATCGTGCTGTATTTTCCAACACATTGCACAAAGGATACCACATTTGATTCCATTTGTAAACCCCTATCTTTTCGCCCCCTTTCCCGTAAAACCGCGGCGGCATCGGCTTTCCGCGTTAAAAAGCCGGAAAAGCTATTGTGATGCCGCGCTTTTCATGGTATAATCGGCTATGATTGAAAACTGGGACGGTATGCCGTCGCACAAGGGGGCTGTGACATGAATAATAAGCTCATCAACGGCATCAAAACCAACGTGGCCCTGTCGGCGGTGGTGCTGGTGGCCTTCGCCCTGGCCACCATTCCCTTCCACCTGGTCCTGGGCCTGGCGGAGCTGGCGGTGGCGGCGGTGGTGATTTACGTGGGCGTGCGGCGCAACCGCCAGGCCCAGGCCAACGTCCGCCAGTATATGAACCGCATCTCCGGCGGCCTGGATTCCGCCCGGGCCAGCAGCCTGCTGTATACCCCCCTGCCCATGATGGTCTTCGACATGACCACCCGTGAGGTGCTGTGGGCCAACGACCTGTTCCAGAACCTGGCCGAGAGCCCCGACAGCCTTTTCGAGTCCGCCGTCACCGACGTGGTGCCCGACTTTGCCACCCACTGGCTCATCGAGGGCAAGCGGGAGTGCCCCGAGCTGGTGCAGTGGAACCACCGGATGTTCCGGGTGTTCGGCGGCGTCAGCAGCGGCGAGGAGATGGGCGGCGCCAACCCTATGGCCACCACCTACTGGCAGGACGTCACCGACGCCGAGCAGATGCGCCACACCCTGGACGTGACCCGTCCCGTGGTGGCCATCGTCATGGTGGACAACTACGAGGAGCTGATTAAGGCCAGCCCCGAGGCCAAGCGCTCCGCCCTCATTGCGGAATTGGAGGAGAAGCTGTCCCAGTGGCGGGGCGAGAGCGGCGGCTTGCTGCTGGGCTATGACCGTGACCGGTATTTATTCGTCTTTGAGGAGAAGGACTATGCCGCCTTTGCCGAGAAGAATTTCGACGTGATGGAGCAGGTCCACGCCGTCAAGAGCGGCGACGTGGCCGCCACGCTGTCCATCGGCGTGGGCCGTGACGGCGAGAGCTACGAGGCCCTGTTCAAGAACGCCGCCATGGCGCTGGAAATGGCCCTCAGCCGGGGCGGCGACCAGACCGTGGTGAAGGACCGCAGCAACTTTGAGTTTTACGGCGGCCGCTCCAAGGCCACCGAGAAGCGCACCAAGGTGAAGTCCCGTGTCATGGCCAACGCCCTGGGCGAGCTGATGGACGAGGCGGGCAACGTGTACGTCATGGGCCACAAGTACGCCGACATGGACTGCCTGGGCGCCGCCGCCGGCATCGTGGCCATCGCCCGCAAGCGGGGCAAAAAGGCCCAGATTGTCATCGACACCGAGAATAACGCCGTCCATCCCATTCTCCGCCGGCTCCAGGAGCAGCCGGAGTACAGCGGCGTGTTCCTCTCCGGCGACGCCGCCTTCCTCCACGCCCAGCCCTCCACCCTCCTGGTGGTGGTGGACACCAACCGCCCCGAGAGCGTGGAGTCGGAGCCGCTGTTGGAGAGCTGCCGTCAGGTGGCGGTCATCGACCACCACCGCCGGGGCACCAGCTACATCGACAAAATGGCCCTTAATTACCACGAGACCTACGCCAGCTCCGCCAGCGAGCTGGTGACGGAGCTGCTGCAATACCTGGTGGAGCCGGGGGATTTGCTGCAGGCCGAGGCGGAGGCGATGCTGGCCGGCATCGTGCTGGACACCAAGAATTTCACCAACCGCACCGGCGGCCGCACCTTCGAGGCGGCGGCCTACCTGCGCCGGGCCGGGGCGGACACCCAGGACGTTCAGCGCCTGTTCCAGTCCGACCTCCACGCCATGATTGACCGCTACGCCATCATCCGCTCCGCCGAGCTGTACCACGGCGACATCGCCGTGGTGGCCATGGACGAGGAGCTGGACCGTGTCACCGCCGCCAAGGCCGCCGACGAGTTGCTGACCATCCGGGGCGTCAACGCCTCCGTGGTGCTCTACCGCAAGGGCACCGGCGTCTACATGTCCGCCCGCAGCCTGGGGGAGGTCAACGTCCAGGTGATTCTGGAGGCCCTGGGCGGCGGCGGCAACTCCACCACCGCCGGCGGTCAGGCCGCCGACATCACCGTGGCCGAGGCCAAGGAAAAGCTGCTGGCCGCCATCGACCAATACTTTGAAAACTAAATCCGAGAGGAGATAACACTATGAAAATCATTCTCACCCAGGACATCAAGGGCAAGGGCAAGAAAGGCCAGATGATCGAGGCCGCCGAGGGCTACGCCCGCAACTACCTGCTGCCCAAGGGGCTGGCTGTGCCCGCTACCGCCGACGCCGTCAACACCATGAACCTGCGGGACAAGGCCAAGGCCAAGGCCGACGCCGAGGCCAAAGCCGCCGCCCAGGCCATCGCCGAGCAGCTCAAGAGCTGCCAGGTGAAGGTGTCCGCCAAGGGCGGCGAGGGCGGCAAGCTGTTCGGCGCCGTCACCGGCAAGGAGATCGCCGCCGCCCTGAAAGCCCAGCACAATATGGACATCGACCCCAAGAAGCTGGTGCTGGACCAGCCCATCAAGTCCTTCGGCTCCTACCAGGTCAAGGCCAAGCTGGGCTTTGAGATCAGCGGCACCGTCTACGTGCTGGTCACCGAGGAAAAGTAATCTTTTTTCCTCAAAAATCCGTTTTTTAGCAGGGAAGGAGGGGTGAAAAATGGCACTGGATGATTTGCTCAGCCGTGCTATGCCCCACAGCGCCGAGGCGGAGCAGGCCGTGCTGGGCGCCATGCTGATCGATGCCGACTGCGTTAAGGACGTGGTGGAGCAGTTGCGCCCGGAGGATTTCTACCTCCGCCAGAACCGCGACATTTACGAGACCATCACCCAGATGTTTGTCTACTCCAAGCCCATCGACGGCGTCACCGTGGCGGGGGAGATGGAGAAGCTGGGCCTCTACAATGAGAATACCCGGCCCTATCTCGTCCAGCTCATCGAGGTGACCCCCACCTCCGGCAACGTGATGGAGTACGTCCGCATCGTCCGTGACAAGGCCCTGATGCGCCAGGTGGCCACCGCCGCCTCCGACATCACCGCCATGGTCCAGGAGGGCACCGGCTCCGCCGGCGATATGCTGGAGAGCGCCGAGCAGAAGGTGTACGCCATCCGCCGTGACCGAGGCGGCCAGGGCATGGTCACCGTGGGCATGGTATTGAAGGACGTGATGGACCGCCTGGCCGAGCTCACCGCCAATGGCGGCAAGACGCTGCCCGGCCTGTCCACGGGCCTTAGCGCCGTGGACGCCAAGATCAACGGCATGAACAAGTCCGACCTTCTCCTGCTGGCCGCCCGCCCCGGCATGGGCAAGACCAGTATGGCCCTGAACGTGGCCCTCTCCGCCGCCAAGGACAGCGGCAAAACCGTGGCCATCTTCTCCCTGGAAATGAGCCGGGAGCAGCTGGTCACCCGCCTCATTGCCGCCGAGGGCCTGGTGGAGAACCAGCGCCTGGTCACCGGCAACCTGCGGGAGAGCGACTGGATGAAGATTGCCGAGGCCGCCTCGTCCTTGAGTCGCATGGACATCCGCATCGACGACAACCCCCTCCTCACCGTGGCGGACATGAACGCCAAGTGCCGCCGCCTGGACAACCTGGGCCTGGTGGTCATCGACTATCTGCAGCTGATGACCTCCGCCGGCGGCAAGGGGTACAGCGGCGAAAACCGCCAGCAGGCCGTCAGCGACATCAGCCGTATGCTGAAAATCATGGCGAAAGAATTGCAGGTGCCGGTGCTGTGTTTGAGCCAGCTGAGCCGTGCCAACGAAAAGCGTGAGGACAAGCGGCCCATGCTGTCCGACCTGCGTGAATCCGGCGCCATCGAGCAGGACGCCGACATCGTCATGTTCCTCTACCGTGAGGATTATTATAATGAGGACACCGACAAGCGCAACATCGCCGAGTGCATCGTGGCCAAGAACCGCCACGGCGAAACCGGCAAGGTGGAGCTGCGCTGGATGCCGGAGTACACCGCCTTCCAGACGTTGGAATACCGCTATTCCGACGACGAGGAGTGACCCATGGATCTGCTGCCCTGGATGACACAATGGGATATGCTGCCCCCCAAAGGCGGCACCATTCTCTGCGCCGTGTCCGGCGGGCGTGACTCCATGTGCCTGCTCCACTATCTCCACCGCCTGGGGCGGGAGCGGGGCTTCACCGTGGCCGCCGCCCATCTGGACCACCACATGCGGCCCACGGCGGAGCGGGATGTGGCCATCGTCACCGACTTCTGCCGCGCAAACCATATCCCCCTCCGCACAGGCGTCACGCCGGTCTACGAAAAGGCGGAAGAGTGGCGCCTGACGGTGGAGGAGGCGGGCCGCCGCGCCCGGTACGAGTTTCTCGCCGCCGCCGCAAACGAACTCCACGCCGACAGGATCGCCACCGCCCACCATCAGAACGACCAGGCGGAGACGGTGCTGCTGAATCTCCTGCGGGGCACCGGCCCGGCGGGTCTGGCGGGCATCCCGCCGGTGCGGGACAACTTCATCCGCCCCCTGCTGAACACCCCCCGCAGCGAGATCGAAGCCTACGTGGCGGAAAACCGCATCCCCTACGCCGACGATGAGACCAATTTCAACCTCCACTATGCCCGCAACCGGCTGCGCCGCAGCCTGTGGCCCCTGCTGGAGGACATCAACCCCCAGGCCACCGCCCACATCGCCGCCGCCGCTGCCATCCTCCGGCAGGAGGACGCTTATCTGGACTGCCTGGCCGCCGCCTGTCTGCCCCCCGAGGGAGCGGCCATCGGGAGAGAAACGCTGCTCTCCGCCCCGGAGGCCCTGCAAGGCCGCCTCCTGCGCCAGCTCATTGACCGGGCCGGCGGCGGCAAAAAGGACGTGTCCGCGTCCCATCTGCGGGCCCTGCTGGCCCTGTGCCGCAGCGGCGGCACGCTGCCCCTGCCCGGCGGCGTCACGGCGGTGTGCCGGGGCGATACCCTGCGCCTCGTTCCCACCGCCCCGCCCCTGCCGGAGCAGCCCCTCCGCGAGGGGGCCAACCGCTGGGGCGACTACCATATCATTCTCTCATCGCAGCAGGGCGACCCCCTGCCGGGTCCCGGCCCCTTTACGGTGCGCCCCTGGCAGGGCCGTGACCGCATGACCCTCCCCGGCAGCCGGGGCAGCCGCAGCGTCAAACGGCTGCTCACCGACGCCGCCATCCCCCGGGAGCGGTGGGACGGTCTGCCCGTCATCTGCTGCGGCGGCAAACCCGTTTACATTCCCGGCGTCGGCGCCGCCGAAACCGGGGAAACAATACATTATTACACAAGCGTCACGATGGAGGAGTAAAGGAAATGGCAAAGAGCAATATGGATCAGGACATCTTGAAGGTGCTGCTGTCCCGGGAGGACATTCAGCGCCGGGTGCAGGAGTTGGGCGATGCGATCTACGACAACTTCCGGGACAAGGACCCCATGTTCGTAGGCGTGCTCAACGGCTGCTTTATCTTCATGGCCGACCTGGTGCGGGCATCACAGATGAAAAGCGAGCTGGAGTTCATCAGCGTGTCGTCCTACCAGAACGGCACCCGCTCCTCCGGCGTGGTGCAGATCACCCGGGACCTGCAGCGGGACATCACCGGCCGCCACATCATCGTGGTGGAGGACATTCTGGACTCCGGCAACACCCTCTACTTCCTCAAAAACTATCTGCTCGCCAAGGGCGCCGCGTCCATCACCATCGTCACGCTGCTGGATAAGCCCGCCCGGCGGGAGAAGCCCATCGTGGCCGACTACGTGGGCTTCGAGGTGCCCGATGAGTTCGTGGTGGGCTACGGCCTGGACTACGCCCAGCAGTACCGCAACATGCCCTATATCGGCGTGCTGAAGCCGGAGATATACAGCAAGTAAAAGGAGACGAATGTACAATGAATGAGCAAACCCCCGCCCCCCGCCGGGATTTGAAATGGTTCTGGAAGGAGTGGGGCGGCGTCGCCATGACGTTACTGGTGGTGCTGGTTGTATTCAAGGTGATTTTCGAGCTGTCCTGGGTGCCCAGCGGCTCTATGGAGACCACCATCCCCACCAAATCCCTGCAAATCTGCTGGCGCCTGCCCTATTTCTTCGGCAACCCCGCCGCCAAGCGGGGCCAGATTCTCACCTTCCGCAGCGACGAGCGCAATGAGATCATGGTCAAGCGGGTCGTCGGCCTGCCCGGGGAGACGGTGTCCTTTGCAGACGGCTTCGTCTACATCGACGGCCAGCTGCTGGACGAGACGTATCTGGGCAGCCAGCTGGGCTACACCTTCTCCGACACCGCCTTCACCGTCCCGGAGGGCTGCGTGTTCTTCATGGGCGACAACCGCACCGGCTCCTTCGACGCCCGGTATTGGAACGACCCCTATATCCCCTTTGCCAAGCTGAATTCCAAGGTGCTGGTCACCATCAGCATCGGCGGCAGCCACAGCTGGCAGGGCATCCGCCTGGCCCACTGAGCCAGGCGATTTTCCCGCGCATTTCGTAGAAATCGCGCAGTAGGAGGTACCTTTTGGTAAACGATAACCGTAAAAACATCAGCTTCCGCGCCGTACTGCTGCTGGTGGCCATGGTGTGCGCCGCGCTGTATCTCATCAGCGCCATGCGCTCCCGTGAGGGCATCAGCTACGCCACAATGCGCCAGTATTTTCTGGACGAGAAGGTGCAGCAGTTCACCGTCCGTGACACCCGCCTTACCGCCCAGCTCACCGACGGCAGCGAGGTGGTCTGCGACCTGTACGATTTCCCCACCTTTTATGACGATCTCAATGACCTGGTGGAGCAGCAGAAGGCCGCCGGCGTCATCACCGACTACCACTATTACGCCAACCATTCCCCCAACTATCTCCAGACCCTGGCCCCCTACGTGCTGGGTCTGCTGGGCTTCTTCCTCATCGTCAATCTGCTGCGGTCCATGGGCGGCGGCATGGGCGGCATGAACGACAAGATGGCCCGCTTCGGCGAGGCCCGGGTCAATTCCATCCCCGAGGGGGAGAAGCGGGTCACCTTCCAAGACGTAGCCGGCGCCGACGAGGAAAAGGAGGAGCTGCAGGAGATTGTCTCCTTCCTCCGCGACCCCCAGAAATATCTGGATTTGGGGGCCCACATCCCCAAGGGCGTGCTGCTGGTTGGCCCTCCGGGCACCGGCAAAACCCTGCTGGCCAAGGCGGTGGCAGGGGAGGCGGGCGTGAAATTCCTGTCCATCTCCGGCTCCGACTTTGTGGAGATGTACGTGGGCGTAGGCGCCAGCCGCGTCCGTGACCTGTTCGACCAGGCCAAGGAGGAGTCCCCGGCCATCGTGTTCATCGATGAGATCGACGCCGTAGGCCGCCAGCGGGGCTCGGGTCTCGGCGGCGGCCACGATGAACGTGAGCAGACGCTGAACCAGCTCCTGGTGGAGATGGACGGCTTTTCCGCCAACGAGGGCGTGGTGGTGCTGGCCGCCACCAACCGGGTGGATATTCTGGACCCCGCCCTGCTGCGCCCGGGCCGTTTTGACCGCCAGGTGTACGTGGGTCTGCCGGACATCCGGGGCCGTGAGGAGATTTTGAAGGTCCATTCCCGGCATAAGCCTCTGGCGGAAGACGTGGATCTGCAGAAGGTGGCCCAGGCCACCCCCGGCTTCACCGGCGCCGATCTGGAAAATCTGCTGAATGAAGCCGCCCTTTTGACGGGCCGGGAGGATGGCCGTGCCATCACCCAGTCCGCCATTGACCAGGCGGTCATCAAGGTCATCGCCGGGCCGGAGAAGCGCAGCCGGGTCATCCCGGAGGCGGAGCGCCGTCTCACGGCCTATCACGAGGCGGGCCACGCCGTAGCCATGCACCTGCTGCCCCTCCATGACGGCGTCCGCCAGGTCACCATCGTGCCCCGGGGCCAGGCCGGAGGCCTCACCATCTCCGTCCCCGACGAGGATCGCTCCTATCTGAGCCGTGAGTATATGCGCCAGCAGATCGTGGCCCTCCTGGGGGGCCGCTGCGCCGAAGCCCTGGTGCTGGGGGACATCTCCACCGGCGCCGGCAACGACATCCAGCGTGCCACTAATCTGGCCCGCCGCATGGTGGGTACCTACGGCATGTCCGACAAGCTGGGCACCGTGGCCTTCGACGCCGGGTCGGAGGAGGTGTTCGTGGGCAAGTCCATGGGCCACACCCGGCCCTACTCCGAGCAGACCGCCGCCGCCATGGACGAGGAGATCCGCGCCATCATCGACGACGCCTATGCCCGCTGCACCGACCTGCTCTCCGCCCACCGGCCCCAGCTGGAGGCGGTGGCCCAGTACCTGCTGGCCCATGAGACCATGGACGGCGACACCTTCCGCGCCGTGTTCGACGAGGCGGGGCGCCAATGACCTGGCTTATCGTCACCCTGACGGCAGCCGCCGCCGGCGTGGTGCAGACGGTGACGGGCTTCGGCTCCGTGGTCACCATGATGCTGGTGTTTCCGTTCTTATTCGACATGATCGACGCCCCGGCTCTGGCCATCGTCATCAACCAGCTCTTCTGCATCGCCCTGTTCTGGCGCTACCGCAGGCATCTGCGGCTGTCCCTGGCCCTGTGGCCCACGGTGCTGTACTGCGCCGCCAGCCTGGTGATGATCCACTTCGTCAAGGACCTGCCCACCCAGTCCCTGGTGGTGGCCCTGGGGGCGCTGCTTATCGCCCTGTCGCTGTACTTCCTGCTGGTGGCCCGGCGGGTAAAGCTGTCGCCCCGGCCCGTGGTGGGCGCGGTGTGCGGCGGCCTGGCGGGCACGTCGGCGGGCCTGTTCGCCATCGGCGGCCCACCCATGGCCCTCTATTTCATCAACGCCTGCGCCTCGCCGGAGGAGTACCAGGCCTGTATGCAGTTCCTGTTCACCGTCTCCGGCGCCGTCAGCTTAATAGGCCGCGCCGCCGGCGGCATCCTCCGCCCGGCCCTGCTGCCCTACGGCGCCGCAGGCTCTGTGGGCATCCTGGCGGGCATGGTGCTGGGCCAGCATATCAGCCGCCGCCTCAACGCCGACAGGGCCCGCACGGTAATCTACGCCTTCGTGGGCCTCTCCGGCGCCATCCTGCTGCTGCAGCACCTTATATAATATAGGCTAAATAAAAAACGCGGACGTACACCGTCCGCGTTTTCGCATATCATGATAGAGAGGGGGCATTATTCCTGGCTATCCTTCAAAATGGCGTCCACCACGCCGTCCAGCCAGTGGCCCTCGAAGCTCTCAATGGCGCCGTCGTCCACCAGCTTGGCAAGGGCCGGGTCGATGGGCATTTTCGCCAGCAGGGGCAGGCCGTATTTGGCAGCCGCCTCCTCCGTCTTGCCTTCGCCGAAGAGGTAGATTTTCCTGCCGCAGTCGGGGCAGGCCACGTAGCTCATGTTCTCCACCAGGCCCAGGATGGGGATGTGCATCATCTGCGCCATCTTCACGGCCTTTTCCACCACCATGCTCACCAGCTCCTGGGGGCTGGCCACGATGATCACGCCGTCCACAGGCAGCGTCTGGAACACGTTCAGCGCCACGTCGCCCGTTCCGGGAGGCATGTCCACGAACATATAGTCCACGTCCTGCCACAGCACGTCGCCCCAGAACTGCTGCACCACGCCGCCGATAACGGGCCCCCGCCAGATGACCGGGTCGGTCTCGTTCTCCAGCAGCAGGTTCACGCTCATGAGCTGGATGCCGCTCCGGGTGGTGACGGGCAGCAGCGCCTCGCCGTTGCTCATGGCCTGGGTGTGTACGCCGAAGGCCTTGGGAATGCTGGGCCCGGTGACGTCCGCGTCCAGCACGGCCACCTGGTAGCCCTCCCGCCGCATGCTGACGGCCAGCTGGCTGGTGACCATGGACTTGCCCACGCCGCCCTTGCCGCTGACCACGCCGTATACCTTGCCTACCCGGCAGCCCTCCCGGAGGGGCTTGATCTGAAAGGGGCTGCCCCCCTGGCGCTCGCCGCACTCCTTGCCGCAGCTGCCGCAGTCGTGATTGCAATTGCTCATATAAAATATAGTCTCCTTCGCTGAAATATCCCCCATAGTATAACACATGCTGATGAAAAAGCAACCTGTTATCGCCCATCCTTCACACCTCGAAAAATATCGGAATTTTTCTGAAAAAAAGTGAAAAAATGTGTTGACAAACGGCCCACTCGATGCTAATATATCAACTGTTCCGCGGTTGCGGGATGTGTACCTTGTAAATTAAACAATGAACGAACGAAAAGCACCAGAAAACGTTGAAAAACGTTGAATGAGCTTGCGCAGTTCCGGGTTCAGTCAATTACCGGAGTTGCGTAAGGATAAAAAGTTTTGATAGCTATGGAAATAGCTCTTCAAGAGATTTTAGAGCGTAAGCTTTAAGATACGATTGATAGAGAGTTTGATCCTGGCTCAGGACGAACGCTGGCGGCGTGCTTAACACATGCAAGTCGAACGAGAATCCGTGGATAGAGGTTTCGGCCAATTGAAGCAGAGGAAAGTGGCGGACGGGTGAGTAACGCGTGAGGAACCTGCCTTTCAGAGGGGGACAACAGTTGGAAACGACTGCTAATACCGCATGATGCATAGGAGTCGCATGGCTCTTATGCCAAAGATTTATCGCTGAAAGATGGCCTCGCGTCTGATTAGCTAGTTGGTGAGGTAACGGCCCACCAAGGCGACGATCAGTAGCCGGACTGAGAGGTTGAACGGCCACATTGGGACTGAGATACGGCCCAGACTCCTACGGGAGGCAGCAGTGGGGAATATTGGGCAATGGGCGCAAGCCTGACCCAGCAACGCCGCGTGAAGGAAGAAGGCTTTCGGGTTGTAAACTTCTTTTATGAGGGACGAAGAACGTGACGGTACCTCATGAATAAGCCACGGCTAACTACGTGCCAGCAGCCGCGGTAATACGTAGGTGGCAAGCGTTGTCCGGATTTACTGGGTGTAAAGGGCGTGTAGCCGGGTTGGCAAGTCAGATGTGAAATCTATGGGCTTAACTCATAAACTGCATTTGAAACTGCTGATCTTGAGTATCGGAGAGGCAATCGGAATTCCTAGTGTAGCGGTGAAATGCGTAGATATTAGGAGGAACACCAGTGGCGAAGGCGGATTGCTGGACGACAACTGACGGTGAGGCGCGAAAGCGTGGGGAGCAAACAGGATTAGATACCCTGGTAGTCCACGCTGTAAACGATGAATACTAGGTGTGCGGGGACTGACCCCCTGCGTGCCGCAGCTAACGCAATAAGTATTCCACCTGGGGAGTACGATCGCAAGGTTGAAACTCAAAGGAATTGACGGGGGCCCGCACAAGCGGTGGATTATGTGGTTTAATTCGAAGCAACGCGAAGAACCTTACCAGGGCTTGACATCCTACTAACGAAGCAGAGATGCATTAGGTGCCCTTCGGGGAAAGTAGAGACAGGTGGTGCATGGTTGTCGTCAGCTCGTGTCGTGAGATGTTGGGTTAAGTCCCGCAACGAGCGCAACCCTTATTGTTAGTTGCTACGCAAGAGCACTCTAGCGAGACTGCCGTTGACAAAACGGA
>CAMKGX010000035.1 GCA_946412355.1 uncultured Clostridia bacterium
CGGTCTACTTTCCCTTGAATAGCGGTCTACTTTCCCATTTCAAGCGGTGGCGACAATACCATACTGTGATTGCTTTTGCAAGTTTATTAAGTTCTTTCTGAAAAAACCACCCCGCTCCGATAGATAGCCAATCGTTGTGCCCATGTTAACACGGCCACAACGAATAATAATCCCCCGGCGTTGAACCGAACCAGTAAAATCGGACAATAGACAAAAACCCCCTAATGTAGGAAAATGAAAGTACTACATTAGGGGAATCTTTATGCCAAGAAAATACCAACACGCAATGGCGTTATTGCCGCAGATAAAGCAAATGCTTTCAGACGGAATGACGCAGAAAGAAGTAGAGAAAGCGCTCGGACTTACGGGAAGCAGACCGGTGCACCAGTTGCTGAAACGCGAACGTAAAAAGGAGCAGCAAGGAGTGCCTAAACAACGCGGACGCAAACCAGCCAAGACGCTGCAGGAGTACAAGTACGAGAATAAGCGCTTAAAAATGGAAGTGGAGTTACTGCGGGATTTTCTCTCGCTCACCGAAAGGAAGTGAAAGCCAGTGTAAAATATAACGTCATTTACCGACACCGGGAGAAGTACAGCATCAGCGAAATGTGCAGTATCTTCGGCGTCTCACGCAGCGGCTATTACAGCTATGTGAAAAGGATGGATGTTCCGGCGAAAGATTTGTATTTGGCTGAGAAGATCCGGGAGTGCCAGACTGAATGCAAGCAGACCTATGGGTACCGCAGAGTACATATTTGGCTCGAAAAGAAGGAGATTTACAGCAATCCCAAAACTGTTCTTAGAGTCATGAATAAATATGGCCTGCTTTCTGTCGTGAGAAGAAGGCGGTATGTGAAATACGGAGAAGCTCTGCACCGCTATCCAAATCTGCTGAATCGAAACTTTGTGGCAGAACGTCCTAACCAGAAGTGGGTAACAGACATTTCTTACATTCGCACCGGACAAGGCTTTCTCTATGTCTCTGTCATTCGGGATCTCTACGACAACAGCATTGTTGCATACAAGACCAGCACACAGCAGACAATCCATCTCGTTCTCTCTACACTGAGAGCTGCCAAGAGAAAAGAAAAGGTCACTGCAGAGTTACAGCTCCACAGTGGCGGTACAGAGGAATGGCTGCCGCTGGTGCGCTTTTGTGGGGGATTTGATATGGGTTTTCGTTCTAATTCAACATTGATTCAACACGGAGGGTGGGTGTGGGATGGAGATGGTATGTGGTGGAAAATTGAATATGGTTGAAAAGTTGAAAAATAGCGGCAAAAATCCCGAAACCGGTTGGTTTCGGGATTTTTTGTTGGTGCGCGAGGCGGGACTTGAACCCGCACGTGCGTAATGCACACTAGAACCTGAATCTAGCGAGTCTGCCAATTCCACCACTCGCGCGTCGGAACGAAATTTATTATAACCGTTCTCTCATGTAAAGTCAAGAGTTTTTTTCGGTTATTTCAAAATTTCTGAGAGAAAAGTGGTGCGAGCGATGGGACTTGAACCCACACGTCCATTCGAACACAAGCACCTCAAGCTTGCCTGTCTGCCGATTCCAGCACGCTCGCATATTCCGCTTTCCACATGTCTTTCGGACACCCGACTATTATACCAAACCCTTTTCGTTTGTCAAGGGCTGGAACGGGATTTTTTCGATTTGACGCACGCCTTTTACACCTGGTCCAGAATCTGGCCGATGGGGCCGTCGATGGTGAGCTGGGCCCCCAGGTTGGCCCCGGCGCCGCCCTTATTGATGACCACCAGCTTATGGCCCCGATAGTACCGCACCAGGCCCGCCGCCGGGTAGACCACCAGGGACGTGCCGCCGATGATGAGCATGTCGGCGTTCTCGATATAGCGCAGGGCGCGGGTCATGACATCCTCGTCCAGGCCCTCCTCGTAGAGCACCACGTCGGGCTTGATGTCGCCGCCGCAGGTGCATTTGGGCACGCCCTGGCTCTCCGCCACCGCCTCCACGCCGTAGAACTTGTGGCAACGCTCGCAGTAGTTCCGCAGAACGCTGCCGTGGAGCTCCAGCACCTCACGGGATCCGGCCTTCTGATGGAGACCGTCAATATTCTGGGTGATGACCGCTTTCAGCTTCCCCTCCCGCTCCCACTGGGCCAGTTTGCGATGGGCGGCGTTGGGCTGGGCGTCCAGAGCCAGCATTTTGGCGCGGTAGAAGTCGAAAAATTCCTGCTTATGGCGGACATAGAAGGTGTGACTTAACATGGTTTCCGGGGGATAGGCGAACTTCTGGTGGTACAGGCCGTCCACGCTGCGGAAATCCGGAATGCCGCTCTCGGTGGACACGCCGGCGCCGCCGAAAAAGACGATGTTGTCGCTGCTCGCTACCATCTGGCGCAGGGCTTCAATCTGCTGCTGCATCTTTTGTACCTCCTCATTTTTTTACACGTAGGATGTTTCCACGGTGACAACGGCGTTGTAGGGGCCGCCGGGCAGGGCTTTGACGGCCTCGCTGATGCGGCGGGCCACCTCGCTGTGGGACAGCGCTTCATCGTAGGGCACCACGGCATCGAAGATGAGATTGGTGTGGCTGGGGCCGGGCACCATGCGGAAGTCGTGGATGGTGATGCGGCTGTCCACCGCCTGGGCGGCCTGGGCCACCTGGGCGCGGAGGGCGTGGGTGGCGTCGTCGTCCACGATGGGGTCCATGTGGATGGTGGCCACGCAGCCCAGCTTTTCCGCCAGCTCCCGCTCGGCCAGGTCGATGTCGTCATGGAGGGCCAGCATGTCGCCGGAGGCGGGCACCTCGGCGTGGAGGGTAATCATCACCCGACCGGGGCCATAGTCGTGGACCACCAGATCATGGATGCCCCGGATGCTCTTATGGGCCAGGACGATATCCCGGATGGCGGCCACGAATTCCGGCGCCGGGGCGCGACCCAGCAGGGGGCTGATGGTCTCCCGGGCGGCCTTGACGCCGGTGACAAAGATGGCGGCGGCCACGGCCAGGCCCACCCAGCCGTCCAGCGGCAGGGTGGTGAAGCGGCCCAGGGCCATGGAAAGCAGCACCACGGCGGTGCCCAGGGCGTCGGAACGGCTGTCCGCCGCCGTGGCCAACAGGGCGGCGGACTGGATGCGGCGGCCGATGGAGCGGTTATAGGCATACATATATAATTTAATGGCGATGGAGGCCACCAGCACCGCCGCCGTGACGATGGTGAAGGTGACGGACTGGGGGCGGAGGATGCGCGCCACCGAGGACTTGGCCAGCTCCACCGCCATCAGCAGGATGAGGCCCGCCACCGCCAGGCCGGAGACGTATTCCAGCCGGCCGTGGCCGAAGGGGTGGTCGTGATCCGGCTTCTTCCCCGCCAGGCGGAAGCCCAGCAGGGCCACCAGTGACGAGCCGGCGTCGGACAGGTTATTCAGGGCGTCGGCGGCGATGGCCACCGAGCCGGACACCACGCCCACGATGCACTTGGCGGCGAAGAGCAGCAGGTTCAGCGCGATGCCCACGGCGCCGCATAAGGTGCCGTAGGCCCGGCGGACGGCGGGGTCAGCGGGGTCGTCGTAACGGGGGATGAAGGCTTTTGCCAGCAGGTGCAGCATGGCGGAAGGCTCCTTTTTTCAGGGATTTTGATTTACCGTTTGCCGATGGTCAGGGTCATCTGGCAGCAGAGGCGGTCCAGATCCTCGTCGGTGGCGGCGTCCAGCCGCAATCGGGCGCCGCACCGGGTACAGGTCAGGTCCACGGCGCCGCGATGGATCTGCATGGTGTAATCATGGCTGCCGCAGGTGCAGGAGATACCGTCACGAGCGGCGATGTCCTTCAGCTCGGAGAGCACCTCGTACATGATCACGTTGTCGGTGAAGGCCTCCTCCGCGCCGGCCTTTTCCTTTTCCGCCCGGATGGCCAGCTCCTCCACGTGGCGGCGGACTTCATTCTCCTCCCCCACGTAGCAGCAGAGCTGCTTCGTCTTGGGGCAGGCCAGGCCCACGCCCCGGCCCTCCAGGACGGCGGAGGCGTCCACCTCTGCCTGGTGGGTATCGCCGCAGAGGCCGCAGGGCACCCAGAGGCGGAACCTGGCGCCGTCGGTCTGCACCTCCAGGCCGGGGTCGCCGCAGTCGCACTCGATGCGCACCGCCGAGGCGGACAGGGCGAATTTGGTGCGGCTGCCCATTACCGCTTTGCCGCATTTGGGGCAGATGTAGCCGAAGCTGCGCAATTCTTCCATAGGTCATTCCTCACACATTATTATATATTTGAGGGTATTATACATCCTTTTTCCGCCGTTGTCCATTTGTGGGCGGCGGAATGGGGATATTTCCCGAAAAAATCGGCATACTGGCCATGAGGTGATGAAATTGGCAACCATTACGCTGAAGCGCCCGGTGCGGGCGGCGGCCTGGGCGGCCATCGGCGGCAGCCAGGAGGCAAAGGGGCCGCTGGCGGCGGGATTTGATATGCTGGAGGAGGATTCGTTTCTGGGCTGCCAAACCTGGGAGCAGGCGGAGACGGAATTGCAGCGGCGCAGTCTCCACCGGGCCCTGGAAAAGGGGGGCATGGCGCCCTCTGACCTGGACATGGTGATGAGCGGCGACTTGCTGAACCAGTGCATCGGGGCCACCTTTGCTCTGCGGGACGTGGACGCCCCCTTTTGCGGCGTGTACAGCGCCTGCGCCACCATGGGCGAGGGGCTGCTGCTGTCGGCCCTGCTGCTGGACGGCGGGCACCTGAACGTGGCGGCGGCCATGGCCTCCTCCCACTACTGCGCCGCCGAGCGGCAATACCGGGCTCCCCTGCCCTACGGCAGCCAGCGCAGCCCAACGGCCCAGTGGACGGCCACCGCCGCCGGGTGCTGCGTGCTGTCCCGGAACGGGGACGGGCCACGGGTGGCGGCGGTGTGCCCGGGCACCATCGTGGATCTGGGGGTAAAGGACATGACCAACATGGGGGCGGCTATGGCCCCTGCCGCCATCCACACCCTGACGGCGATTTTCAAGGACACCCACACCGGGCCGGAGGATTACGATATGATCCTCACCGGGGATTTGGGCCAGTTGGGCCACGACATCGTGGTGGAGCTGATGGGCCGGGACGGGTACGACCTGCGGACCAATTACCACGACTGCGGGCTGCTGCTCTTTGACCGGAAGGGCCAGGATATGCACGCCGGAGGCTCCGGAGCGGGGTGCTCGGCGGCGGTGCTGTGTGCATGGGTGCTGCCCAAATTGCAGCGCCATGAGCTGCACCGGGTGATCTTCGCGCCTACCGGGGCGCTGCTGTCCCCCACGTCCAGCTTTCAGGGGGAGTCGATTCCGGGAATCTGCCATGGGGTGGTGCTGTGTGATGAGTAATTATGTAAACTGCTTTTTGCTGGGCGGCGTGCTGTGCGCCATCGGGCAGCTTTTGATTGACAAGACCAATCTGACGCCGGCGCGGATATTGACGGGGTACGTGGTGGCCGGGGTGATCTTGCAGGCCGTGGGGGTGTACCAGCCCCTGGTGGACTGGGCGGGCTGCGGCGCCACCGTGCCCCTCACCGGGTTTGGGTATTCCCTGGCCAAGGGCGTGGAAAAGGCAGTGGCGGAACAGGGCCTTCTGGGGGCGCTGACCGGCGGCCTGACCGCCACGGCGGGCGGCATCGCGGCAGCGGTGGTGTTCGGATTGGTGTTTGCGGTGGTGTTTAAGGCGAAGGAGAAGCGGTGAAAGGGTAGAAGAATCCGGCGTATGGGGGCCATACGCCGGATTCTATTTTACGATGGGTATACGCTTATCGCCCCCTCATCCGTCAGGGCCGTTGGCCGTGACACCTTCCCCCCTTGGGGAAGGATGGGCGGAGCAGAGCCCCGCCCCTACGGGGGGATTGGCGCCGTTGCCGTTTATTGCGGCGGGATGGGTGAGGCGAAGTGGGGCGGACAGAGTCGTCCGCCCCTACGAAGGCATTGCAGCCGTTTGCCGTGCAACCAACCTTGGCGGTGATTGTTACCTGGGTACGGTGGGCCGAGGTCGTCCCGCCCTACGGAGGTTGGAAAAGCCATCATAGGCCACTCGGCCGTCCACGGAAATTGCCCCGGGTTTGGCGGGACACGCAGGTCCCGCCCTACGGGAAAGATGGTGCCTTTTGCCGTTCAGCCCGGGGTTTTGGGATTGCGGCAAGGGGTACGGCGGGCCGAGTCGTCCCGCCCTACGGAGGGGCGGGTTTTCGCGCTTGGGTGCTTGTCGCCCCCTCATCCGTCACGGCCGTTGGCCGTGACACCTTCCCCCCCAGGGGGAAGGCTGGGCGGAGCAGAGCCCCGCCCCTACGAAAGCGTTGTAGCCGTTTGCCGTTCGGCCGGCGGCTCTGGGATTGTGGCAAGGGGTACGGCGGGCCGAGGTCGTCCCGCCCTACGGAGAGTGCGTTTTCGGGGCGTGGGTGGTTGTCGCCCCCTCATCCGTCACGGCCTGGGGCCGTGACACCTTCCCCCCCATGGGGGAAGGCTGGCCGCCGAGGACGGCGGCCCCTACGTGAGGGACGGCTATTTAGATATTCTTGTTTTTGCCATAAAAGATGCGTCCCGACTCCAGGTTGCGCTTGTAGGAGCATGCAATCGACATCAAAAAGTCCGGATTGACGCACTTTCTTTCATCGCTGCACTGCAAATACCGTCCGCAGCAGCCAAAGCTCTCTCCGCCCAAATCAGACAGCACTATCATATACACAATACTCAATGGCTCCGCCATGGCTGCGATTTCGTCAAGGCTATTCACAGATAGTCTCGACCAGTCGCCTGCAGATTCCTCCTGCTTACCTTTCGCATTAGACACCTGCGTATCATGCGCAGCAATAAAGGGGCGAAAGTGCTCTAAATACTTTGTGCGCACTTCTACATATTTGGTCTTCGGGCTGCACTTTATCTTTGCCCAAAGAATGGTTTTGGCTTTAAGGGAAATCGTCTCATCCTTATTTCTGTTTACGGCCAGATACGCTGCGTATTCGGGATTGTGAATTTCTCGCAGCAATGCGTCTTTGATAGTATCCGCATCCGTCTGCATAGAATCCGTCATAGCAATCTGCTCCATACTTTCTTCCTCAACCGCATTAAAAAAGTCAGCCTCTCGGACAATGCGTATATCTGCGCCTTTCGTCTGCATCTCCATCGCTTTTTTTATCTTTGTGCCATAATTGCCGGAGCTCCACGCTGCGCTACCCTGTCCGCCTACCAGCAGGATATTTGTTTGCTTTGTTATCGAACGCTGTATGAAGGCGCCCTTTTCCTGCAAGACCTCCGTTACCTGGTCCTTGCTGCCATAGTCAAACTCCCCGGACAGGCAAATATTCTTTCCGGCTATCTCCCACTTCTCACGCACACAGGCATAGGCCTCCACCGGGTTACTCACCGCCTGAAACAGGGCTAAAAGCGTCTCTCGCTCTTGTGGTGTAATCACGCCATCAGCGAGAACGGAAGTCAAAGTGCTATATATCTTGTCGTAGGGATAGTTCCCCCTCAGAGATTCGTTCTCTTTCATCCAAAACGTCAGAAAGGTTATTTCCGTGTCATCCAAAATACCGTCGCTGGATATAGCGTTGAGTATGCTTGTCAACTCACGTAGAGAGTTCGTTGTTTCGCAATGGGTGCGGAGGGGAAATGTTCTCCGTTCCTCACGGGGGCATCCATCGGGAGAAAGCGTGCAGGCAAGTGTTTCTACGGCAATTCCACTGTGCACAAGCTTGCACAGAATATTGGCACAGGCTTCGCTGTCACTTCCCGCGCGATGATGGGTCAAGGGAATATCAAAGTAGTCAGATAGCGTAGACAGCTTGTAGTTCTCTACATCAGGCACAAACCGTCTTGCCAGTTTCATGGTACACAGATACGTCAGACGTGGCATTTGAATTCCATAGGCGGACATTGTTTTTCGCAGCACAGCGAGGTCGAACTGCGCATTATGCGCGACCACAATATGATTGGAAAAAAGCGGCTCAATTTCCGCCCATACACTGGGAAATGTTGGCGCGTGCGCCACAGCAAAGGGCGTAATACCTGTAAGTGAAATATTAACGCTGTCAAATTCACATTCGGGATTGACAAAGTACTCTTTTGAAGAGACGCTCCCCTCACTGTCAATGACAGAAATGCCAATGGCGCTGATCCGGTCATTTAAATGGTTTGGTGCTTCCACATCAAAGGCCACATATTTAATATCCATAGCATTCTCCCACTGTCGTTTTTCCCATTATAACACAGCGTAATGAGAATGGCAAAAGGAATCTATGCAGCAATAAGAGGCGCAAAAATACCCTCGCGGATTGGATTTATGCCAAATCCGCGGGGTATTTTGATAGAAAGAGAAGTTTCAGATTATGCCCGGTGCTTTTTTTGGAGGCTTAGGCGGTCGGCGATCATGGCGATGAATTCGCTGTTGGTGGGTTTGCCTTTGGCGGAGTTTACTGTGTAGCCGAAGTATTTTTGCAGCGTTTCCAGGTCGCCACGGTCCCAGGCCACTTCGATGGCGTGGCGGATGGCCCGCTCTACCCGGGAGGGGGTGGTGGCGAAGCGCTTGGCCACCTCGGGGTAGAGCACCTTGGTGACGGCGTTGATGACCTCCATGTCGCCCACGGCGATGATGATGGCCTCCCGGAGGTACTGGTAGCCCTTGATATGGGCGGGGACGCCGATCTCATGGATGATGGCGGTGACGCTTTTCTCCAGGGCCACGGAGTGATCCTCCGCCGTGTCGCCCTCGCTGAGGGCCAGGCGCATCTGCTCCAGCAGGGACTGGTGGTGCACCGGCTTTGCCATGAAATAGAAGGCGCCCCGCTGCACCGCCTCCGCCATGGTGCGCTCGCTGCAGAAGGCGGACACCATGATGACCCGGGGCCGCCGCTGCCGCTCCTGCAGGGCCTTCAGCAGGCCCAGGCCGTCCAGGTTGGGCAGGGCCACCTCCGACAGCACCAGGTCGGGCCGCAGCTCGTCGCACAGCTTCAATGCCTCCAGGCCGTCGCCGGTGGCGCCCACCACGGTGAATTCGCCGGTGCTCTCCACCATCTGCCGCAGCAGGAGCCGGGACTCCTCCCCGCTGTCGGCCAGGAGTACGGTTCGTACATTCTCCATAGAAAGATTCCATCCTTTATCAAAGATTTGCCGCGGCGCCGCTTACATCACGACAAAACTACATTTATCGCTTGGCTGGGTTACAAATTAGCAGAAAGAGACATCGTTTTCAAGGTGAATGTGTCGATTTTTTCGGATAATCGTTCGACACTTTCCGACAAGCCAAACATATTGTGTTTTTCCTCTTTTTTCCGCCACAAAATGGGGGAAATCGACTTTTTCTTGCCTTGCCCCCCGCTTTGTGCTATGCTGTAAACGAAATGTATGAGGAGAGGGGCGAGGGCGTTGCCGGAGCTGAAGGAGAAGCGGCTGTTTCTGCTGGATATGGATGGCACCATCTATCTGGACGAGCGGCTGTTTCCCTGCGTCAGGGAGTTTTTGCAATACGTGAAGGGCTGCGGCGGGCGCTACCTCTTTTTGACCAACAACTCCTCCCGGGGCGTGGAGGGCTACGTGGAAAAGCTGGGGCGGATGGGCATTGCCGCCGCACCCGAGGACTTCCTCACGTCGGTGGACGCCACCATTCGGTGCTTACAGACGGAGTACCCGGGGAAAAAGTGCTACGTGGCGGGGACGGCGTCTTTCAAGCGGCAGCTTGCCGCGGCGGGCATCCCCATTACGGACCGTTTGGAGGACGATATCGACATTCTGCTGTCGGGCTTTGACCGGGAGCTGACGTTCCAGAAATTGGAGGACAGCTGCATTCTGCTGAACCGGGGGGCAGTGTGGATCGCCACCAACCCGGACTGGGTGTGCCCCACCTGGTACGGCAGCGTGCCGGACTGCGGCAGCGTGTGCCGGATGCTGACCACCGCCACCGGCCGGGAGCCCCGGTTTATCGGCAAGCCCAAGCCGGAGATGGTGCGCCTGGCCCTGGAAAAGACGGGCTTTGGGCCGGAGCAGGCCGTGGTCATCGGCGACAGGATCTACACCGACATCGCCTGCGGCGTCAACGCCGGCGTGGACACCATTTTCGTGCTGTCGGGCGAGGGCGTGATGGAGGACATTGCAAAGTACGACGTGCATCCCACGTGGATTTATCAGGATATTGCGGCTGTATATCGTGATTTGGGAGGAGAGAACGTATGAAACTCAACTACAAACGCACCATATTGGTGGGCTTCGCCTTTTTCCTGATCTGCGCCTTCTGGCAGGCCTACGACAACACCATTCCCCTGATCCTCACCAACAAGTTCGGCATGAAGCAGGGCTGGTCCGGCGTGATCATGGCGCTGGACAACGTGCTGGCCCTGTTTATGCTGCCCCTGTTCGGCGCCATCTCTGACCGCTGCCGCAGCAAAATGGGGCGGCGGACGCCCTTTATTCTGGTGGGCACGCTGGTGGCGGCGGTGGCCCTGGTGGCCCTCAGCTTCGTGGACAACGCCCAGCTGAAGAACATTGCCGCCGTGTCCGCCATCGACGACCCCGCGGCGCTGGTGGAGATTTACGACAGCGTGGCGGACGAGACGCTGGTGACACCCGGCGGCGAGAGGTTCACCCTGGCGGAGACCTACTCCCGTGACGACTTTGCCGCCATCCGCAGCCAGGTGAAGGCCGGGGGCAAGACCGTGACCAACCCGGACTACACCAACTACGTGGTGCCGGCCCGGCAGCTCTACGCCCAGCAGGTGACGGCGGGACACCCGGGGACGCTGATCCTCTTTGTGGTGATACTGCTGATCATTCTGGTGAGCATGTCCACCTTCCGCTCCCCCGCCGTGGCGCTGATGCCCGACGTGACCATGAAGCCCCTGCGCTCCAAGGCCAACGCCATCATCAACCTGATGGGCTCCGCCGGCGGCATACTGGTGCTGGCCCTGGGCATGGTGTTCGCCACCTCGGCGGTGCGCAACAGCCTCATGAGCTACACCGGGTACTTCGGCGTGATCGCCGCCATTATGCTGGCGGCCCTGGCCATCTTCATGCTCACCGTGCGGGAGCCCAAGTGGGCCCGCGAGATGCACCAGGAGAGCGTGCAGTACGGCATCGAGGAGGAGGGCGAGGCCCAGAGCGCCGGGCGGAAGCTGGGGAAAGACGAGATGCGCTCCCTCATCTTCATCCTGTGCAGCATCGTGCTGTGGTTCTTCGGCTACAACGCCGTCACCTCCAAGTACAGCGTGTACGCCTCCAACATTCTCCACAAGGACTACAACCTGACCCTTATCATCGCCCAGGCGGCGGCCATCATCTCCTACCTGCCGGTGGGCATGATCGCCTCCAAGGTGGGCCGGAAGAAGACCATTCTGGCGGGCGTGGTGATGCTGACGGTGGCCTTCGGCGTGGCGGGCTTTATGAACGCCGACAGCCCCACCATGCTGATGAACGCCATGTTCGCCCTGGCGGGCATCGCCTGGGCCACCATCAACGTCAACTCCTTCCCCATGGTGGTGGAGATGTGCAGCGGCGGCGACGTGGGCAAGTACACCGGCTTCTACTACACTGCCTCCATGGCGGCACAGGTGGCCACGCCCATGGTGTCCGGCGTGCTGATGGACAAGCTGGGCATGCACATCCTGTTCCCCTACGCGGCCATCTTCGTGGCCATTGCGTTTGTGACCATGCTGTTCGTCCGCCACGGCGACAGCAAGCCCGTGGCCAAAAAGGGTCTGGAGGCCCTGGAGGACATGGACGCCGACTGAGAATAGACCATGAACACTGTTGTCAACATTATATTATGTATTGTGCTGCTGGCGGTGGTGCTGTTTGAGCTGTGGGCCATCTGCCTGCGGTGCCGCCGGGAGCATCCCTACTGGAAGACGCTGGGGCAGTACCGCTACGCCCACCGGGGCTGGCACTGTAGGCCCGCCATCCCGGAAAACTCCATGGCCGCCTTCCGCCTGGCGGTGGAAAACGGCTTCGGCGCGGAGCTGGACGTGCATCTGATGAAGGACGGCCACCTGGCTGTCATCCACGATTCCAGCCTGCGGCGCACCGCCGGGGCGGACGTGATGGTGGAGGATCTGACGCTGGAAGAGCTGCGGCAGTACCGGCTGGAGGGCACCGACGAGCCCATCCCCCTGCTGGAGGACGTGCTGGCCCTGTTCCAGGGGCGGACGCCGCTGGTGGTGGAGCTGAAGAGCTATAAAGGCAACCACGACGCCCTGGCGGAGGCCACCATGGCCATGCTGGACAAGTTCCGGGTGGCCTACTGCGTGGAGAGCTTCGACCCCCGGTGCCTGATGTGGCTGAAAAAGCACCGGCCCGACGTGGTGCGGGGGCAGTTGAGCCAACAGTTTTTCCGCCACCGGGACAACGACCCCGGCGTGGGCAAGGCGGTACAGTTTTTACTGAGCAATCTCTTTTTCAACATTGTGACACAGCCGGATTTCATCGCCTACCGGTTCTCCGACCGGAAGTGTGCCGCCGTGGCCATCTGCCGCGCCGTGTACCACGTGCAGGAGGTGAACTGGACCATCACCGACCGCAGCCAGATGGAGGCGGCGGAGAAGCGGGGCAATCTGGTGATATTTGAACGATTTGACCCAAGAGCATGAATTTGCCTTAAAACGGCAAAGCCGTTTTAAGGCAATGGGATGGCAGTCCACTCCATGCACTCGCTGCGCTCGCACACTGCGTGGCCTGAGAAGTAAAAATTCCGACGTACACGCCGCCGGAATTTTTGATTTCGAATGGTTCGCGCCTTGCAAGGCGCGAAATCTGCGATGCTTTTTTAATAGTCCACCCAAGAGAATAAAGGAAGGAACGAATATATGCGCGTCATTACCGGTACGGCCAGAGGCCGCCGCTTGAAGGAGCTGGAGGGGCGGGAGACACGGCCCACCACCGACAAGGTGAAGGAGAGCATCTTCTCCATCATCCAATTTGACCTGGAGGGACGGCGGGTGCTGGATCTCTTCGCCGGCACGGGCCAGCTGGGCATCGAGGCCTTGAGCCGTGGCGCCGGGGAGTGCGTGTTCGTGGACGCACGGAAGGACGCGGTGGCCCTGGTGCGGGAGAACCTGGCCCTGTGCCAGCTGACCGACCACGCCCACGTGAAGCAGGGCGACGCCCTGGCCTACCTGCGCAGCGGGGAGAAATTTGACATCATCTTTCTCGACCCGCCCTACGCCAGCGATTTGCTGGGGAAGGCTCTCGAGGAAATTACAAGGTTTGACATTTGCCGCGGGCATGGTATAATTGTGGCGGAAAGCGCCGCCGACGCGGTGCTGCCCGCCGTGGAGGCGCCGTATGCGCTGTACCGGGAGTACCGCTACGGCAAGATCAAGCTGACGGTGTACCATCGCAGCGGAAACGAGGACTGACCCCATGAACATTGCCGTGTATCCCGGCAGCTTTGACCCCATCACCCTGGGGCATCTGGACATCATCCGCCGGGCGGCGGCCTGCTTTGACAAGGTGCTGGTGTGCGTGATGGTGAACTGCGAAAAGAGCCACCCCATGTTCGCCCCCCAGGAGCGGCTGGCGCTGATCCGGCAGAGCGTGGCGGACATCCCCAACGTGGAAGTGGAGCAGTGGAGCGGTCTGCTGGCGGACTACGCCAGGGAAAAGGGCGTCCACATTCTGGTGAAGGGCGTGCGGAACACCGCCGACTTTGACAGCGAGGTGCAGATGGCACGCATCAACGCCGGCATCATGCCGGGGCTGGAGACGGTGCTATTGAGCGCCAGCCCCCAGTACACCCATTTCAGCTCCACCATGGTGCGGGAAATGGCCCGGTACGGGCAACCGATGGAACAATACGTCCCTGCCCCGGTGGCAGCGGAATTGAACCGACGAAAGGAGAACTGACCGATGGAAGAGAAAGATGTGCAGCGGCTGCTGGATATGCTCTACGGTATGATTGACGAGGCCAAGGGGGCTGCTTTCAGCTCGGAGAAGTGCGTTATCAACCGGGACGAGGCGTTGGACCTGCTGGACGAGATCCGGGGCAAGCTGCCTTTGGAGATGAAGAAGGCCAAGGAGCTCATCGCCGCCCGGAACGACTACGTGGCCGGCGCCAAGAGCGAGGCGGAGAAAATCCTGAAACAGGCAGAGCTGGACGCCCGCACCATCGTTTCCGAAAGCGAAATCATTCAGCAGTCCCGCCGGAAGGCCGGGGAAATCATCCGCCGGGCCGAGGAGCGGTCCCGGGAGCTGTACCACGTGGCCAACGCCTACACCGAGGACGCCCTCAAGCGCACCGAGGAGGCCATCCAGGCCGCGCTGGACGAGGCACGGCAGGCACGGGAGCAGTTCCGCGCCACATCCCAGGAGCAGATGCGCGCCTCCCGGGAGGCCCAGAACAAGCCCGCCGAGGACGCCACCGACGCCCAATAAATTTTGTGAAAAATCACCAGATTTTGGATTTGATTTTTTACATATTCGTCAGCCGGCAACAGCTCACAAGATATTGATTTATCGTGAAGCGCCAGACACAAGATTTTGTGTCCGGCGCTTTTATTTATGCCTGTTTTCGGGATAATTGTGGCAAATGCGACAGATTTGGCCGCCTTTCGCCTCCATTTGGGAGGGCGGGGCGGTCAATTTTTTTCTTGCAAAATGGGACGGAATTATGTATACTTAACTAAAAGTGGTGAATTGTGGTGGGGCAGCCCATTTAGGTGGTGCATCGTCCCACGGTTTTACCCCAAAATCCGGTGCAGAAAGGACGGTGAACAGCATGACCGGACAGTATTCCCATACCATCGACGCCAAGGGTCGTCTGTTCATCCCCGCCAAGCTGCGCCAGGAGCTGGGGGCCACCTTCCACGTCACCGTGGGGCAGGACCACTGCCTCAGCGTCTACTCCGACGAGAGCTGGAACGCCTTTATGGACAAGCTGCGGACCAAGAGCTACAACGAGGTGAAGCAGCTGCGTGGCCTCTTTGCCTACGCCGCCGACTGCGAGCCCGACGGACAGGGCCGCATCCTCATACCCGCCAAGCTGCGGCAGTATGCGGAGCTGGACAAGGACGTGGTGGTCATCGGCAGCTATGACCGGGTGGAAATCTGGAACGCCAAGCGCTGGGCCCAGGTGGAGCAGGCTGCCTTTGACAGCGGCGACCTGGAGAAGGCTATGGAGGAGATGGGGCTGTGACGGAACGCACCCACGACTTCGCCCAGGACGAGGCCTACGGCCACAAGCCGGTGCTGTGGAAAGAGTGCATGGAATCGCTGGCCATCCGGCCGGAGGGCGTCTATGTGGACGGCACACTGGGCCGGGGCGGCCACTCGCTGGAGATATGCAAGCGCTTGACCACTGGGCGGCTTATCGCCATCGACCGGGACGACGCCGCCATCGCGGCGGGCCGGGAACGGCTGGCGGAATACGCGGACAAGATCACCTTCGTGCGCAGCAATTTCGATAGGCTGGGCGAGATATTGGACGAGCTGGGGCTCCGGGCCGTGGACGGGATGCTGTTCGACCTGGGCGTGAGCTCCCCCCAGCTGGACGACGCGCAGCGGGGCTTCTCTTATATGAACGACGCGCCCCTGGACATGCGGATGGACCGCAGCGCCGCCCTGACGGCCCGGGACATCGTGAACACCTGGCCCTACGAGGAGCTGCGGCGCATCTTATTCGACTACGGCGAGGAGCGGTACGCCCCTGCCATTGCCAAAAAAATCTGCCAGGCCCGGGAGAGTTCTCCCATCGAGACCACGGCGGAGCTGGTGGCGCTGATTCGCGCCGCCATGCCGCCCCAGGCCTTGCGGGAGAAGCAGCACCCGGCCAAGCGCAGCTTTCAGGCCATCCGCATTGCGGTGAACGGCGAGCTGGACGCCCTGCCCCCCATGCTGGAGGCGGCCTGCGACCACTTAGCCCCCGGCGGACGGCTGGCGGTGATCTCCTTCCATTCCCTGGAGGACAGAATCATCAAGAACACCCTGCGGCAGCTTTGCACCGGCTGCACCTGCCCGCCGGAATTTCCGGTGTGCGTGTGCGGCAAGACGGCAAAGATGAAGGCCGTATCCAGAAAACCCATTATCGCCGACAGCGGAGAGCTGCTGTATAACCCCCGCGCCCGCAGCGCCAAGCTGCGTGTGGCGGAGAAAATCTGACGACAAGGAGACACCGGCATGGCAGACCAGCGGCGCAGACCACAGACAACCACATACGGCAACCTGGCCTACGACCTGGACAGCCTGGCCCGCCAGCGGCAGCTGGAGGACGCCGGCGTCATGCCGGAGCGGCAGCGCCAGCCCCAGGCGGCCCCCCGCCGCCGCAGCGCGCCCCGTGCCCAGGTGCGCCCCCACGCCTCCCCGGTGACGGTGGCGTGTATTGCGGTACTGGTGGGGCTGGTGATGGTGCTGATGCTGGGCTACGTGCAGCTCACCAAGACCGGCGCCGAAATCAGCCGTCTGAAAGGCCAGCTCAACGACTTGAACAGCGAGCATGTGCAGCTGGTGACCACCTATGAGCGCACCTTTGACATGACCACCATTAAGGAGGTGGCGGAGGCCGCCGGGATGGCCAAGCCCACCGCCGGGCAGATCGAGTACATCGACCTCAGCGGCGACGACAGCGCGGTGGTATACCGCACGGAAGCGGAGGACGCCATCCATGAGCTGTACGCCACCGCCCAGGCCAGTCTGGCAGGGCTGTGGGAATACTTTAGATGACGGGCCCATACAAATAGTGTGAAACGGTGAGGAGTAAGAAATCACTTTCTTACTCCTTGCTTTGGTGTTACAGGAGGGATAACCGTGCCGGAGAATACGCCGAAAAACAACCGAAAAGACAGCAATATCCGGCGGGCCAACCGGGTGATTCAGACACGCAGCGCCATTTTGATGGTGGTGATGGGCGTGGTGATGTTCGCGGTGCTGTTTGCCAAGCTGTACTCGCTGCAAATCCGCCGCCATGAGGAATTGCAGTCCCGGGCCGTGTCCCAGCAGACACGGTCCACGGTGGTGTCCGCCAACCGGGGCACCATTTACGACCGCAACGGCAACGTGCTGGCCATCTCCGCCACGGCGGAGACGGTGTTCCTCTCCCCGTTGGAGCTGGCAGAGCAGCTAAACGATAAGGAAAATCCTGCCGCCTGGACCCGGGAGGGACTGGCCGCTGCCCTCAGTGAAATTCTGGAGGTCAGCGAGGAGTCCATTTTGAAAAAGATGGACCGCACCTACTCCCAGTACGAGGTGCTGAAGCTGCGGGCCGAGGAGGACGTGGCCGACCGGGTGCGGCAATACGTAAACGAGAATAAAATCCACGGCGTGTATCTGGTGACCGACGCCAAGCGGTACTACCCCTACGGCAGTCTGGCGGCCCACGTCATCGGCTTCGTGGGCGACGACAACACGGGCCTCTACGGCCTGGAGGCAGAGTATGAGAGCCAGCTGGAGGGCGAAACCGGCCTGGTGATCACCGCCAAGGACAACGCCGGCAACGACATGCTGTATGAATACGAGCAGTATTTCGACGCCCACAACGGCAACGACATCGTCACCACCCTGGACGCCACGGTGCAGTACTACCTGGAAAAGGGGCTGGAGGGCCTGGTAGATCAGTTCCTGGCGGAGAACGGCGCCGCGGGCGTGGTGCTGAACGCCAAGACCGGGGCGGTGCTGGCCATGGCCAGCTACCCCAACTTCGACCTGAACCATTTCTCCGACATCGCCGACCCGGGGCTGCAGCAGCAGATCGACAGCGGCGAGGCCACATTGGGGGAGATGCAATTAAAGCAGTGGCGCAACAAGTGCCTCAACGACACCTATGAGCCCGGCTCCACCTCCAAGATTCTCACTCTCTCCGCCGCGCTGGAGGAGGGCGTTATCGACCTGAACACCACCGTCAACTGCGGCGGCTCCATCACCGTGTCCGGCTCCACCATCTACTGCTCCAACAAGGCGGGCCACGGCCTGCAGACCTTGAAGGAGTCGGTGGGCAACTCCTGCAACCCCGCCTTTATCACCTACGGCCTGCGGCTGGGCACGACGAAATTTTACCAATACATGCGCTCTTTCGGGCTCCTCTCCGGCACGGACATCGACCTGGCCGGCGAGGCCACGGGCATTTTCATCCCGGAGCCCTCCTTTACCCAGCTGGATCTGGCCTGCTACGCCTTCGGCCAGAACTTTAACGTGACGCCGGTGGCGCTGATTGCCGCCCAGGCCGCCTGCATCAACGGCGGCTATCTCCACTCCCCCTACTTGGTGGAGCAGATTCTGGACGACCAGGGCAACGTGGTCTTTCAGCACGACACCACGCCGGTGCGGCAGGTCATCTCCGAGGAGACCTCCGCCAAGGTGCGGGAGTGTTTGGAATACGTGGTGGCAGAGGGCACCGGCAAGAACGGCCAGGTGGCGGGCTACCGCATCGGCGGCAAGACCGGCACGGCGGATAAGGGCAACAGCGGCGACGTGGTGGTGTCCTTCCTGTGCTTTGCCCCGGCGGACGACCCGGAGATCATCATGCTGCTGACGCTGGATACCCCCAGCCGCAACACCGGCACCTACGTGTCCGGCGGCCAGATGGTGGCCCCCATGGCCAGCACGGTGATGGGCGAAATCCTGCCCTATCTGGGCATGGAGCCCACCTACAGCGCCGAAGAGCTGCTGGGCATCGACACCACCGTGCCCAACGCGGTGGACATGGGCCGGGACGAGGCGGAGGCGGCGCTGAAAGAAAAGGGCTTCACCTGCCGCATTGTGGGCGACGGCGACACTATCACCGACCAGACCCCCGCCGGCGGCGCCATCATCCCCCGGAACTCCACGGTGGTGCTGTACGCTGGGGCGGAGAAGCCCGACACGCCCTGCATTGTGCCCAATCTGCTGGGCCGCTC
Source organism: uncultured Clostridia bacterium (assembly GCA_946412355.1). Lineage (GTDB taxonomy): Bacteria > Bacillota > Clostridia > Oscillospirales > Oscillospiraceae > Vescimonas. Next base: position 18,798 of record CAMKGX010000035.1, read on the forward strand.
CCCTGCCGACGCCAACACCACCGCCACCAACGCGGGGCTGCTGATTCGCTTTACCGGCGCCACCGCCACCGGCAGCGGCAGCATCCGTGTGCTGGGCCAGTCGGAGGAGGCGGGCACGGAGGTGGCCGCCGGCACGGTGATCACCGTGCGGCTGGGCGACACGTCGGTGCTGGACTGAGGCAGGAAAAAGCATCTTTTTCCCGAAATGAGGCAGGAAATGCGCTGATAGCGGTGCCCTTCGGGTGGTATAATACGAGGGCTGCGGGCGCGGCTATGTAGCGGCGGGCAGCAGGAGGTATGTACGATGAAATTGAAGGATTTGCTGCGGGGCGTGGCCGTGCGCGCCACCACCGCGGACATGGAGACGGAAATCACCGGCGTCAGCTACGACAGCCGCCAAACCCAGGCGGGGGATCTGTTTGTGGCGGTGTCGGGCTTCGCCGTGGACGGCCACAAGTTCGTGCCCATGGCGGCGGAGAAGGGCGCGGTGTGCGCCATCTGCGAACACGAGGTGGAGGGAACCATCCCCTGCGTGGTGGTGGAGAATACCCGGCGGGCGCTGGGCATCATCGGCGCCAATTGGTTTGACCACCCGGCCCGGGAGATGACCATGGTGGGCGTCACCGGCACCAACGGAAAAACCACGTCCACCTATCTCATCAAGAGCATTTTGGAGAAGAAGGCCGGGGCCAAGGTGGGCCTCATCGGCACCATTCAGAACATGATCGGCGACCAGGTGATCCCCACCGAGCGCACCACACCGGAGTCCTTTGAGCTGCAGCGCCTGTTCCGCCAGATGGCCGACGCGGGCTGCACCCACGTGGTGATGGAGGTATCCTCCCACGCGCTGGCCCTGGACCGGGTGTATGGCATTCCCTTTGCGGTGGCCGTGTTCACCAATCTCACCCAGGATCACCTGGATTTCCACAAGACCATGGAGAATTACTGCGACGCCAAGGCGCTGCTGTTCCGCCAGTGCGACACGGCGGTGTATAACGCCGACGACCCCTGGCACGAGAGGCTGCTCCAGGGCAGCACCTGCCGCCGCTTCAGCTACGGCGTGGACAGCGAGGCCGACTTGCGGGCCAGGAACGTTCGCCTCACCGCCGGCAGCGTGGCCTTCGACGCCGAGGCGGACACGGAGTGGACCCCGGTGGAGGTAGGCATTCCCGGGCCGTTTACCGTATATAATACCCTGGACGCCATGGCGGTCTGCTACAACCTGGGGGTGTCCCTGGCCGATTGCGCCGACGCCCTCCGGCAGGGCCACGGCGTGAAGGGGCGGATGGAGGTCATCCCCACCCCCGGCAAGGGTTACACCATTTTGAACGACTACGCCCACACCCCCGACGCCCTGGAAAACGTGCTGACGGCGGTGAAGGGCTTTGCCAAGGGCCGGACGGTGGTGCTGTTCGGCTGCGGCGGCGACCGGGACCGCACCAAGCGGCCCATTATGGGCGGTATTGCGGCGCGGCTGGCCGACTTCTGCATTGTCACCTCCGACAACCCCCGCACCGAGGAGCCCCAGGCCATCATCGACGACATTCTGGCGGGGATGGCGGGCTGTGACCACTACGTGACCATCCCCGACCGGGTGGAGGCCATTCACTGGGCCATGGACAACGCCAAAGACGGCGACGTCATCGTGCTGGCAGGCAAGGGCCACGAGGATTACCAGGAGATTAACCACGTGCACTACCCTATGGACGAGCGGGTCATCGTGGCGGAGCATTTGAAACACTGACATTTACCAAGGACACCCGCCGATTGGGGCGGAAAGGAGCAACGATATGGAAATCATTCTGGCACTGGTCATCAGCTTCGCCGTCACCGCGGTGGCGGGGCGGCTGCTGATTCCCGCGCTGCGGGCGCTGAAGGCCGGGCAGAGCATCAAGGAAATCGGCCCCACGTGGCACATGTCCAAGCAGGGCACCCCCACCATGGGCGGCATCATGTTCATCATCGGCATCGCCGTGGCCATTGTGGCGGCGGGATGGCAGGAGATGCGGCACGGCGTATTCACCCATCTGTACGTCTACGGCTTCGCGCTGGTGTTCGGCGCCATCGGCTTTATTGACGACTACGAAAAGGTGAAGAAGCACAACAACACCGGCCTGACGGCGGGGCAGAAATTCCTGCTTCAGCTGGCGGCGGCCATTGCGTTTTTGACCTTGATGCGGTATGAGGGGATGCTGACGCCCAACCTGTATATCCCCTTTTTCCAGACCCATATCGTGCTGCCCTGGGTGGTGTATCTGGTGTTCGCCGCGTTCGTCATCGTGGGCACGGTGAACGCCGTGAACATCACCGACGGCGTGGACGGCCTTTCCTCGTCGGTGACGGTGCCGGTGGGCGTATTCTTCGCCGTGATGGCGGTGGTGTGGCCGGGCTTTACGTCCCTGGGCGTGTTCTCCGGGGCGCTGGTGGGGGGCCTGCTGGGCTTCCTGCTGTACAACCACTACCCCGCCAAGGTGTTTATGGGCGACACCGGCTCCCTGTTTTTAGGCGGCGCGGTGGCGGCGTTGGCCTTTGCCTACGATATGCCGCTGGTGCTGCTGCTGGTGGGCATCGTGTACATCTGCGAGACATTGAGCGATATCATCCAGGTGGGGTATTTCAAGCTGACCCACGGCAAGCGCATCTTCAAGATGGCGCCGCTGCACCACCACTTCGAGCTGTGCGGCTGGAACGAGGTGAAGGTGGTGACGGTGTTCACCGCCGTCAGCGCGGCGTTCTGCGTGCTGGCGTATCTGGGGGT